>JAOZGY010000110.1 GCA_026015145.1 Candidatus Bathyarchaeota archaeon | reverse complement strand
GTGTATTGTTGGCGGGGGTCTCCCAGTCAGGTCAAAGGAGCAGGGCTTAGGACCCTGTCGCGTAGGCGTTCGTGGGTTCGAATCCCACCTCCCGCACCAAAGGTTTCACAGACTAAATAAAAAAATTGTTACATTTTTATTTAAAACACTTAAGTACACAAACAACTGAAGCTTTTTGATGCACCCAAGGATCCAAGCAAACCTTTTTTATGCTTGAGTGTAAAAATCACAGTGATATAGAGGGTTATTAGTCTGAAAAAAGCATCTTATGTCTTGCTTGGGATTTCGTTATCGGTTATTTTGTTTATTGTATTCTCGCCCAAGGCTGAAGGCATCTCTAATAATCCTTGTAGTCCTTGTCATCCTTTCCCTAATGGAGATTTTGATCAGTATCTTGATATTCTTGAAGCAGATAGTCAAACTCAAATTCCTTCCACCTTAGATATTGATGAAACTAAAACTGTGATAGTAATCATTGAAAACGGTGGTAATCCGGGAATATATGATATAATATCAGATGTTTCTTTGAGTCTAGCTTCAGAATATGGCTTTTTTTCAGTTAATTCCCAGACCTACAATATTGGAGACGTGTCTTTGGGCAAGAGAAGTGCCACTTGGCAGATAACAGGACTCTCAGATGGATATGATAGAATATTGATTAGCGCTATTGGAACAAACGATCATTTTGTTTCTGAGTTCACAGAGGGCTACTCAGCACCCATAACTGTTGGACTGCCCACATCTTCACCGACTCCAACAACCACACCAACTCCTACTCCAACACCAACTCCAACTTTTTCCCCTAATTCAACACCCACAACCACACCAACTCCAACGCCAACTCCAACACCCACACCAGCAATAAAGCAATTATCAGTGATTATCCAATCACCAAAACAAGAGGAAAGTTGGCCAGCACTAACAACCCAAGAACTTTCATGGCAAACAAACGGAGGAACAAGCCCCTTGAGGATAACAATAGAATACCTACTTTCAAATTCTAACGAGCAATGGATAACCATCGCAAAAAACATTCTACACAACAGTTCTTTAACATGGGAAATCCCCGATACCAACCAAACATTAACCTTGCGAATCACAGCTTCTGACTCAAGCAATCCTCCTCAAACGTCAATAGCATTAACTACTATACATATCGCAGAACCTATACCTGAATTCTCAACAATCCTAGTTCCTATAATTCTAATGGTGTCAATTAGTTTACTTATTATTTTGAAGCGAACAACAAAACAAAAAAGTCACAAACCTTATTCAATAAATATCAGATACAAAGGCTGCAGATATTAACTAAAATCTGTGATTTTTAAAATGAGCACTCACGAACTAAGCTCTAATATGCTTTATATACATCCACCTTTGGCAATAGCAGGACATGCACTGATTTTCATCTTCACAGTATCATTAATTCTTATTCAGAACAAGCAGAAAAGCACAATAAAGTCATTAGGTGTTTTTGCTTGGCTATTTACGTTTTTAGGATTAGTTACAGGAATAATCTGGGCTCAATTAGCCTGGGGTAGTTTTTGGTCCTGGGATCCAAAAGAAACATTAACACTAATACTGTTCTCCACTTTCTCAACAACCCTTCTATTTTATTTTGAAAATAAAGTGAGAATCACAACTTGGCTTTCTTTGTGTTCCTGTGTTCTTGTAGTTATAACAGTATTGAGCTCTTTTATTATAGCAGGATTGCATTCATTCATCTATTTAGAAGCTCTTATTCGCTTTTTTGCAAGTACATAATATGTAACTACTAAATTGTAGAGTTCTTATAGAATAATATACTCTCCAAGGTCTTCACATTACTTAGAGGAAAGCTATTGAAAATGCTGCTTGAAAAGTGGGAGGGAAAAAACTAATTAAGTGCATAACATTGTTATTAAAGTGTTTTTTAAACAAGAATAACTCAGGAGGCGATTTGAAATGCAGCGAGCTTTAGTTCTGTTTAATATTGAGTCAGGTTCAGAAAACCAAGTATTAAAGAATGTGAAAAAAGTCGAAGGTGTTGAAGAAGCCTACATTTCCTATGGCGTATACGATCTTGCAGTTAAAGTGAGAGCGGATTCCATGGATGCACTAAAAGATATTATTAGTAATCGACTAAGACAAATCAAAAAAGTGAGATCAACAATATCATTGCTTCTAATTGAAGAATAAAATTTAACTTCCCTTTTTCTTTTATGCTCAAGGTAAAGATTATACATAAAAAAGATGAATAAAAAGGGTCAATTTTTATCAGGTTCAGCTAATTAGGTTTTTCTCTGCAAGCAACTTTTTTGCATAAAGAATCGTAAGCGTTTTTTCTACCCAAATCAAAAGCTTTAAGATTCATCTCCACAGTTTTCTTTGGCACAGCATCAGCTATACTTTGTTTAACTTGTTTTTCTTCAACTGGAAACACTTCCAGAGCTGATAAACAGCCTAAAAAGACGGTGTTTTCTGTTCTTGCATTCCCACTTTGTTTTGCTAATTTCAACGCGTCAATTATTGCAATATTTGATGTCCACTTTTTGAGCCTTGCAACAACTTGGTCAAGTGTGAAGTATTCTATTTTGTTTTTTGAAGTAACAATCTTTGAGGTCTCTATTGGGGGGTGCATAATTCTTTTATTCATCAAAATTACGCCATCTTTTTTGAGGTATTCAATATATCGAAGGGACTCAATAGCTTCTAGAGCAATCATTATGTCTGCTTTTCCAAGAGGAATCAATGGTGAATAAACATTTTCTCCTATCCTCATATGAACTGACACAGCTCCACTTCTTTGCGAAAGACCATACATTTCACCTGTAACAATTTTTTTGCCACTTCTTGCACAAGCATCACCAATAACTCTAGTCAAGAGCACTAAACCCTGGCCTCCAACTCCACAGATAAACACGTTTAAACTCATGTTTTCACCCCTGCACGCTTTATTGAATGAAAAGGACATAATTTTGAGCAAACAGAACAACCATCGCAAAGTTCAAGTGATATCCTTGGTTGCTTATCTTTGTCAAGCTCATATGCGGGACAATAGAAAGTTCGAAGACACACATAGGGTTTTTTGCACATTGTTTTATCGACATAAAAGGGTACAATAGGTGTTCCTTGTCTTCTTTTTACTCTATCTCCATATAGCGCGCATTCTCTTCTGGAAACAACCACTGCCAAACCATCAAAATCTAAAGCTTTTCTAAAGATCTCAACGTTGTTTTTGACATCATATGAATCCACAACCTCAACAAATTCTACTCCAATAGCCTTGCAGATGTTCTCTATTAAGACCTTTTTTCCTTTTCTTCCACCTGCAGTAAATTCAGTTGAAGGATTAAACTGTTGACCAGTCATCGCAGTTACAGAATTATCTAATATAAATACCGTGAACTTGTTTTGGTTATGAACAGCATTAACTATAGCAGGTATACCAGCATGGAAAAAGGTTGAGTCTCCAATTATTGTAACTACTCTTTCTTCAATAACATGCGATAAACCATTAGCTACACCAACTCCTGCTCCCATACACAATGAACTATCAGAACGCGATATAGGCGGGTAAATCCACATAGAATAGCATCCTATGTCATTGGCAAAATAGTGATTTTGACCTTTTGATACTTGAATTTTTAGAGCTTGATTTAGTGCTACAAATGTGGCTCTGTGGGGACATCCAGCGCAGAAAGTAGGATAGCGGTCTGGCAGATTCTCTTTGAGTTTTTTTGCTTTTTGTGATAATGTTTTATAATTAGGTTTTTTAGATCCAGTTGCTAAGGCTATTCCAGTTGTAACTATATCTGGATTGTATTCCCAAGCTTCCGAAAAAGTTCCTGAAAGCTTTCCAAAAATTTTTAGGTTAGGATTAATATTCTTTGATAAGACATAAACTTCTTTTTCTAAATAGGGAGAAAGCTCCTCAACAATAATTACTTTTTTCAGATTTTTAATAAAACCTTGGATCAATTTTTTCGGAAGCGGAAAAGTAGTGCCTAATTTCAAAACACTTACCTTGTTTTGTAATCCGAGAATTTTGAGTGCTTCAAGTGCATGCAGGTAGGAAACAGACGAAGTTATTATACCAATATCAGAGTCAGCTTTTGTAATAACGTTGAATTCTGATGTTTCAAATTCCTCGGATATTGCTTTGGTTCGTTTTAGCATTTTGAGTTTTTTTTGTCTAGCTACCTCGCCTAAAGTAGTATATTCTTCAGCAAGATCTTTCCATTTGACTTTCTTGAAATCTTTACGAACAAACTTGTTTAGTTGCACAATCCCGCTTTGATGATTTACTCTTGTAACAGTTCGAATAATTACTGGAACTCGATGTTTTTCAGAGATTTCAAATGCTCTTTTAGTCATGTCCTTAGCTTCTTGAGGGGAAGCGGGTTCAAGCATCGGTATATACGCATTTGGTGCAAAGAATCTGCCATCTTCTTCTGATTGAGAGGAATGAGCGTGGGGATCATCAGCCATAACAATAACAAGTCCACCTCGAACACCAGTATAGCCAAGAACAAATAAAATATCAGAAGCAACATTAGTTCCAACGCTTTTCATAGCTGTAAGACTTCGAACTCCTGAAAAAGCTGCGCCAGCAGTTACTTCCAAGGCTACTTTCTCATTTGAAGTAATTTCCATTTGATAATCAAATTCGCCAATTGCTGCTGAAAAAGTATCTAATACTTCTGAGGTAGGAGCACCCGGATAGAAAGCAACCACCTTCACATCTGCTTCCAGAGCACCTCTAACGATCGCTTCATTACCTAACATAAAAGCAGGTTTTGCTTCTTTTGATAAAACATCTTTTAGAACCATGATACAATTAGTAATTTCTCATATGTAATAAATCTTAATATTAATCAATAGTTGGCTTGCTTTGCCTGAATTGCAGCTAGTTTTCCACCAACTTTAATCATATCTTTTTCTCTATTACTTAACCTAAACGCAACCTGAATCATTTCTTTCTTGCTAATATTTGTCAAGGAAACTACGTCTTTGACAGATTTAATATCAATATTTAGAAAATCACCCTGCTTAATTCGATTGTAATCTTGTTTGTCCACAAAATTTAAAGGTAAAATTCCAAAGTTTACAAGATTAGCCAAGTGGATCCTAGCAAAAGATTTAGCAATTATCGCTTTAACACCAAGATATTTGGGTGCTAATGCTGCATGTTCTCTTGATGAACCTTGACCATAGTTTTCTCCCCCAATTATAAAACCGCCACCCTTGTCCAAAGCTCTCTTAGGAAAAGATGAATCCACATATTGAAATACGAATTTGCTTATCTCTGGAATATTGCTACGCAACGACATAATCTGTGAACCACCAGGGAGAATATCATCAGTTGAAATGTTATCCCCAGTTTTTAGTAGCACTTCTCCTAAAAGAATTTCTGGAAGAGGGGGAAAATTAGGAAGAGGTTGAATATTTGGACCTCTTATAATTTCTTTATTCAGAGAGTTTTTGTGAGGGAAGATAAACATATTATCGTTGATGATTATTTTTTCAGATGAGCTAATATTTGGATAACTCCCAAGTTTTCGTGGATCAGTTATTTTTCCGTTTATTGCTGAAGCAACTGCAGTTTCAGGGCTAACTAGATAGATTTTTGCACTTTGAGTCCCCGATCGCCCCTTGAAGTTTCTATTGAAAGTTCTAAGAGATATTGCATCAGTTGTAGGTGCTTGTCCAATTCCAATACATGGACCACATCCATTCTCGATTACTCGTGCTCCAGCTTTTATTATGTCTAACAGATCTCCGCTAGAAGCCAAATTCTCCAAGACTTGTCGTGAACCTGGCGAAATAGTTAGACTTACATGGTCATTGACTTTTTTCCCTCTGAGCAGATTGGCAATCAATTTTAGGTCTCTTAGAGAGGAATTAGTGCAACTTCCAATACAAACTTGGTCAATTGGAGTACCATCAAAATCTTTTACTAGTTCTACTTTGTCCGGACTATGTGGAAGAGCTAATTGCGGTTCAATTTCTAAAAGGTTTAATTCAATTAATTCACTATAACTAGCATTATTATCTGATTTTAATTCTAACCAATCTTTTTCCCGTTCCTGACTTTTCAAAAAAGCTTTTGTTACATCATCAGAAGGAAAAATTGATGTTGTGGCTCCTGTTTCTGTTCCCATATTTGTTATTGTGCCTCTTTCAGGAACACTTAATGTTTCTACACCTTGACCGAAATATTCAAGGACCTTATTTACTCCACCCTTAACTGATAGTTTTTTCAGAATTGACAAAATAACATCTTTAGCGCTCACAAAAGGAGATAGGTGACCTGTGAGTTTTACACCCATTATGGCTGGCATTTCTAAAAAGAAAGCTTCTCCTGCCATAGCGGCAGCCACATCAAGACCTCCAGTACCAATACTGATCATTCCCATACCACCTGCGGTTGGAGTGTGACTATCACTTCCTAAGAGAGTAAAACCTGGTTTTGCAAAACGTTCAAGATAAAGTTGATGACATATTCCATTTCCTGGTCTTGAAAAAACTATTCCATATTTCGCGGCCACAGCTTGCAAATATTTATGATCATCCGCGTTTCTAAAATCGTTTTGAAGCATATTATGGTCCACAAAACTCAGACTCAACTTTGTCTTAACCTTAGATACACCCATAGATTCGAATTCCAAATATGCCAAGGTTCCAGTTGAATCTTGAGTAAGAGTATGATCTATGGATAATCCTATTTGCTCACCAGGATCCATTTGTCCCTCAATCAAATGTGATGAAATAATTTTTTCAGATAGGTTTTTAGTCAATTTTTTCTCTCCATAAATCAGCTTTTTTATAATTTTCTATAATCCAAGTTCAAATTTGATTCTAGGCTAAAAATTAAGAATCTTAAATTTAAGGTTCTCGCAGAATATTTTCTGTTTCTGAATATTTTCAGAAATAATAAAACCTTAAAATGATAAAAATAAACAATAAAGATTAATTGAGTCAGCCTCAGATAAGGGAGGGTTAGATGTTTATGTTTAAAGCAAAGATGGAAGAGATAGCAAAGAAAAAAGATACTAAAATTGTTTTAGCTTTGGATTTTCCTTTTATTAGTTTGAATAGCCAAAAAAGTCTTTTCCATAAAGCTAAAAATGTTATTGACGAGGTTTATCCCCACATTTGTGCTGTTAAAATCAATCATCATTTAGTGCTTCCTCTGGGTACTTTTCAAGGAGTAAAAAAGTTAATAGAAATAATTCATGAAAAAAATCTTCCCGTGATAATGGATTGTAAAGCAAATGATATTGGAGCAACAAATAAAGTAATTGCTGAGTACTATTATTCAGCTGGTTTTGACGCTATTATTGCCAATCCATTTGTGGGTTGGGATGAGGGACTAAAACCAATATTTGATATGGCAAAAAAGATGCACCGTGGTGTTATTCTTCTTGTGTATATGAGTCATAAAGGTGCACAGGAGGGGTATGGCCAATTTATTTATGATAAAGGAAAGGAGGAGAAAATAGCTCAGTATGTTTCCTTTGCCAGAAAAGCATTAAAGTGGGGAGCCGACGGTGTAGTTGTTGGTGCTACGGTTCCTGAAAAAATCAAAGAAATTCATAATATATTAGGAGACAAAATACCTATTTATTCTCCTGGAATAGGAATTCAAGGTGGAAGGGGAATTTCCGCTCTAAATGCTGGTGCAAGTTATCTCATAGTAGGAAGAAGCATAACACTTGCTGAAAATCCCAATGAAACAGTCAAAAAATTAATTGAAAAATTAAAAATGAGCTAGCAAAAAATTCGAAAGATATCTAGAAAGACAAATAGTAAATCAGTTATCTTCCACGTTTTTCCCATAGTTCCTTTTTAAGCAGATCTCTGACTGCTGAGCGGATAACTGAACTTCTACTTGGATACATATTTCCTCGAACGAGTTCATCTAATCCTTCAAGATAAGCTTCTGGGAGCAAAACAGTTACAAGTTTCAATATTTAACCCTCACTATGTTAGTTAGATATACATGCAGTAAATATAAGAGTTAATACGAGAAAGTAATGAAATCCAAAAGGAATCAAACAAAAAACGAACTATTTTTTTTGTTTTTGATATTTTTCACAGTATCTGTCAACTGACGGAAAAAGACCTGTTACTCGTTCGACTCTTTTTTTTGTGTTAATTCTTTCTTCAAGTTTAATGACGTCTTTTGGTTTACTGAACTTTTCAATTTTCCCGTTTTCTCGTTTTCTTTTAATTTTTATGCAATCATCAACCATACAGCATAAAACACAAGCACCACAATAAACACAAAGGTCTTTGATGATTTTAACTTCTCCAGATTGCCAAAACAAAGCGTTAGTTGGACAAGCATCAATACAAAGTTTGCACTCTAATCCCCAACATGTCCGTTTATCAATTCTGATATCTCCTTCCTTAAAAAACTCCTTCACGCCTGTAGTAGACAACAGTTCTTCTCTCTGAGATTTTTTCTTCTCCTCACTATCATCAGATAACATACCAAATATGTCAATACTGGAGGAGTTATTTTCAGGCATAGTAGACCATCAGGTAGACAACTAACTATGAAGCGTATAATTATCCTGAATTATAATTACTTATCTCATGGAGAAAATGGAATACATGGAGATAATGAAGACTTGTAAACAAAAAAAGGGCTTGTTAGAGGTTTACTCC
>JAOZGY010000059.1 GCA_026015145.1 Candidatus Bathyarchaeota archaeon | reverse complement strand
CTTTTGCATATTTTGCTAATGCTTCTTCTTTTGCTTTTGATCGCCTTTTTATTTCTGCCTCTTTTAGAGCTGGAGGAGTTCCATCAAAAACAAAAATTGGTTTTATTCCCAACTCCATCAGATTACTTGTTCTATATAGTAAACCGCTTAGATGGCTCGTCACTTTTCCCGAGTGATCTTTTAAAGGTGTACCATTAGGCTGGCGAATTATAGCAAGAAATTGATATAATGCATTATAAGCATCTATAGCAATAGTTTTTCCACTTAAGCTCTCTAGTTTGATAGAAGTTTTAGGCACAATTTCTCGAAGCTTAACTCCCAAAACAGACCCTAATAGACTATAGGCTGACAACATTAATAATAAACTTACGAAAAGGCAAACATAGAAGATATAAGGAAGGTTTACATTAGAAGACCGTCTCAGAGATGAGCTTGATGTCAGAAAAAGCAACTCTATCTTTAGTAACATGTACCAGCTGTGGAAAACCAATTCAACCTGGAACGGAAGCAACAAAATTCTTCTGCCCTGAATGTGGTGAAATACAAATTAAACGGTGTGGAAGATGCAGAAAGTTTGGCCGTACATATAGTTGCCCTAAATGTGGTTTTTCTGGACCATAAAGGTGAATGTGAACATGGGCCATGTTATAGTGACTTATAAAGTATTTCCAGAAGAAGTGGTAGACAGTTTTGATGAATTAAAGAAAAAAATTGAAAGTTGTGTACCATCCTCCTCTTCTTTAGAAGGTTATGGGGAAGAACCAATAGCTTTTGGATTAAAAGTTCTACTAGTGCAAGTGAAATTTCCAGAAGATATAACCGGTTTAGTCAATACCTTTGAGACTCGACTTGAGAAAATCAGTGGGGTTAGTCAAGTTCAAACTTTAATGGTCAGAAGGACAAGTCGATAGTATTTCGATATTGGATTTAAAGTTTATATAGGAATAAATCTCTGTTTCACCACGCGCTATTCGTGCATTGACACGGAGTGTTTTAGATGATTGAAGTTCAATTACGTGTTGGAGATGCGAGACAAAGAGATGTAGGAAGAGGCATTGCTCGTATTGATCAGAAAACAATGCAAACACTAGGTATTAGTGCTGGTGATGTTATTGAAATTGTTAATAAGAGAACAACTTCAGCTATAGCTTGGCCAGCATATAGTGAGGATCAAAATAAAGAAATTATTCGGATTGACGGATTTACACGCAAGAATGCTGGAGCAGCCATAAATGAGTATGTAGTAATTAAACCAGCAAAAGTCAAACCAGCCTTAACTATTACTCTTGGTCCTGTAGATATGCGCCTTAATGTTGATGACGACTTCACTAATTTTGTGAAAAACCGCTTAATGGAACGCACTCTAGTTGAGGGCGATACTACTCTTGTAATGATGTTAGGTCACGCAATACCCTTTACAGTAACAAAAACTCGCCCCCATGGAATTACTAAGGTTACGGCTGAAACAAGACTTGTAATACTAAACGAACCAGCTCCTGAAACAAAAGGTCTACCCCGAACTACCTACGAAGATATCGGAGGATTACATGAAGAAATCCAAAGAGTAAGGGAAATGGTAGAGCTTCCATTAAGACATCCAGAAATTTTCCAAAGATTGGGAATAGAACCACCAAAGGGAGTTCTGTTACATGGCCCCCCAGGATGTGGGAAAACTTTGCTTGCCAGAGCGGTAGCAAATGAATCAGAAGCGAATTTCCACTCAATAAATGGTCCAGAAATCATGAGCAAATTCTATGGCGAGTCAGAAGCTAGACTAAGAGAAATATTCCAGCAGGCTCAGCAAAACGCACCAAGTATAATATTTGTTGATGAACTAGATGCCATAGCCCCTAAACGTGAAGAGGTCACCGGAGAAGTAGAAAGACGAGTGGTAGCACAACTCCTTGCTTTGATGGATGGTCTATCAGGAAGGGGAAACGTAATAGTTATAGGTGCAACGAACAGACCCCAAGCTCTTGATCCAGCATTAAGAAGACCTGGACGTTTTGATAGAGAAATTGAAATCGGTGTTCCTGACAAAAAGGGAAGACATGAAGTTCTCCAAATTCATACCAGAGGCATGCCCTTAGCAGAAGATGTCGATCTTAAGAAGCTTTCAAAGATGTCTCACGGATATACCGGAGCTGATTTAGCAGCATTAGGTAGAGAAACAGCTATGAAAGCACTTCGCAGATACCTCCCTCAGATAAATCTCGAAGAAGAACGTATTCCACCTGAAGTATTAGAAAAAATGGATGTAAGAATGGATGATTTCATAAATGCATACAAAGAAGTTACTCCAACAGCAATGCGAGAAGTTTACATAGAAATCTCAAACGTTCGTTGGGAAGATGTAGGCGGTTTAGAGGAGGTAAAACAACACTTAAAGGAAGCTGTTGAATGGCCAATTAAAAATCCTGGAATGTTCACAAAACTTGGAATAAAACCACCAAAAGGTATACTCTTATTTGGTCCACCTGGTTGCGGAAAAACTCTATTAGCCAGAGCGGTAGCAACAGAAAGTGAAGCCAACTTTATATCGATAAAGGGTCCTGAAGTATTCTCAAAATGGGTTGGCGAATCTGAAAAAGCGATTAGGGAAGTGTTTAGAAAAGCTCGTATGGCTTCTCCTGCAGTAGTTTTTCTTGATGAAATGGACTCTCTTGCACCTAGACGTGGACTTGGATTATCTGATAGCGGAGTATCTCAACGGGTTATAAGCCAACTATTAACAGAAATGGACGGTATTGTCACTCTTGCGGACATAGTTGTGATTGCAGCCACAAACAGACCCGATATAGTAGACTCGGCAGTTCTACGACCTGGAAGGTTTGATAGATTAATTTATGTTCCTGAACCTGACGAAAAAAGTCGACTTGAAATATTTATTATTTACACAAAAGACATGCCATTAGCTAGTGACGTTGATTTAATTCCTTTAGCTGCCAAGACAAAATATTATTCAGGAGCAGATATAGAATCTCTTTGCAGAGAAGCTGCGATGCACGCATTAAGAAGAGATTTATCCGCTAGAGAAGTTACTATGAACGATTTTCAAGTAGCTCTAAAAGAAGTAGGTCCATCTGTTACTCCCGAAATGGAGAAATGGTACAAAGATTTTAGTCAACATTTCCGACAAATAAAGAAACCTTCAACCCCCGTTGCATAGGGAGTGTAAAAAAGATACCAATAAAAACCTGGAAAACACGGCCTGCTTATTGTTCAATATTGGAAATTCTAAATAAGAAAGGTGATCTTACAGACGCTGAACTTTTTGATCAATTAAAGCGTGAATTGGACGACTTAGGTTATAAAGACTTTAATGAACTCCTTCTTCGATTGGAAGTTGGGGGTAAAATAAATACTGTTTCACTTTCTCGTGGAAAAAGACGTATTGAACTTATTTAGAACACCTTGAGTGCTGTTATTGTGTGCTTTCGATGAAAGACGTTCAAGATATAATAGTTGTCGGAGGCGGACCTGTAGGATCTTTTGCAGCTTTAATTCTATCTAAACTAGGGAAAAAAGTTACTGTTTTTGAGGAACATCCAGAAATTGGCAGTCCAGTCCATTGCGCTGGTCATTTAAGCATAACAAGCCTAAGAGCCTTAGGTCTATATCCTCTTCCTGACAAAATTATTGAAAACGAGTTTTCTCAAGCTAATTTTTATTCTTACAGTGGTTTTTCTTTTCCTGCAATCTTATCTAAACCTGTTACTTGTGCTGTTAACCGTGAATTGTTTGATAAGCATATTTTTATTAAAGCTAAAGATGCAGGAGTATCTTTTCATCTAAATTCTAGAGTTCAATCATTACTAATAGAAAATGGATTTGTTAGAGGTGTAAAAGTTAATCAAGGCGAAGGGAAAGAAGAGATTTTTAGAGCAAAGATTGTGCTTGATGCAGAAGGTATCTCTTCTAGACTTCTAAAACAGACAGGTTTAGTTCCATTGAATCCTAAACGACTTGTTTATGCTGTCCAAGCTGACGTTGAAAATGTGAAGAATTTACAATCTAATAGAGTTAATGTTTATTTTGGAAAAGCATATGCACCTGGATTTTATGCATGGTTTATTCCAAAACTTGAGGGAACTGCAAAAATTGGACTTGCAACTAATAATGGAAATCCAAACAATTTTTTACAAAGACTAATAACCCGTCATCCAATAGCTTCTCAATATTTAACTCGGGCTAGAGTTAAAAACAAAGAATTTCATTCAATAACTCTGGGAGGGCCTATTCCTAAATTATGTTTAAATGGCTTTATGGCATTAGGTGACGTAGCTTCCCAAGTTAAACCAACTACCGGTGGAGGTGTAGTTTTCGGATTAAGAAGTTCAATTATCGCAGCACAAGTTGCGAACCTCGCTATCAATAATGACGATGTATCTAGTAACTTTCTTAAGCTCTATCAGAAGCAATTCAAAAAGAGTTTTAGTTTTGACTTTACTGTAATGCTAATAATCCGAAATTTTCTTGACTCTCTCTCGGATGAAAAACTAGATAGAATCCTGAGGTTTTGCAGAAAGATTGGATTGAATAAAACAATTGAAAACATTGATGAAATCGATTTGCAAGGACGCACTCTGTTAAAAACTCTAATTAAACCCACTGTTTCTGTGGCCTTGGTTTACTTGTTAATTAACTATCTTGTTGCAAACGGTTTAAATCTTGATTAGTCTCCTCTAAAGAATGGTTGGAGTACTTACCTTGGGTGACTTTGAATATAAACAGGTTATAATCTTTCGAAAGGATTTGAATCTAAGCAAAGGAAAAATTTCAGCTCAGGCAGGACATGCTGCTGTTTCGGCTGCTCTTGAAGCTCGCAAACATCATAGAAACTGGTTTAAAGCATGGCTTTTAGAGGGTCAACGCAAGATAGCAGTGAAGGTTAAAAACGAAAAGGAACTTCTAAAGTTTGAGAAATATGCAATTAATCTAAGGTTACCCAATGCGTTGATTGTGGATAAAGGTTTAACTGAAATTCCTGCAGGTACAATTACCTGTTTAGGTATTGGACCCGCACCAGCAGAGAAAATCGACCAATTAACTGGAGAACTCAAATTACTTTGAGCAAAGGTGTTTCTGTAATTGCAGGTTCCGAGAATTGATAATGTTCTCGGCATTAGAACTTATGCTACAAAAAATAAAGGCATAAATGGAACCATAAAAAGTTCCGCAAATGACTTTATAGTTGAAGAAGTACTTGTTGATGGTTCAACTGCAAAAATTAATGAAAAACCTAACCTTCCAGTATTATCTGCTTCATCAAAAAGACAGCGTTTTTTACTTTGTGTTTTAGTAAAGCGAAATTGGGATATGTTTTCAGCAATAAAACATATTTCTAGACAATTAGGAATCAATGAAGCGCAAATTTGGTTCGCAGGAATAAAAGATGCTAAAGCAATAACTGCTCAGTACATAACTATAGATCAAGGTTTGATAGAAAAAATAATGGCTTTTAGTTTTAGAGATATTAGCCTTTATCCTTTTGGCTATGTTCGAGAACATTTGTCAGCTTATTATTTACTAGGGAACAAATTTATGATCAGCGTTAGAGGATTAGACACCTCTATTTCAGATATTAAGAAATCGGCAAATAAAATCGTTGGAGAACTTGATGAATTAGGTGGGATTCCTAACTATTTTGGTCATCAACGATTCGGGACTGTACGCCCAATAACGCATTTAGTAGGAAAAGCTATTATTAAAGGCAATTTCGAAGAAGCAATAATGATATTCTTAGCAAAATATAGTGATTCAGAGCATCCATCTTCAAAAAAGGCTCGAAAGGATTTACATAAAACGCAGGATTATAACCAGTCTTTGAAAGATTTTCCAAAACAACTCCGTTTTGAAAGATTAATTCTTAGCCATTTAGTTAAGAAACCCAATGATTTTATTGGAGCTCTTATGAGGTTACCTTTTAAACTTCAAGCACTTTTTGTTCAAGCTTATCAATCGTACTTGTTTAATTTGTTTCTAAGTGAAAGATTAGAAAAAGGTTTTTCATTGAAAAAGGCAACCTCTGGAGATTTTGTAGTAAATATTGAAAGAACAGGCTTACCTATGGTTCGTATAGGTAAAGTTGTTAAACCTGCAAATCTTGAACAAACAAATAAGCTAATTGAATCAGGCAAAATGCGTATTGCCCTACCCTTAGTTGGAACTAAACAAAAATTTTCAAATGATCTAAGTGGTGAAATGCAAGAAAATGTTTTTGAAACAGAAGGAATTAAACCTGAAACTTTTTACGTTAAAAAGATTCCCAGACTAAGTGCAAAAGGAGGATTACGAACAATTATCACTCCTCTAAGAGAATTTAAAATTAAAAAAGCCTTATCTACTCATACTGAAAATCAATTAGATCTTAGTTTTATGCTTCTAAGGGGATCCTATGCAACGATATTTCTCAGAGAGATTATAAAACCTTCAGATCCTATAAAAGCAGGTTTTTAGTTTTGAATAAA
>JAOZGY010000029.1 GCA_026015145.1 Candidatus Bathyarchaeota archaeon | reverse complement strand
GAGCGGTTACCAGCAAAATTAATGGTATTGAAGGAATTAGAAGCACAGAAACGTTGCCTGAAGCCTAATTGAAAGCATAAAAAACAAATGGGATTTTGGGGAGTTTAAAATCAAGTTAAGAAAGAAAAAGATTGTTCTATAATAATATTCTATGGAGTTTTTTATAGATCCTTTAACTCTAAAATTGATTGACTAGTAATGATCCAAAGAGATGTTGAACTTCAAAAAATTCAAGTCTTAGATAATGATTTTCACTCATTTCTTAATCTGCTATATTCACTTTTAACAGGATTCTTTATCGCTATGACCATTCTGTTTTTAATCTTACGCTATCAGAATCTTTTGAATTATACTATTTTTGTGGTATCAATTATTCTGTTATCAGCATTTGTTATAACTTTGCTTTTTTATTTTAGAGACAAACGCCGAAAACATTTTATTTTCATGAGTAACTTGCTTCAAAAAATCGACAATTATGAGTCATTGCCCTCTTTAGAGATTTTGCAAAAACAAACCTTTTGGTAGTTAAGAAAAAAAGGGAAAAGGTAGCGGTTGATATGAAAAACATCAACTTTTCGGACTGAGATACCTCATCTCGGCCACTTTTGGTGCGAAAAATTATGATTTATACATATATACTTCGTTAATTCAGATTCTTTGAAACATATACGCCATCGCGTTTGTAGCCAAAGCGCATATAGTATTGTTTTGTACCTAATGCACTTATAACTAAAATCTTTTTCAAGTCATGATCTTCCTTTGCGATTCGCTCTGCTTCACTTAACAGAATTGATCCAAATCCCTTGTGTTGCCATGCTTTAGTTTTATGCACACCAACGGGTACTAATGGTCCATATATGTGCAGTTCTCTTACAATTGCAGAAGAAGAGGTTATTTCTGTTCTATGGGCTTTAGCTGATGGAATACGCAGTCGAAGATATCCAATTAGTATACGATTCTTCAAATCTTCTATTGAAATAAAGACCTCTTGTCCTTCTGAAGCACTATAATTGGTGGTTGTTGTTTGTATCTCATCTATGATAGGTTTTATTTTATCTATATTTTCTCGGTGACCAACTTCTCGACAGCGAATGCAGCTGCAAACAAGGTTATTTGATTGCATTTTTTGTTGAACGATCTGGCGAAGATTACTCTTTTTTACACCAGCAACAATTAGTCCTGCGGGAATATCACGTTGAACACGCATAATCCTCACCCAAGGTGGAATATTTTGTTTGATTTTTGCAATTAAATTTGCAGCCTCTTCTGTCGTATATGGTTTATATTTTCCTTGTAAATACCATTTATGAGTTTTTGTCCCCTCTATAACAAGACAAGGATAAATTTTTATCATATCAGGTCTAAAATAAACTTCTGAAAAAATTCTTTCAAAAGACTTTAAATCTTTTTGAGGTGACGATCCTGGCATTCCCGGCATCAAATGATAAACAATTTTTAATCCAGCATCTTTAGAAATACGAGTAGCTTCTTTAACATCAAAAACTGAATGTTTCCTTCCTACTAACTTGTAAATTTTATCTGAAGGATTTTGAACTCCAAGCTCTACTCGGGTAACTCCCATATCTAACATTCTATCAACATGCGGAATTTTACACCAATCAGGTCTTGTTTCTACTGTTATTCCTACATTTCTTCTGAAACTCTTTTCTGCGTTTTCCTTAGCTTCATCTAGAGTTGTTGAAGGAAGATCAGTTATCGCATCTAAAGCTCTTCGAATAAAATTTGTTTGATAACCAATTGGAGTAGAAGGAAAAGTACCCCCCATAATAATTAACTCAATTTTATCTACAGAATGACCTATTGCTTCTAGCTGTTTGATGCGAGCTTTTACTTGAGAATAAGGATCATAATTATTTTGAATTCCCCTCATAGCTGCAGGTTCATAACCAGTATAGCTCTGCGGAGCACCCTGGGTAGGACCTCCAGGACAATAAACGCAAGGTTCTATTTGAGGACAAGAATGAGGTTGTGTCATTATAGCAATTACGCTAACCCCTGATATAGACCGAATTGTTTTTCTTCTAAGAATTTTTAGCAGTTTACTTTTTTCTTTTGGTTTAAGATATCTTATTATCTCTGCGTTTGACGGAGTATGATCAAGTTTTAATTTTGCAGCTACGTTTGTTTTTATCTTATGCAATATGTCACTTGTAGGGGAGGAATGAACTACTAATTCATTGATAATTTCTCTAGCTGCTTTTTCCAAGGACAAGATTAAGATACCGTATTAGAATTCACAACAAGTGATAGATAAAGGACACTGAATAGACATAGTTTATAAAAATGTCGCAATAACAATTAAGAAAAAACAATAAAAACAAGAGAGAAAATAATCAAATTTGCAGTTTAATACCAGTTTTGACCTGGTTCTTTCTGCAAAATTATTCTTTTTCGATAGTTTTTCCTATTTCTATTTCTTGGACTGGGACTAGTTTTTTTTACACCCTCAATTTTTGGAGTTTGAGATCGAACTTTCCCAGCTTTAGATAATGATCCGTGAGTTGGCATTCTTTACACCTTTTTCTTTCCAGTTAAACATAATAGTAACTCTTAAACCTTTTCAAATATATTTCGGATAAGTGGTACACCATTAACGCGGGGGTCGCCGAGCCAGGTCAAAGGCGTAGGCTTCAGGAGCCTATCCCGCAGGGGTTCGTGGGTTCAAATCCCACCCTCCGCATATCGATAAAATCCTTATGTTAAAAGGGTTTATAGTTAACCTAGGTGAAGAAGAAATTACTGACCCTTCATTAGTTTTTTCTGTGTTCATTGGGATTTTCATATTTACTTATTTTCTTATTCTAACAGAAAAAATAAACAGAACACTAGCAGCCATCATTGGTGCAATCGGCATAGTAGCATCTGGAATAATATTCAATATTTTCTCGTATGAAGCAGCATTAGGATTTATTGAGCTAGAAGTAATCTTAATTTTGATTGGAACATTCATAATAACCACAGCGGCAGAAGAAGCTAATGTTTTTGAGTTTGCTGCAATAAAATTCTTGAAAGTTAGTAAAGGAAATCCACTTAGACTCTTCTTATTATTTTCGTTTTTAATAATTTTACTCTCAGCTATTCTTAGTAATTTGGTTGCTATAGTTATTGTTGCTTCTTTAACAATGGTTGCTTGCAAGAATTTGGATCTTGATCCTAAACCATACATTTTTGCCGAAGCAATATTTGCCAACATTGGGGGATTATTAACTCTAATTAGTAGTGTTCCAAACATACTTGTCACATTAGTAGCTGGAATAACTTTTCTAGATTTTTTGGTATTCTCTGTTCCACTTTCTATTGTTGTAGCCGCAATTACTTTTCAGATCTTAATCTTCTTATTGAAAGTAAGAAAGCCCATTTCAGATGATCAAAAAAGTATTCTACATCAAAAAGTTGAAACTTTTAATGAATGGAGTGTAGTAAAAAGCAAAAAAAAGTTCAATAGAAGTATTGCAATTATGACAATTACACTTGTTGGTTTAGCAACAGCAGATTTTTTTGGAATCGGATTAGGTTTGATAGCAATTATTGGTGGTGTGGTAATGCTTTTAGTAAATCGTTTAAGCACAGAAAAGATTTTTCAAGGAATTAATTGGGGAGTTATATTTTTTGTCTCAGCGTTACTTGTTTTAGTTGGAGGATTATCTGAAGCAGGAATTTTAAGATCTTTTTCAGAACCGTTAGTAGATATTGCATCAACAAACTTTTTGATAATTGTAATTTCAATTCTTTGGATTGTTGGTTTACTCTCGTCAGTTATTGTTGATATTCCTCTTACCGCAGCCTTTATTCCAATAGTTCTTGAAATTTCGGCTGATTTGGGTCCTCATTCTGTATTACTTTGGTGGGCAATTATTTTTGGTGTAAGTTTAGGAGCTAATTTCACTCCTATAGGATCGTCGTCTACTATAATTGCCCTTGGAGTTTTAAAAAAACACCAAAAAGTTCCCTTTAAAGATTTCACAAAAATAGGAACAATAGTGTGCACAATACAGCTCCTGATAGGATCAATCTACTTAATTGCTTTATACTTCCTAATAACAACTTAAGGATGTGAGGTTTGGATTGGCAAATCACTCGGATAAGATTGAGAAAAAAATCAAGATTTTTGAAAAAGCAGTAGATACTAAAAAACTTAAATTTGAAACTAAAAAAATTGAAAGAATATTTTTAGCTATCGATGCTCATTTTGAGGCATCCGAAATAAGTGAGAATGCTCTACAAATTACGCTTAATTTAGCAAAAAGATTCCAAGCTAAAGTATACATAGCTTGTATAGCTCCCACTTCGGAAGAATTAAAAATATCGGAGAAGCTAGTGAAGAAAGCTCTTCAACTTCTTGAGTCAGAAAATATCGCTGTAACTGGAAGTTGTGGTTTTGGTCATCCTTCGGAAAATATTCTAGAGTTGTCAAAACAATTTAACCCTAATCTAATAGTAATATCGACACCTTATGGAGAAAGAACTGAAACCTTCAATATTGAAAGTCTCGGAACTACAGTGGATCTAATTATCAGAAAAAGTCCATATCCAATCTTACTAGTAAGAAAACCAATTTTCCCTCCAAATGAAATAATGAAATCGATATTGCTAATCATCGATTCAAATAAAAACATTCAAGCTGCTGAATGGGCATTAACTCTAGCAGAAAATAACTCAAAAATCATGATATTAAGCATAACCGAAAAAGAGACTATGGAAAAAGTTGAAGAGCTAGCAGAATCACTTCTTGATTCTGAAATTGATAAAGACATTGTGGAACGCTTGCATCGATGGGAAATTCGAACATTAATTAATGGAATTATTTCTGAGGCAGAAACCAAGGAATTAAAGGTTGAAAAAAAACTTCTTATTGGGGATAGAATAAAATTAACATTAGAGGAAGCGAAAGAAAAGCATACTGTCCTTATATGTGCAACCACATTAGAACAAGATAATGTATTAGAAAATGAAGTGGAAAATCTTGCCCGACTTTCTCGAATACCAATTTTAATAGTAAAAATTTAGAATGAGTGTTCAATAATGAATCTTTCTAAATAGGGATCTCTGAATATGAATCTTGATGGTCGTAATATCAAAATCTTGCATCCAAATTGCAAATATGATATATTGCGATATCGAAATACGTTTTTTAAGTAATGCAAACCTAGATTTAAAAAGGAAAAGGGAGAGGGCTTCTTTTTGGGGCTTTGCCTTCACTCTTTATCCCTCCTTAAGTATTTTTAATAAATATTCTTTAAGCCTCAACAATAATTATAAAGAGTCTAATTAGCAGCTACCTTATGAAGAAGGGAAAATTATGGCTTATTTACGCAAAGAAAAACATGTTGTTGAGATTGATTATCCATTAATTAAAATCTGGAAAGGAATTCCAAAAGTTCTTGCAAAATTAAACTGGAAACTAGAAAAAAAAGATAAAAAAACACACCAAATAAAAGCAAATACCCATGCAGGTTTGCTTTCATATGCTTCAATGCTTTTCATTACGGTTTGGACTGTTGATGAAAAAACTACCCGAGTTAAGATCAAAGCTGAAACTCCAGTAACAACAATAACATCCCTTGCAGACTTTGGCAGAATAAGAGATAGAATCGAATTATTCTTTGAAACTTTATCAAAACAATTAATTATCGATAAAGAAACTAATACACCAAAATCAGCAAAATAAATTAAATATCATGAGGAAAACTTTTCTATGAAATCAAAAAATAAAGAAAAAAAACAAAAGATCAAAGTAACAAAAAACGGTCCTTATCTAGTTTCAGGAAAAATTAAGCTGCAAGAGCAAATCAGTACAGTAGATTCAAAACAAGTTCCAATTAAATGGTCAAAAGGAATCAAATATCCTCCACAAAAAGTTTACGCTCTTTGTAGATGCGGCCAATCAAAAAATAAGCCTTTTTGTGATGGTACTCATATAAAAATAAGATTTAATGGCAAAGAAACTGCAGGCAAAGAAACCTATCTTAGAAATCCCAAGAAAATAGATGGTCCTGAACTTTGTTTGACTGATTATGAAGAATTATGTGCTTCAGCTCGTTTTTGTCATCGCGAGGGTGGAATTTGGAATCTGATTTCAGAATCAAATAATCAAAATAAAAGAAAAATAGCTATTGAAGAATCATGTGATTGTCCTTCAGGAAGACTTTTAATTTTTGATAAAAGAACAAGAGGGATTATTGAGCCAGATTTAGAAAAAGAAATTGGTTTAATTGAGGATCCAGCAATGAAAGTTAGAGGTCCAATTTGGATACGTGGTAAAATTGAGATCGAATCAGCTGAAGGGGAGAAATATACATTACGTAATCGGGTAACTCTTTGCCGGTGTGGAAAATCAAAAAATAAGCCATTCTGCGATAGTAGCCATTATCCAGAAGCAGAAACCGTAGAAGCAATTCATATGCAATAAAAAAGTTGCTGGTTTTTACTAATAAAATAAAAAACGCAGGAAATACTTATTGATGAACTTTGTTAATTTAGCATTTTTCTAGATTTTATCTTTTCACTTCAAATGCCATTTTGACAACGGATCGGTATTCCACAATTTTATTTTCTGCAACTTTAGCTGTGCATCTTTTTACATGTACGCTTTTGATATTGTTAATGGTTTTTGCTGCTTCATCAATTGCATTTTGGGTTGCTTCTTGCCAACCTTCTGGGGAACTTCCTATTAATTCTATTATTTTTACTACCAAAATCATTCATCCTATATAATTAAAATAGAACATTTGATAACTTCAGCTTTTCGGTATTACTTAAAATAATCAGGCAAATAATTGGTTAGGTTGTTATGTTTGGTTTAAGAAGTGGGATTTAGTCGAATTTTTTTAGTTTTATCATTTTTCGATAATTTTTGAGATCTTTTGAAACATATTTTAGGAGTTTTAGTTCTTCCATTGTTTTTTCGAATTTTGCTATTTCTTCACTGGCTTTTTTGTGAAGAATGTTCTGTTTTGTTATAGTATTTTAGCCTCTATTGTTGTTAATTTTTGATTGAGGGTGGATTTCATTGTCTGTTGGTAACCTGAGAGCCAATCCGTCATCGAGGAGAAAGGAGAAGGGTTCGAGAACGGAAAAGGTTTATTGGCTGTTCAGGTAGTGCAGTCAACCTCTAACACACCCTCATATCATGAGACTTAAGACTCTATACAGTTATAAAAGGGTTCTGAATCACAAATTAAAAACAAAAACAAATAACTAGCCTATTGCTAAAACGCCTTCTAAGATCTGTTTTTCCGGAATTTCTAATTGTTTGGATAACCACATCTTCAAAAGCGAATCAAAACTAGGAAGAGGACCATTATAGGTAATAATCTGATTTCCTTTCAAAGCATCAGCTTGAAAAGTTTTCTCAGCCTCTTTATACATAAAAGACAACGTTTGAGCTTGTGATGCTAAAGTCTTAAAGTCCCCCCATTGTTTACAACGTAAAATCACCGGAGGTCCTTGAATCCTTTTTGTCTGACCATCATTAATTTCTTCTTTCACGGGTTCAGTGGGAGTCTGGGCTTTTGGTTGGGATAAGTAACCAACTAAACCACTAATTTCGTTTTGTAAACCAGAAATCTTTTCTTCAACGTTTTCCACCTTGCAAGTAAGCTCCCCAGTTTCCCCTAACTGCTCTGTGACCGTTCCAAGCTCACCAATGAGTCTATCTAAATCGTTCTCATGTTCCTTTAGAACGTTCACTATAAAATCTAAAGCTTCCAATGCCTCGTCTCTTGCTTGTGGTTTTTTAGACATTATAGTATCCCTATCTGTCAATCTACTCATTATGGGGTAGCATACATAAACATAACGAATTTTCAAATAATATCAATGTAAAGCCATAATCATAAGTATTTTCAATATGCACAACACTTCTACGCATTGAGATAGTTATTTGAATCAGGATTTCTACTAATAAACAACAAAATTGATTTATTTCTTAATCTGTTATAAACTTTGTTTCCAGATTAGCATGCTTTAAAAGCTATTTACTATATTAATTGCGAAAAATTGTCGGTTTTAATATGTTTTCCAGATTATTGAAATTGCTTTTTGGTTGCAAATTTCTGTGCAAGGAGTTTTTTTGTTTTCAGGTCTACAACTAGAACAGGCATATTTGATTTTTTTTCGATTTTTTTCTTTCACTGAAGCAACCAGTTTATCTTCTAGATCAATAAATTGAGACACGATTTCCAACGCAGAATTTGGACATTTTTCAAGACATTTGCCACAACCATCACACTTGTCTGAATCTATAGCGACATAGTACTCCCCAGATCCATCACTATATCCATAATAAGCGATT
>JAOZGY010000138.1 GCA_026015145.1 Candidatus Bathyarchaeota archaeon | reverse complement strand
TAAAACAAACTAAAATCAATCAAATTAAAAATTTTTATCGTTAATACCGAACATTTTTAATAAATTAATATAGCATAAATTCCTATAGAAATTAAAGAAAGTTTGATTAATTCCACGAAAAAGTTTATATTTATGCACCGTAGCATGTGTTTGTGCTCTTTAATAAAAAAATCCTCTTTTTCGATTTGGATAATGATCCAACATCAGGGGAAATACATCATTTGAAAAAAAAGTTTCATATAACCCAATTCGCAATGACAAAAATTTATATTTTAGGAGAATTTTAAAATTTGAGTGAGATTCAAAAAGAAGACGTACATATTTTATTGCAAAATTTTTTCAAAGAAAAAGGTCTAGTCAGACAACATCTGGATTCATATAATGAATTTATCGATCATGGATTACAGGAAGTAGTAGATGAAGTAGGAGAAATTCCTGTTGAAATCCCAGAAAATCCTTACAAGGTTAAACTTGGGCAAATATGGGTTATTGATCCCCAGTCCAGAATAACTGGGCCATATGCAACTGAAGTTGACGGAACTAAACACGAAATCTACCCAATGGAAGCTCGACTTAGAAATCTAGCATACGCTGCTCCAATAGCTCTAGAGATGACACCAATAATTGATGGCAGAGAACAAGATACAGAACTAGTATTTATTGGAAACATACCTGTAATGTTGAAATCAAAACTATGTTTCCTATCCCAGCTTTCAAAAGATGAACTTGTGGGTGCTGGAGAAGATCCAGACGATCCAGGTGGCTATTTTATTGTAAATGGCTCAGAACGGGTCATTGTTGCAATGGAAGATCTTGCACCTAATCGAATAATTGTTGATATAGATACAAAAGGAACTAAACCAGTTTATCAAGCCAAAATATTTTCAACCACAGTGGGTTTCAGAGCTAGAATAGAGCTAAAACTAAAGTCAGATGGAGTTATTTATGTCACTATGCCCGGCGTTCCCACAGAAATTCCTTTTGTAGTTATAATGAGAGCACTTAATTTGGAAAAAGATATTGATATAGCTGAAAGTGTGACTCTTGATAAAGAACTACAAAGTCTACTTGCTGCCTCTTTTGAAAAAGCAATAGGTGTAGATACAATAAATGATGCTCTATTATATATTGGAAACCGCGTAGCCCATGGACAAGTTGAAGAATATCGATTGCAAAAAGCTGAAACAGCTCTTGATAAAAACTTCCTCCCACATTTAGGCAGAACTAAGAGAAATAGAAAAGAAAAGAGCATATTCCTAGGAGAAATGGCTTATAGAGCACTTCAAGTAAGAATGGGAAACAGGAAAATAGATGATAAAGACCATTTCAAAAATAAACGGCTAAGACTAGCTGGCCCCCTCCTTGCCGATCTGTTTCGGGTTGCATTTAGAAACCTAACTCGTGATATAAAATACCAACTTGAACGCATAGGTGTAAAAGGTCCAATTATCACTGTGTCTGCAGCAATTCGCCCAGGAATAATAACCGAAAGATTCCAACATGCATTGGCAACTGGGAACTGGGGTAGAGGAAGAGTTGGAATAACTCAACTATTAGATAGAACAAATTACATATCCACAATTAGCCACCTACGTAGGCTCCAATCACCACTTAGCAGAAGCCAGCCAAACTTTGAAGCCAGAGATCTTCATCCTACTCATTGGGGAAGACTTTGTCCTAATGAAACTCCTGAAGGATCCAATTGTGGACTGGTAAAAAATCTAGCTCTATCAGCATCCATATCAGTAGGTGTTAATCCAGAAAAAATTAAACAATTACTATTTGAAATGGGAACAGTACCAGCATATGAAGCTAATGTAGATCTTAGAATTTCAGGTTCAAAAGTTTTTGTAGATGGAAATCTCGTTGGATACTCTGATTCTTCCCTAGAGATGGTTATGAGTTTCAGAGAAAAAAGACGTGCCAGTCAAATCTCCACTGAAGCAAACATAACTTACTTCTCTAAGCTCAAAGCAGAGGGAGAAGAAGTTCACGTAAATTGCGATCAAGGAAGAGTTAGACGCCCTCTTGTTATTGTAAAAAGTGGAATACCAAAATTAAAATCTGAACACATAGAGAAGATTGCCCTTGGAGAATGGAATTGGGAAGATCTAATTAAAAACGGATTAATCGAATACATTGATGCAGCAGAGGAAGAAAACGCAAAAATAGCGCTGTCTCTTGAAAAAGTAAAACCCACCGATACTCATGTTGAAATAGCAACATATGCAATCCTAGGAATTTGCGCTTCTACAATACCTTATCCAGAGCATAATCAATCACCTCGTAACTCCTATCAAGCTGCAATGGCAAAACAAGCACTAGGAGTGTACGCTACCAACTTTAATAACAGAGTAGACTCCCGTTCACATATACTGCATTACCCTCAAATGCCCTTAGTGGAAACAGAATTAATGGAAGTGATAGGCTACAAACAGCGTCCTACCGGCCAAAATTGTGTTGTTGCTGTTCTCTCCTTTGAAGGATATAATATGGAAGACGCTATAGTTTTCAATAAAGCCTCAATAGAACGAGGTCTAGCTCGTTCCACCTTCTATAGAATCTACGAAGCTGAATGTAGACAATATTTAGGTGGATTAAAAGATAAATTTACAGTTCCTGAACCTGGAACTCGTGGATATAGAGGTGAGCAATACTACCGACTCCTAGAATCTGATGGTATAATAAGCTTAGAATCAGAAGTCGTTGGGGGAGATGTCTTAATAGGAAGAATTAGTCCACCAAGATTTTTAGAAGAATATAAAGAATTTGAAGTTAAGGGTCCTTCAATGCGAGATACCTCTTCAGATATGAGGCCTTCAGAAACAGGAGTAGTTGATGGAATATTCATAACTGCATCTGGACAAGGTAGCAAACTTGTAAAAGTAAAAGTTCGTGATCAACGTGTTCCTGAATTAGGAGACAAATTTGCATCTCGCCATGGACAAAAAGGAGTAATAGGTCTTATCGTTCCCCAAGAAGATATGCCATTCACAGATGAAGGCATAGTTCCAGACATTATAATTAACCCACACGCTATCCCGTCTAGAATGACTATTGGTCAATTCATTGAATCGCTTGCTGGAAAAGCTGCAGCTGCAAGAGGTAAACCAGCTGATGGCACTTCCTTTTCTAATGAAGAACCAACCGATATTAGAAAAAACCTAATAAAATTTGGTTATAGTCATACTGGAAGTGAAGTTTTTTACAACGGAACAACAGGAGAAAAATTTGTAGCTGATATCTTTGTAGGAGTTGTATATTATCAGAAACTCCATCACATGGTTGCGGATAAAGTGCATGCAAGAGCTCGTGGACAGGTACAAATGTTGACAAGACAACCAACTGAGGGTCGTGCTAGAGGTGGTGGCTTGCGTTTTGGCGAAATGGAACGTGACTGTCTTATTGGTCATGGAGCTGCAATGTTGCTTAGAGACAGGTTGCTTGAAGAATCTGACAAATATACCTTATATGTTTGTGAAAACTGCGGTCAGATAGCTTATTTTGATATGAAACAAAGAAAATATACTTGCAAAATTTGTGATGAGAAAGCTAGAATTTCTCCAGTAATCATCTCTTATGCTTTTAAACTATTACTTCAAGAACTTCAAAGTTTGTGTGTTACACCAAAATTGAAACTTAAGGAGAAAGCCTAGAAATGAGTGCAGAAGAATCTATTCATAAAATAGTTGATGAAATTTCTTTTGGTTTAATTTCACCTCAAGATTTGCGTAAACAGTCAGTTGTAGAAATACAAACTCCTGATACTTACGATGAAGATGGTGCCCCAATAACTTCAGGATTAATGGATGGTCGTTTAGGAACTCTAGAGCCTAGACAAAGATGTAAAACTTGTGGAAATACAGCAATTCGTTGCCCTGGTCATTTTGGCCATATTGAGCTTGCTGTTCCTATTGTTCATATTGCGTTTGCTAAGAAAATTCAAGAACTTTTGAAATCAACATGCAGAAGCTGTGGACGAATTCTATATTCAGAAGAAGCTGCAAAAAAAGTCAAAGAAAAAATAAAGAAATTTGAAAAACTGTTAGGGGAAACGCCTTCTGTTGTATTTAAGCAAATTATTAAGGATATTAAAGCTAAACAATGTTCTCATTGTGCAGCTGATCAATATAAGATCACATATGAGAAACCAACCAAATTTATAGAACACACAGAAGCTGGCTCTGAAATTTTGACTCCTAGTATGATCAGAGAACGATTAGAACGTATCTCCGATGAAGATTTAGAATTACTTGGTTTTAATCCTGAAGTTGCAAGACCTGAATGGATGGTTCTACAAGTACAACCCGTACCTCCAGTTTATGTGCGTCCTTCTATTACATTAGAATCAGGAATTAGGTCTGAAGATGATTTAACACATAAACTTGTTGATATTATTCGAATTAATCAAAGACTTAAAGAGAATATGGAAGCAGGGGCTCCAACACTAATAATTCAAGATCTTTCGGAACTTCTACAATATCATGTAACAACCTACTTTAACAATGAATCTTCTGGAATACCACCCGCACGACACCGCTCAGGGAGGGCATTAAAGACTCTCTCACAGCGATTAAAAGGAAAAGAAGGGCGGTTTAGAAGCAATCTTTCAGGAAAAAGAGTTGATTTTTCAGCACGTACAGTGATTTCTCCCGATCCTAATCTTGATATAAATGAAGTTGGAGTTCCCAGAGCTATAGCTATGCGATTGTCAGTACCTGAAAAAGTAACAGCTTGGAATATTGATGAAATGAAACAGTTAGTTATTAATGGTCCTGAAAACTATCCTGGTGCTCTTTACATTATAAGACCTGATGGAAAAAGAATTAGACTCGAATTTGTTATTGATCGAGAAAAAATTGCCGAATCTATAGAGTTTGGATTTGTTGTAGAGAGGCATTTGAAAAACGGTGATATTGCAATTTTTAACCGCCAACCTTCACTGCACAGAATGTCTATCATGGCTCACTATGTTAGAGTTTTACCATACAAAACTTTTCGATTACACTTGTGCGTTTGTCCTCCTTATAACGCAGACTTTGATGGAGACGAAATGAATCTTCATATTCCTCAAAGTGAAGAAGCTCGAACAGAAGCTTTGTTATTAATGCAAGTGCAAGATCAAATATTATCCCCTAGATTCGGTGGACCAATAATTGGTGCAATCAGAGATTTTATTACTGGAGCTTATTACTTTACTAGAAAATCAAATTATCTAACCAGGAATGAAGTTGCAAGGCTACTTACTACCACAGGATATGCTGGTTCTCTTCCTGAACCAAAAATAATAGAACCTCAACCTCTATGGTCAGGTAAACAAATTTTTAGTCTCTTTCTTCCTAAAACATTAAACTACGTTTTGAAAGCAAATATTTGTCAAAGCTGTACTAAATGTGAAGAAGAAGAATGTAAACATGATTCTTATGTAGTTATCAAAAATGGGGAACTTATTTCAGGAATAATAGATAGACGCTCAATAGGCTCTGAACAATCTGAGAGTCTTTTACATAGAATCATTAATGATTATGGAACTGAGGTTGGACGAGATTTCCTAAACAATATTACACGTTTGTTAAAACTTTTCATAACAATGCGTGGATTCTCTTATACATATAATGAACTTGTTTTGTCTCCTAAAGCTGAAAATCGAATTAATAAAACAATGGAAAGATTGCAGAAAAAAATAGATGATCATATAAATACTTTCAACAAAGGAACTCTACCAAGGCTTCCAGGTCAAACACTTGAAGAATCATTTGAAATTTATGTTATGCATGAACTAGCAACCGCAAGAGACGAAGCAGGAAAAATTGCTGATCACGATTTTACTTTAGATAATTCTGGAATAGTAATGACTAGAACAGGAGCAAGAGGTTCTAGCTTGAACATTGGTCAAATGGTTGCCTGTGTAGGTCAACAGTCAGTTCGAGGCAAGAGAATAATGAGAGGTTATAGTGATCGTGCCCTTCCTCACTTCTCTAAAAATGATCCAAGACCAAAAGCTAGAGGTTTTGTATATGCATCATATCAGAGCGGTTTAGATGCTGTCGAATTCTTTTTCCATGCAATGGGAGGAAGAGAAGGTTTAGTAGATACAGCTGTTAGGACACAACAAAGTGGGTATATGCAAAGACGTCTAATTAATGCATTAGAGCACATTCGCTTAGAATATGACGGTACTGTGAGAGACTCAGCGGGAGATATAATTCAATTTAAATATGGCGAAGATGGTGTCGATCCCTCCAAAAGTGATCATGGTCAAGCAGTGAATGTAAAAAGACTCTTAAGCCAAATAAAAATTGGAGAAGAAAAAGGTAAACCAGCTTCAGCTGATTTTATTAAGAAACAACTGAAAAAAGTTGAAGGTCATCTCACACCAATGCTTTTGACTCAACTAAAACAAAACTTGTCCAAAGCAAAACTCACTAGGAAGGCTGTCACAAAGACTGTAAATCAGACAGCAAAACAATATAAACGTGCTTTAATGGAGCCCGGAGAAGCAGTTGGTATTATTTCTGCTCAATCCATAGGTGAACCTGGTACTCAAATGACCCTAAGAACTTTTCACTATGCAGGAGTCAAAGAACAAAACGTTACTTTAGGATTACCAAGACTTATCGAAATTGTTGATGCTAGACGAATTCCATCAACACCAATTATGTCAATTTATTTAAGATCAAAGTATAAGAAGCGTAAAGAAGCAGCTGTAGAAATTGCCCGAAAAATAATTTATACTAATTTAGAACTTATTGCATCTGCAATCTATGAAGATGCAATTCGCGAAGAAATCGTAGTCGAACTAAACAAAACAATGATGGATGATAGAGCAATTTCTATTGATGATCTTAGTGCCACACTAAAAGCACCACATGCGATAGTGGTTGTAAAAGATGACACAGTTTATATCAAACCTGAAAAACCAGAAAATATAAAGAAACTTCTTAGCAAAGTACCCTCTTTGCCTGTTAAAGGAGTCCCTGATATTAAACGAGTATTGGTAACTGAAGAACACGGCGAATGGGTAATAAGAACTGATGGTTCAAATTTATCCAAAGTTCTTGAAATCGATGGTGTTGATACTTCGAGAACTACTACAAACAACGTTCATGAAATTGCTACAACTCTTGGAATAGAAGCTTCAAGAAATGCTTTAGCAAACGAAGCGAAAGGAGTTTTAGAAGATCAAGGATTAGACGTTGATGTACGTCACGTCATGCTAGTAGCTGACATGATGACTTCAACGGGAGGAGTCCAACAAATAGGAAGACATGGAATTAGTGGTAAAAAAGCTAGTGTCTTAGCAAGAGCTGCATTTGAAATTACAGTTCCCAATATCGTTGAAGCTGCTGTCAAAGGTGAACATGATCCATTAGCTGGTGTAACTGAGAACGTTATTGTAGGACAATCAATACCTATCGGCACAGGTTTAGTAGAACTATACATGTCAATGTTTGAAAAACAAACTAAGAAAGGAGAAAAAACTGAGAAATGATAGATTTAACTAAAGCAATAGCAACTGCTGTAAAGACTGGCAAAGTATCTTTTGGAGCCAATACAGCAATCCAAACAGCAAAAAATGGCAAAGCTAAGATAATAGTTTTGGCCTCTAATTGCCCAAAACAAATAAAAGAACAAATCGAATATTATGGTGAAATCTCCAAAATACCAATAATAACCTATCAAGGCGATACAATGGATATGGCTGCAGTATGCAATAAATTATTTGTTATTTCAGCATTAACTATAAGAGAGACGGGTGACTCAGAAATTCTTAACATAGTTAAAAATGATAACGGGGACAAAAACACAGGAGGAAACTAATTACGTCTGGCATAAAAATTACTTGTGATGAAATGCGCTATATCGCTTTATTTGAAAGCATTAGTGGTGCTGGCGTGAAAGACTGTATTATTGATGAAGAACAGGAAAGAGCAATTTTTATTGTAAATAAAGGTCAAGTCGGAGTAGCAATAGGTCGTGGCGGACGAAACATTCACACTCTTGAAAGAATGACGGGCAAAAAACACGAAATTATAGAATACTCTGAGGACCCTATTCAATTTATAAAAAATGCGCTAAAACCTGCTGCAGTGCGAGAAGTTCGGATTAGTGAACGAATGGATGGAAAAAAGATGGCGGTAGTAACTGTGAATCAAAAAGATAAAGGTGTTGCTATTGGCAAAAATGGAAAAAATGCAGAACGTTTAAGGTTTCTAGCAAAGAGATACTTCGATATACAAAATGTAAGTATAACATAATTAACTAATCATATTCATATTGCGAATATTTTTAATCAATAGAATCTTTAGGATCAAAAATGGAACATCTAATCTTCCTACAAATTGTTAATCCTTTTATTTAAATAATAATTTGAAAAAATCCCGCATAATCTAATCGAATACTTTCTTAGAAAAATAATGAATTTATTTTTCTGGTTTATTTTTTTTTATTTGCCACCTAAGTTTAACTTGAACTCTTTTTATGAATCCTTGGTTTTCAAGTGAAATTAAACTTCTATGAATAGATGAATACTCTTTTGTTTTATATTCTATTAACTTTCCAAATAACATTTCTGCAATTTCTTTACTGGTCATATTCTGCTTTATAGATAAGATTTCCAAAATTTTTTT
>JAOZGY010000107.1 GCA_026015145.1 Candidatus Bathyarchaeota archaeon | reverse complement strand
CCATTTTCAATTCGTAAGCATGTTCTTGAATAGGTGGGAGAAAAGTCATCTCTTTATATAGCGTGTCTGGTGTTACAATTCGTTGCTCCCCTTTCTTAACTTTTATTCTCTTTCCTTCAAGAAAATCTTCAAAAGCTTCTTGTGCTTCTACAATATAATAACCAACACTTTCAGTAACAACTTTTACTTTATGTATACCCTTGTAGTATCGAATTTTATCCGTCATTTTTCTTCATTATATTAGACTCGTTAAGACCGGATATAAAAACTTGGGTAAAGATCAAATCTAATTTAGATTATAAGTTTAGCTAATATCAATAATCTTGTTTTAAGGGAATTAATTTTTTAAGTTTACTTTTTTACAAATATTTGATATGAGGTACAGAAAGTAAGGTAATATAAAAACACTAAATATTCTTGTGTATTTTGAACTTCCTGCTTTTTTGACATCAACAGCACTACCGCCACCCTTAAGATAGCCAGATAAAAATGCATTAACCAATGATACAATAGGTTTTTTATCTGAAAAAGAAGTAACAGAATGACCCAGAAAATATAAAAATACTGCTAGATCCCAAGCTTTATCGCCTCCATGGGATGCTTGTTCAAAATCCAGTAAAAAAAGTTCTCCATTTGAATCAATTATTATATTCTCTGGTTTTGTATCTCCCAAAGTAACACCTAATAAATGCACTTTAGCAAAAAGTTCACCAACTTCTTGCATTATTGATAGATTCAAGTCAGTTTTTTTGCTAACATTTGAATTAAGGAATTTCTTAACAAATATGCTAAGATCCTGACCTTCAATATATTCCATAAACACTAAGCGTTTCTTATGACTTACATGAAGAATTTTTGGAACTCTAAAACCTTTCTCGAGTAAAAATCCGTTAATCTCACACTCTTTAGCCAATCTAGAGCGACCCAATACAGAGAGATTTCTAGCTCCTAAAGACCATAAAGATAAAGGAAACCATTTAAATCCAGACCAGTCCCTAAATCGCTTGACAATTATTTTCTCTTCATAATCAACAGAGAGAGCTTTGATCAAATAAACATCATTTAGAACTCCTCCAATTACTTCAAAGTTTATCTTCTTTTTTTCTTTAATTAAAAGATGTTTTTTTGCAAAAGTAACCATATCAACGCCATCAGCTAAAGAAAAAACTTTATCATTTGCCGATATTAGAACAAATTCTTGAGGATTTACAAGAGGCCTATTTGTTTTTATTATATTAATTTCATTTAATTTTCTTAGGCTTGCAAGAATATTTGTTTTCTGAGAAAAAAAAGATAACAACTGTGACCAGACTGAGAAAAAGGACGTAAAGATGCTCCGTGGAGCTTTCTTTCTCAGATTTTTTATGTAGGTTTTTGGATTTTTACTTTCATTAATAAATTTTTTCTTGAGGGACACTTTATTTCTTGAGAAATTGATTTGATTTTCTTTTTTGAGTTTTAAAATAGCTTCAATGTAACCCACTTGGACTGATTTAACTTCTTCCGAAGAAGTTTTTGAGAGTAAAGTCGATAGATTATAAACAAGAGGTGGAAAAACTCTTACTCTTTCAAGAATTGCTTCATACATGAAATACTCTGGTTTAATTTTTATTTGGAATGCTAATTCGGGAAAGTTTTGAACGAGATTTTCCAAAAGTTCTAAAATTAATCGTTTTTTTAGAATTATTTCTCGTTGGAACAAGAAGTCTTGACCTACAAGTGGCTTATATGGAAAAATTAGACTACTAGCAAATGCTTCTCCTAAAAAACCCCTATCAACATCTCTTTCAAAGATCCATTGATCAACAGCAAAGACAGTGGTTTTTCTCCCTTCAAGAATTCTGTATTTAGTTAGTATTCTTGGTTGAAAATCTTTTATTATTAATAATATTTCTATTGGATTGAAAGAATTTTTTAGGCTTAATGATGAATTGTAAAGAGTGCTAATTGCAACTATTTGAGATGATTGAGCAATTTGGGTGCAAAATTCTATGATCTGATTGGTTAATTTGAATTTTTTGGCATCAGATTTTTGAATCAAACTTACACCTTTGCTACAATAATAATAGAAAGGAAGAAGAAAAATATTTTTTCTAGTTATTAATGTTTGATTGGATTTTCAGCCTAAAAAAAATATTGATGTAGGTTGTACCTAAAAAGTAGAGAATAGAGTTACCAAGTACTCTTTTAGAAACAAGTCATGGTTTTTTGGACTATACGCAAAATTTTGGATTTTTTTGTGGATTAGTTCTATTATTTTGATTTCAATTAGTTTTGCTCCAGGTCCAAATAAGTCTTCGATTATGCCTACAAAATTCTCTATATTTTGAGTTATATTGTATTGGGTAAGACCATATTCTTTTTCTAGAAAGTGAAAAACATTATATTTTTTTGAGTTAACAAACGGTGCAAAGCTTTCCTCTATTGCTTCTGTAAGTATTGAGGAGATGTTATCTTTGTAAGATTCTGTTTTTTCTAATATTTGAAGAGAACAATTTGTGTTTAGATTTTTTATTTGCATATTTTTTCAACTTCTTGTGTATTTGTGTTGTACTGTTGTTGTGTTTTACTCAGATACATATTACGTCGCAAGACTTAATATATAACTTATTTTAAAGTCGATATATTACAAAAATCAATATATGTATATTAAATGACATATACAGCACTAGCGATAAATATCAACTTAACACAATAAGTTCGAAAAAAGATTGAAAAGTATTTTCACTCTTAAAACAATCATTATTGTTCTTCATTAATTGAGTTTTCTAAATAACTCTCTGTGAGCAGTTCCAAATTTTGTTGTTGTTTGCGCATATTTCTTGATCTTATGTCTAAAGCAATCATCAAAATATATGGTATTGCCAAATACAAAGATGCGACAACAAGATTATTGAAGAAATGGGATAATCCTAGAAACTGACCCATAGAGACACTAGTATAGGATTCAAGAACATCAACCATTATCAGTGCTAAAAAGGTTAGAGATAAACATAGAAAGAATTGAACAACAACCCCTCTTTCTTTTCCAAGAATAGCACATGGTATTGCAGAAGATAAAATAAACACCCACGCAAAACCATAAACAAAAATAACCAGATCCATTCTTGAAGATAACCACAAACCTAGCGAGGGAACAAATGCATGTACGTTAGTGACTATTGTTGAGACTGCTGTTTGAGTAAATATTTGGTAGGTTATCATCAGAGTCCAAGCTACAGACAAGTAAAGTGGGGCCACCCAAGCCGCTTTGGCCAATTAATTCACCAAAACATTAAATGCAATATGATATATTAAGTTTTACGATACAATACTCTACAAAAAGAGGTGAAAAAACTCGTTTGCTCCATAATACAAATTAAAAACAGAAAGAGAACAAGAAAAAATAAGTTAAAAATTAAACAACTCATGAAGATAAATGGTTATTCAATTAATTGGAATTTTCCAGTAGCTAATTATACTACCTTTGATCCATTCACCACCAATGTTTTTTACTACTTCATTAATTTCATTCCACTCTTTTTTCAAATATTGAACAGGTTTAACTATTAGAAAATCTCCTTCTATTTTGAAACTTAATAATTCCCTTTGTTCAGGACTAAATTCTTTTTCATAAGCGCTTATATCTTGCTGAACATTAGCTCTGTGTACTTTCGTAACTTTGATTTCAGGTTTAGTCCCAACTAAAAGGTTAGAGTTACTTTTGGGGGATTCAACATATTTTAGATTAAAGCTAGGAATCGGATAGGGTTGTTTGAGATCTTCAAAATCATCACTTCTTACTACAACCAAAACTTGACCAGAAAACAAATCGTATTTTATATCGATTAACTCTAAATCGTCTGGAAGATTAGAAGTTATAGATTTCTTTTTACCCTGTAATATTTGAATAAGTAAAGTGGGATTTATTTTTAAGAGTCTCATTTTCATGGGTACAAACACTCAGAATTAATTTTCTAACTGGTCATAATTACTTAAAAGCATTATCTAACTTTGCTTATTATTTCTAATAGATAAATTAAAAATCTAATAGTTTATTAAATGACCAATATTTGAAAAGCTATATAGGTTAATAGTAGAAAAGCACCCTCAATTTTTGAGATTCCACCTTTTGTAATAAAACGCCAAAAAACAATTGTTGTTATCAACAAGAAAGGAAGGATCTCAATAAATATTGAAGTTTCAGCTTGAAAAGGAGAACCTAATAGAACAAGCCCTAATACAAGTGTTAAATTTGTTAGATTCGAGCCAATAATGCCACCAATTGCTAGTTGTACCCTGCCCCTTCTAACGGCTGCAATGTCAAGTGTTAATTCAGGAAGAGAGGTACCAATTGCGACCAGTTTTGCACCAACAAGTATCGCTGGAATTCCAAATGCAATGGCTATATTTGTAGCTGAATAAACTGTTAGTTGAGCAGATAATGCAACCACTGCAAAACTCACCAAGAGAGTTGTAAATCCAGTAATTTTTTTCAAACGAGATATTTTTTCGTCAGGAATTGATTTTGTTTCTTCGATCTCACATTTATCTTCTGACTCGCATATAAGCCTGGAGGTTGGTGTTTTTTTCTTTGATATCAAATAGGTGTTAACTACAAACGCTATTAACAAAATAAGACCCATGATTTGACTTGGAACCTGGTAAATAGTGAATAGATTTACAAATAAAAACAGAGGAATAAGAGTTGTAACAGATAGCATGTTTGCAAGTTCTAAAAGAAGATCGGTACAGCAGAGTTTAAGATATCCAAGTATACCTAATAATCCAAGAACAACCCCGATGTTAAAAATATTAGATCCCAATATATCACCAATACTAACAGCAGAGTTGCCTTGAGTAATTGCGATAATCGCCACAATAATTTCAGGAGCTGAAGTAAGAACAGATAGCAGTATAAAACCTGCTGATACGTCTCTTAGTCCTGTTATTTCAATGATGTCTTCTACAGATTTTATGGCAAAATGGCTGGAAGAGGCTAATCCAGCAATTGAAGCTACAAGAATTGCAACTTGAACTCCAGTATTTTCAAGCATTGTATTAATGATTCTTTTAATGAGTGCAAAATATAAAGTAAATGGTAGATTTTTCCATCAAATTCAGCAGAAAATTGCCTCATTAATTGAATTAGACTTCTGAAAAGATGGTAGGAATTTTTTTATTGTTGAGGTAAGATTCGAATGGTTGATTGAGAGGATATTGTTTGGAAGTTTCTTTTTTATTTAGAAACTGTTGTAACTAAACATTTTCTCTAAGGGTTTCTTTTTTCTTTGTTTTGGTTGTTCAGCAGGATATCCTAAAGTGATTAATGCTACAACTTTCCAATTGTCTGGAATGTTTAAAGTTTTTTTTACTTTGTTTTCATTAAAAGAGCCTATCCAACATGAACCGACTCCTAAAGCCCAGGCTGCAATTGCCATGTTTTGCATTGCTATTGTGGTATCAACAACTGCCCATTTTCCTGTCAGAATAGCTTTAACATTTGCACATCCAACAATTACAACTGGCGCATCTTTTAGGAAGCGGCTAAATATAGAGGATAATTTCTTTTTTACTTCGTTGTTTTTCAAGATGATGAAATGAATAGGTTGCATGTTAGCTGCTGAAGGAGCATTACGCCCAGCTTCAAAGATCTGATTTAATACTTCTTCAGGTATCTCCTTTTTTTTATAATGTCTAATGCTTCTCCGATTAAGAATGCGATCAGTTAGTGACATAAATCTCAATACTAAACAAAAATCGGACATAATATTCTTTTTGCTAATTGATTGTGTTTTTCAGAAGAGCAAAATAGTTCTTCTTACTTAATGAATTCTAGGTTATTTCTTGTCTGATAAAAAGTCCAAAACCACTACAAACTCTGAGATTGAAACAAGATTATATCATCAACGCTATCTTAGAGCTATGAACAGCCCTTTGAGAAGAAAGATTCTTCGTGTTTTGAACCATGGAAAAGCCACATTTGAAGAATTAGAAAACAAAACGGGCCTAGACAAAACTATGTTGGAGTGGCATCTTATTGTTCTTGAAAATGGGTTTTGTGTGGAAAAGGAAAAACAAAAAGAAAAATTGATCTTTAAGCTTACCCAAGAAGGAAAAGTAGTTAATTACATGAAATAATAGTTGCCTTAATTCTAGAGTTCTTTATAATTTGTAATTATGTTTAAAATAATAATAAATTAAGTGAGAGCGTATTGATTACCGATGAAAATCCAAAATAAATATATGCTATCTTTGATTGAAGCGTCATTGGTGACGTTTTTATGGTCTTCTTCATATATACTGATTCGCATAGGGTTAGAGGAAATAAATCCTTTGGCGTTTGCAGCTTATAGGTACTTCTTTGCGTCCTTGATCTTACTTTTTCCGTTTTATCATCAATTTAGAAAGAGAAAAACAAGTAGATTCAATCTGAGTCGTATAGGCATGTTTTTAGTGTTAGGATTTACAGGTTATTTCATTGCTCAGGGATTTCAATTTCTTGGATTGTTTTTTTTGAATTCGGTGACTGTAACATTTATTCTTAATTTGACACCACTATTTGTATTGGGTTTAAGTGTTTTTTTCCACAACGAACGACCTTCAAGTGTTCAACTAATTGGGATCATACTGACTTTATTTGGCGTAATCATTTTTTTCTATGATGCTCTTGCAGATGTTGGAATGGTAACTGGTGTTTTTGTAACATTGATTTCAGGTGTAGGATGGGCACTTTATATGATAATTTCAAGACACTATCTTGCAAAGGATAATGAAAGTGTAATTACGCTAACTTCAATCTCGATGCTCTTTGGAGCACTGATGCTTATTAGCGCTACTGGTCTTACTGGAAATATAGTCAATATTTCCCTTAATGGTTGGATGATAATACTTTGGCTAAGCATAGTAAATACTGCAGTTGCTTTTTTCCTATGGAATCATGCATTAAGAACTCTAAAAGCAATCGAGCAATCGATACTACAAAATAGTATGCTAATCCAGATAGCAATATTAGCTTTCGTTTTTCTACAAGAGCCAATTAACACACAGAAAATTATAGGAATGATAATTGTTTTTTCAGGAGTGTTAATAGTGCAACTAAGAGGCAAAAAAGAAAAGCGAAAAGATTTTTCTCAAGAACCTGAAGGAAAATTGCTGGCGTCTCCAACAAAATAATACAAACATGGCTTATCAATAATCACTTTTAGTTTTATTAAAGGAAATGAAATAGGGTAAGATATCTCTTAAGTCATTGTTTTGAATGCAAACATCTGCGATTTCCTTAACGCGTTTATCTTTTGAGTTAAAAGCGATACTAAAACCTGCCATATCAAATAGGGGAATATCAAAGATTGAATCTCCAACAACAGCGCAATTATCTGGTTTAATTTCTAAACTGATTAGCAGATTTTCCAAGACTTTACCTTTATCCCACAAGGGAACAACTGGATTTCCTTCACCAGTCAATATTCCATTTTTGTCTTCCAGAATTTTGTTCGCAAAAATATGATCTATATCTAGTTTTTTCTTGAGATTTTCAGCTAATATGCTTATACCAGAACTAATTATAGCAGTTACATATCCGTTCTTATGTAACAAGTTAAATGTATCTTCAGTTCCTGGCATTAGAGGAACTTGATTTAGGATCCTGCGTATTTGATTCACGTGGATATGTCCCCAAAATCCAATATCTTTTCGCATGAATTCTAGATAATCGAATTCACCGCGTAAATATCTCTTAAAAGTTTCTGATTCGTCAATATTGAATGCTTTATGAACAAAAGCCCAACTACTTTTAATATTAACCAAGACACCATCCATGTCAAAAACAATTATTTTTATAAGCTTTTTCAAAAGATACCATCCATTGGAAGATAAAACATGTCTAAAGGTCTAATAAAAAAAGTTTGCTTAAAAAATGCTCTATAACACAGAGTCTATTTTCCTATATCTATTAAGTATTTTATCATTTTTTTCTCGTCAGAGAAAATCTTTGTTGTGTACCATTCAAAGAAAGGACTTGGTTCGTAAGGATAATAAGCGTAAACAAATTTAGCCAAGCTCATTGAGTAAACCATTTCGCACATTACTCCTGCTGAGAGTTGTTCTCGAGGATGGTATGCAATAATACTATTGCAACTCTCAATAATTTTATAATCAATGTCGATAACTTGAGCGCGCAAATTCTTAATTGCTGCTTCAATATCCCATGAGTCCAGTTCGTAGTCCTTTTTTCCTTCAGCATAGTCTATAGAAACTCGAATTTTTTTTGGTGTTTCTTTTCCTTCTCTAATTGCTTTATTTCGCACATTTCTCCAAGTTTCGACCATTTCCCAATCTTTGATCATGTAAGGATCAAAAATGGTGTAATAGGGTTGAAGAATTGAAGAAAATCGCTGGATTTTCTTAAAGAAGTCTGTTGATTCTCCGGTTATTGGATGGCTTAGGTATACTTTTCGTTTATTTCTCATAAAAATGAGTTCTTCTAAGAATTCGATTTCGTTTTCTTGGGCAACTAAGAAAAATTCTTTATATGGAGTAAAACGCCTGGAAAGGCCATAGACACCCAGGATTTCATCTCTTCTCCATTGGGCGAGTTGAACCAGTGTGAATTTGTGTTCTCCCCATTGTGGATCTTTTTTGAGTCTATCTTTGACTCGTACAATATCATCTATAATGACTAGAAAAAGATCTGGATCTAAAGCTTTAACTTCGTCCTCTTTTAATCCTGTGTAGGATTTACCTTTCCATTCAAAATGATAAGGGGTGCTAATGACGTGAATTCCGTCCTTCTCTTGGATTTCTTGGATTATTTTAGCCAAGGCTTTACTACGAAAAGATTCTAGTTTTGCTGGCTTGCTATCATAAAAATCCAGAACGTTTTGGGTGCTTAGAGCGTATCCTTCCTTTTCGGCTTCATCTACAATGTATTCAAAGAGATGATAATAAAGAAAGTCTCTTTTTTTTCGTAGTTTTTGGAGGTATAGATCTCTGCCTGTCCCTGGCTGACTTGTGCATATAACTACAGTTTTTTTCGCCAAATCTCCCACCTATCAATGATATTAATTTATTTGATTGATAAAGTTTCTGAGAATAATTCACAATTTAGCAAAAAATCAGTATTTTTTCTATCTTTTAGATAATATCTATGGTATATCTATCAAATGGACGTGTTCTTTCTCAAAGCTTATTTGAACTTTTTCTCCAATTTTGAAGGATTTTTCAACTGATGGACTGTATTGATCTGCGTTAATAAGTTGATATTGAGTTTTAACGTTATATCGAGAAAGATCACCTAGATACTCGATGCTTTCCACTATTCCGTTCGCTATATTCGCTTTTTTGGAAACAAAATCTTGTGGATGTACTTCTATGTGTTCGGGTCTAACAGCAAGAATAACTTCTATTCCTTCTCTGACATTTTCAAGTGAACTAGATACTAAATCTAATCCTTCATTTGTTTTGATCCAAACATTAGTCTTGTTAATTTTGGATATTTTTCCATGAAAGAGGTTTATTAATCCAATGAAACTTGCAACAAATTTGTTTGCAGGTTTAGTATAGATTTCAAGAGGGCTACCTACTTGCACAATCTTGCCATTACCCATTACAGCTAAACGGTCTGAGACCGCAAGGGCTTCTTTCTGATCATGAGTGACGTAGATAGTGGTTATGCCTAGATTTTTTTGTAATTTTTTAATCTCTGTTCTCATCTCAACTCTCAATTTTGCGTCAAGGTTACTTAGAGGTTCATCCAATAAGAGCACATCTGGTTCTATCACCAAAGCGCGAGCTAAAGCTACTCGTTGCTGTTGGCCTCCGCTTAGCTGATCTGGTGTTCTATCTCCAAGGCCTCCTAAATTAACCAGATCAAGAGCAGTTTTAACTCGACTTTTTATCTTCTCATTGGGAATCTTGCGCATCTCCAATCCAAAAGCGACATTCTTAAAAACGTTCATGTGAGGCCAAAGAGCATAATTCTGAAAAACCATTCCAATGTTTCTTTTCTCAGGGGCTAGACGGTTAATTAGTTTTTTATTAAAGTAGATTTTTCCTTTATCTGGTTTGTAGAATCCTGCTATCATTCGCAGGGTTGTTGTTTTTCCACAACCAGAAGGCCCTAATATAGTGAAGAATTCGCTTTCTTCTATTTTTAAGCTTATATTATCTACAGCAACTATTGATCCAAAAGATTTCTCCAAATTTTCTAATTTAACATATACCATTTTCTTTTTTTAGCCTCCAAAAGCTAATCCTGCTTTGCCACCCAGTAGTTTGTTTGTAATATACAAGCCAATACTTGTAACAATTATCTGAATAAAACCTAAACATGATGCTACCCTTATTGCTGCGGGTCCACCTTTAGCTAGAAGTAAGATTTGAAGAGTTAGTGGTCTTGCGTATGCTCCAAAGGGCCCTACAAGTGGTTGAAGAATTAATGATGTTGATACTTCGGTAAAAGAAGTGATAAATATTAGGACTGCTCCTGCGACCAATCCTGGCATGATTAGGGGGAGTGTTATGCTTGTGAAAGTTTTGATTTTTGATGCTCCAAGATTAGTAGCTGCTTCCTCAAGGGATGTGTGAACTTGTTTTAGCACAGCATGAGAGGACCTTACTGTATATGGTAGTCTTCGCATAGAATAAGCAATTACTAAAATGTACCAAATTGATGTGAGTCTGAAGTTCCCAATTATTGGTTGTGAAAACATATAGATGAATCCGAGACCTATAACGATTCCTGGAATTGCAAAAGGCATCGTAGAGATCATGTCTAGAATGCTTTTTCCTGGAAACTTCTTTCTAACTAATAGATATGCAATAGATGCTCCAAGAAATATCCCTGCAAAGGAAGCGAGTAGAGAATAAACCATACTATTTACAATGGATAATGAAGATCTAGGATCGGCAAGAGCTTCAATCATGTATTCCAATGTAACTCCTCGGGGTATCCATTCACCATAATGGGGTCTTTCTGTGAAAGCCATAACTACTGTGCCTAAGTGGGGGATTATGGAAAAAATGATAAGAACTGATAAAAAGAACACAACAATTAAACTTAATTTACTACTTATTTTTTTTTGAATTGATTTTGGTGCAGCTCCAGCTCTAATAGTCGCGTACTCTTTTAAGCCAACATATTTATTCACCAACAATAAGACCAATGCAGAAATCGCTGTTAACACAATAGATATTACTGATGACATCTCTCTGTAGCCTCCTTGGATTGTTAATTCGTTAAAAGCTTGAAAAACCGAATATTCAGTGAAATTAAGCATTATTGGTGTTCCAAGATCGGAGATACTCCAAAGAAAGACAAGAAGAGCTCCTGCGGCAAAACCTGGAAGAGCAAGAGGTAATGTTATTCTTCTAAAAAGCGTAAATCCTGAAGAGCCTAGATTTCTTGCGCTTTCTTCTAATGTTGGATCAATTTTGCTCAACGATGCTGATGTGTTAAGATAAATTAAAGGCCAGAGATGAAAAGTCTGAATGAAAACAATTCCTGGAATATTAGGTAGGATTAATCCGCCTTCAAGTGAAATGTTAAGACCAAGCCACATTAAGAGGTCTTGAAGAAAATTCGTAATAATACCATTTCTGCCCATCATGCCTACTAAGGCTAGGGCTCCCACAAAAGGAGGTATCATCAGAGGCAGAATTGTTAGAAGAGTAAAAATTTTCTTTCCGCGAAAAACATATCGGGTCATAACATAAGCCACTGGGATACCAATTGCAGAAGTAGCAACCAGTGTAAAAGAAGCGGTGATAATGCTGTTAATTAATCCTCTTCGAAAGGAAGGAGTTGCATATAGATTGACAAAATTTTGCAAGCCAATCTCCCCGTTGGGTTCTATAAAGGCATTTAAAACCACTGAAAAGACGGGAAGTAGAACAAAAACAGAGAGCAGAATAATCGCTATTAGAAAGAGAGAAAGAGAGAACTTGTCGATTGAGCGCAAATTCTTTAACCTTATGAGCAACCAATCTCCTATGTTTTCTAATCTTTCCAAGCCTGTTAATCCCCAAACATATTAGCTAGGTATATACGTAGAAAATTATTTAAAATCATTCGAACTATTCTTACTCATAGCTTTTCAAAAATACGGTGAAAGAAAATGGCTTCAAAAGGAATGTATATTATTGCAGCAGTTGTTTTAATCGTAATAATTGGTACGGTTGGTGTTTGGTGGTTTTACAGTTCAGGTGTTGAGCACAAATTAGTTGTAATCCATCCTCATAGCGCTGCTTTAGCAGATACAGTAATTGACGACTTTGAAGATTGGGTACAAGAGACACAGGACTACTCAATAACAGTGACTCAACTCACGCCAGGTGGGTCAGGCGCAGTTTTAGAGCAAGTTTGGGCTTGGGAAGGAAACCCAGCAGCAGACATATATTGGGGCGGTGGAAGTTATAACTTCGAAGAGGCCGCAAATCTGCATTCGTGGGCTCCAACTCCAACAGAGAGTAGTTTGCTCTTTCCATACAAGACAACTAATGATGATGGCATTGTTGAGACGTTTAATAATTGGGCTATGAAGGAGTACAATGTTGATGAAGATCCTGATAATCCAGTTTTTTATGCAGCAGCATTAAGCGGATTTGGTTTTATGTGGAATACGGAATATCTATCTGCGAATGGTCTTTCCACTCCGGATACTTATGAAGATCTTTTAGATGCACAATATCAAGGTCATATTGTAATGTGCAACCCTAAAACTTCAGGTTCTACAACTTCATCTGTTCTTGGTGTTACACAGTTTCTGACACAAGAAGAATCGTGGACCGATGCTCTTGGTTACTGGGCGAAGCTTACTGGAAATGTTGGTCTTTATGTGACATCTAGTGAAGATGTTCCGGTGAAAGTAGTTACAGGCGAGTATGGTATTGGAGTTAACATTGACTATTATGCTTATGATCCTCTAAGAGAAGGAGAACCAGTAGGCTTTTTGCATTGGCCTACAACGGTGAGTCCTGATCCTGCAGCGATACTAAAAGGAGCAACAAATATGGATGAGGCAAAGCTTTTCATGGATTACATAACTAGCAATCGAGGACAAACC
>JAOZGY010000104.1 GCA_026015145.1 Candidatus Bathyarchaeota archaeon | reverse complement strand
TGGTTCAATCAATAACGTTTAATATTAATGTTCAATCTAATAGTGAGGTTGATCATGAATTTGACCTGATATTAGAAGATCATGTCCTTTTGCAGATTAGAAGTATTGGTGGGACTTCAGGTAATTTTTCTGCTATTTTAATTCTTCCAGATGATTCTACAAAAGATTTTGGGCAGGATAATAGTTTTGATTATAGCTTTATTTGCGAAATTGAAGGCCAATATATTTTGAAGTTTATAAATACTGATATCCAAAATGATAAACTAGTTACGATCAATATTGAAATTCAAAATTATGTACTTGGAATGCCAAAAATGCTTTTCTTAACTTTAATAATTGTGGGTATTTGTTTGGTGGGAGTCGTCTTTTTTGTATTTTTAGGAAAGACCTATCACTACTGAGGATTAAAAACATCAAATTTAGAATCCGAATTTTGGATAATATTGTCAGCAAATCTTATTTTTTTAGATATTTAATTAATATCGGCAATAAATGGTAACCAGAATTTATTACGCCTAGACTTCCATTTTTACAAAATCTTTCAGAGAATTTTTGTTCTTTTTTAGAACCCTTCACCTTTCCACCTGAAATTAAAACTGGAACTGGTGTATCACTATGTACTTTTAGAGAACAAGGTGTTGCATGATCACTAGTTATGCAAATAACATGCTTATCCACAAAGATTTCGTTTAGTAACGGTCCGACAAAATATTTGTCAATTGCAGAAATTATTTTTGTTTTTTCATGACAATCCCCATCATGAGCGGGTTCATCAGGTCCTTTTAGATGAATATAGACACAATCGTACTTAGGTAATGTTTCTAAGAGTATGTTTACTCTAATTTCACAATCATGCTCAAGATCACCTGAAGGTACAGGAAGTAAAGTTGCGGACATACCGGTTAATTGAGCTATGCCTTTTTCAGCGTGCATATCAGCTAAAGCAGCAAAATTCACATTATATCTTTTGTTTATATTAAAGAAATTAGGCAATAAATGACCTGCATCCCTTGTTAGTACAACATTTGCTTTGAGTTTTCCTTCTTTGGTGCGGTTAATGTTTATTGGATGATTTTCCCAAATTTCATGGGTTTTTTCAATAAATTCGTTTACTAAATCTGCAGAGGTTTTTGCAGCTTTTGTTTCTTCTAAGGGTTTACACTTTTTTAGTTTCATTTCAATATTTGTTTGTGCTACACCCAGACCTTTAACAATTTTATAGGCTGGATCACTATTGGATATTTTACTAGAGAGAGAATGATCTTGGTTTTTTATTAATAATACAGCTCTGTGTCCAAGGGTGTTTTTGAAATGAAAGGAAGCTTCGCTTGATCGTAATTTTACCTGTTTATTTGCTTCTTCACTTAGATCTTGAGCTTCTTGTGTGGTTAGGGTTCTCCCTACTCTTCGATCAAGTATTTCTTTACCTTGACCTAGTGTTGCAAAATTACATCTTAGAGCTAAATCACCATCCTCTACATTTAATCCTGCACCGACAACTTCAATAATACCTCTGCCTGGGCTAAACTTGAAGGGGTCATAACCTAAAAGAGAAATTACTGCAACATCGCTCTCTGGAGCAAATCCTTTCTGGACAGTGTACATCAATCCTGTTTTTCCATTCTCTGCAAGAGAGTCCATGTTTGGGGTAGGTGCATATTCTAATGGAGTGAGATTATCTAATTCTTTGATCGGTAAATCGCCCATTCCGTCTATTACAATATAGATAAGCTTCAAAGCTGAGAGACCTCCTTTTACCACAGAGTAACTACATCTCCGTTTAGGCTATATTATTTTTTGCTTAAGGAATCATCATCTTCTTACAAAAAAACCTAACAAAAATTTATGGATTTTATGATTTTCATATATCACTAAATAAAAAAAAGTCACTTCGAAACAACTTCGAACCCCAACTTCTTCTAAAATCGATTTTTCTAAAAAAACCGCTAATTGTTTTGGAAACAATAGTGCGCTATCATATAGAATAAGTTAGGCAATAATTTTGTATTTATTGCAAAACAATATTATATTTATAATTGTGTGGAAAACAATTGTTTTAGCAATGATTTATGTTGCGAATCATATTGTTTATAGAGTATCTACGAATCCCTTCACTACATCTTTTATTGATTGGATTAATCTGTGTTTAACTTTTTTTGGAGACTTTAGTTCCTTTAACCGCTTAACTCTAAAATATATTGGTGGATGAGGATCAAGACCTAGCCATTCTTGAATTCGAAAAGATGAGGCACGTTCATAGAGTAGTTTTTGAAAACCGATTTTTTCTAAAGCCCCAGCTAGAACTTGGGGGTTTCCGATTTCTTGGGCAGATGCAAGATCTGCTCTGGCTTCAAAGAATTTAGCAATAAAAAATATAACACCCATTACAACCCAGAAATATACAAAAAATAGAAACGAAGAAAAAATAAATGGAAACAGTGGAAAGAGCACATAAAATCGAAACAGAAACTCAGCAGAAGTTAAACCATATAGTATTAGAGGATCTCTTCCCTTAAGATGACCAAACTCGTGTCCAATTACACTTAAAACTTCTTGCTCTTCTAGTTGAACAAGAAGACCAGTTGTTATCAAAACAAGACCTCGACTTGGACTAGGACCAGAAGTAGCTGCGTTAGGAACCATAGTATTTGAAACTACTATCTTAGGAATGGGAAAACCAAAACGAGATGCAACATTCTTTACCAGATCATACACATTGATTTTCTTAGAGGACAAGTTTTCCGGTGAACAACTAATGTTATGCTTAAGGAATATCTCATTAGCTGAGGCACAATCAATTTCCCCTTTCCTATTCAAGATTTCAGCATAGATCTCTTTTTTGATTTGCAGTTTTTGATCTTGACTTAGGATTTGATTAAAGTTCTTGCCTTGGTCTAATGGAAGATGATATTTTAGAATGTGAATGTAAGGATTTTTTTCAGTTATAGTCCAATCAGCAGTTCTAGAAATAAATCTGCTAGAGTAAAAAACAAAAATAAATTGAACCAAAATAAGAACCACAGGAGCTATCCATAATACGTCAGGGTAAACAGCGGAAATAACAAAGAAAACAAACATTCCAAGAGTAATGAATACAACAAAAAAAAGAATCTGAGTTTCAAGAAATAATCTTTTAAATGACTTTTCCTTTTTTCTAAGCTTCTCTGGTATTATTTTTTCTCCGTCTCTCCACGCAAAATATAGAGTTCTTTTTCTTATTTTTTCCTCGAATACTTGCACTGCAATTACTATATCCTGTTTGGATAATTCAATTGTTTTTGAAGAAACATTTTCAGCTATTTGTCGTAGATTAATTTCTATAGGATTGGTTCCTTTGATTTCTATTTCTAGTATTGGTTGCTGATTTTGTTCATCAAGGACAACATACGAAAGAAAAGGAGTTCCTTTGACTATCTTTCGAGAAAAACGCGAAAATTTTTTATCTTGAGGAAAAAGATATTGCACATAAATAAAATCGATTAAAGTTTGCATATAACTAGAAGGAACCTCAGTAGTAATATTGTAAGAAACAACAGACATTGTATTCAAGTCTTTAATCTAATTGCACAAAGTCAAATGTTTCCTTTTTTATAAGGATAATGCAAAGCAGGATATTTCCTTTTTTAACCTAAAGAAAAGGAGGTAATTTGTCTAATTTTTTAAAAATTAAGAAAATTTCAACTAAGATATTATTTCAATAAAATCTAATAACTTTTAAATTGATCTCAAGACTAAGTCTTCAGTTAATTTCTTTGAGGTAAAAAGTCTTGGGCATTAAAAGATTCTGGCCTGAAAAAAGATGGAAGAAAATTGTTTTTGTTATATTAATAATTATGGTTGTTCTTAGTGTTATTATTTTAGGTTTTGTTTCTTTGGGGGTTAGCAATGATGTTGTAAGTGATATTATTGTAGTTAACGATCAGGGAACGTTTAATGCACTGTTGATTTATCATCCCGGTTTTAGTTCATTTTCAAAAGATGTTGTATATGCTTATGCTGAAGGGCTTGCTTTAAATGATTGGCGAATTGAGATAACTACCCCAAGTGATCAAGCTCCAACAAGCATTTCAGATTATAGCTTGCTAATTGTTGCAGCCCCAGTGTATGGTTTTGGTCCAACTCCGACAATAAGTCGCCATATTGACCGAATTGGTGATCTACAAGAAACTAGAACTGCGGTAATCATCACAGCTGCTGGAAATCCAGGCAATGCTGTTGAAACTATGAAAGAAATAATTGAACAAAACAATGGGATAGTTGATTCACAAATTATATTATTTAGTCTTGCTCCAAATGAAGGAGATCAAAGCGCTATTGATCTAAGCAGGGAAGCGGGAAATGAAATCTTTCCTTAAACAACAAAAATGCTATTTAAATCAACGAATCCTTAAGAAAAAAACAGCTTTTTTCAATTCTATTATTAAGTAACTTAATAAAAATATATTGCGGAAATTCTTTTATGTAATAAAATGCTGGTCTAAAAGAGAAAGGACTACAAATAAGAATAACAGAAAATTCTAGATGCTGGCTTATCCAGTTTATCTTCTGGACTGGTTTTGCAACAGCCTTACATGGTAGTATTGAACAAGCAATTTATGCTACAAACACAACTAACGGTAGCGCACTTTGGTCTAGTTGGTTTGGGGCTCCCATAATTCATCATTATTTAGCAGGATTCATTCTCATTGATATTGGTTGGATCATTTATACATGGTCCCAGAAAAGCAAAAGAGTAGAGAATAAATAATGCAAGCTATCTATTCTTGAATTAACTCAAGCCTGAGGTCTGTGTTTTGAAATGATGTTTAAAAAAAACTAAATTGATAGTTTTTCAGCTAATTCAAGTAAAGTTAAATCAATTGACTTTTGAGTTTTAATTGATATGTTCATTGGAATACTGCTAATCTCACCATTTTTCAGACCTACAATTTGATTCTCTTTTGTTTTAAAAATTAGATTCACGGCTTTTTCCGCAAAAAGACTTGCTAATAAACGGCTACGTCCAGTAGGACTGCCTCCGCGCTGAGCATACCCTAATATTGATAAACGAACCTCAGAGCCAGTATGTTTAGCTATGTCTTCAGCAAGATCGCTTGTGTTCCCAACCCCTTCTGCAACCACTATAATGCCTGTTTGTTTTCCTTTTTTCGAATTGGTGTTTAAAATGTGTACAATTTTATCAATCTCACAGCTTTTGATATCACATCCTTTCTCGGGAATTAAAATTACCTCAGCACCTATTGCAATACCAACATGCAATGCTAAAAAACCTCGTTTTCTTCCCATCACTTCGACGATAAAAATTCTTTCGTGGCTTATTGCTGTGTCTCGAATTTTGTCAATAGCTCCTATTGCAGTATTTAATGCTGTATCAAAACCTATAGTCTCATCAGTTCCAAAAACATCATTATCAATTGTTGCAGGAATACCTATCATTGTAACTCCGCTTTTTTCACTTAATTCGTTAGCACCCCTAAAAGATCCATCTCCACCTATCACCACTAAAGCTTCAACATTATTAATTCTCAATGTTTTTTCAGCCATTTCAATACCTTCTTTTGTCTCAAAAGGAGGGCAACGTAGTGTATGGAGCATAGTTCCACCTAACTGAACAATTCCCCCTACGGCTCTTGGAGTCAAATGTTTTTTGCTATTAGTTAACAATCCATACCAGCCTCTTTCAAAACCTAACACCTTAAAATTACGAGAATGGGCAATCCTAGCGACAGCTCTTATTGCCGCGTTCATTCCAGGCGCATCCCCACCAGGCGTGATTACTCCAATAGTTTTCATCACAAATTCCTCTGATAGATACCCAAAGACGCGCTAGTAACATCGAAAATAAAAAGGTATCTAAGCAAAAATAATTGGTAACAAAAGTATTAACAAAAAGATAATGTTTTTGGTTTCCAAAAGACATAAATGTCTAAATCTTATCGTAATGGTTTTTGTCGGGCGGTAGCTCAGCCTGGCAGAGCTTCCGAGTCAGCTAGCAAGCTTAGCTGGTGGAGATGCTGTAGAAGTCCACCAAAGGTGGGCATCGCCCAGCCTGACAGGCATACAACAGAAACCGGATTGTCGCAGGTCCGAATCCTGCCCGCCCGACCAATTATGTTTTTACCAATAATCTTAGAATTCGATCTGAAATTATGCCGGTTTTTTGAAAAGCATTTTAGGTTTAAAGTAATAAGCTAAAAAATTTGAATCTGTTTTCGTTGCAAGAATTAATAAATAAGTAAAATTAACAGATTCTAAGGAAAATGACATGATCACTTGGTTGTTGAGCATATCAGCTGTAATAATTATTAGCTTAATTTCAATGGTAGGAATCACTGCGTTATGGCTGAAAGAGCAACAACTAAAAAAAATTCTTCTCTACATGGTTAGTTTTTCCGCTGGAGCACTTTTTGGAGACGCTTTTATCCATCTAATACCTGAAGCGATAGAAGAAACAGGATTTGGATTATCTATATCAGCGTTAATTCTTTTTGGGATTTTGTTCTCGTTTATTGTAGAGAAATTTCTTCGATGGAGACATTGCCACATACCAACTTCAAGCGATCACCCCCATTCATTTGCCTACATGAACCTTTTTGGAGATGCAATTCACAATCTTATAGACGGTTTAATAGTTGGAGGAAGTTTTGTTGTCAACATTTCAGTTGGCATCGCAACAACCTTAGCAGTAATTTTTCATGAGATTCCTCAAGAATTAGGGGATTTTGGAGTATTAGTTCATGGAGGATTTAGCAAAAGAAAGGCGCTGTGGTTTAATCTACTTACAGCTTTAACAGCAGTATTTGGAACTATATTGGCTCTAACTTTTGGTCAAATCATAGAAGGTTTTACTCCATTATTGCTCTCTTTTGCTGCTGGCAACTTTATTTATATTGCCGGATCAGATCTGATTCCTGAACTTCGAAAGGATGAAGCAAATTCAAAAAAAGCAGCTATGCAAATTGTGTCTATTTGTCTTGGAATTTTCACAATGCTACTTATTTTATTATTTGAATAGAAAAAATATTTAGAAGAGCTTGAATAGAACATTTATATTTTATTAGGGTCTAACACATTCAGCTTTAGGTCTATAGGGTTTCTTTCTTGTTCGTTTTTGTTTATGATAACTACATTCTTTAATGCGCGTTAGAAGCCAGCTTTTATCATCATATTGGCACCCACATGGTAAAATAACTGGTTGATTTTTTTTGTTATTATCCTTTGCCATAATAAATCCAGCTTAAATTTTAGTTTTAATTGTTAATTTGAAAACTGTGGCTTATAACTTTCTAGGTAAAAAAAAGAAAAAAATAAAATTAGGGAGTTGTTGTGCCAGCTGGAATCAGTACAGGAGTTCCTTCTGAGCCAACAATCATAATGTCTATATCTGGAGCTATCGCTTGCAAAGTTCGCACCCAAAGATAAAGCTCAGCAATTCTTGTTACGTTGCCTTCGTCACCAGTTGCCTGTAAAACAAGCTCAATTGCCTCTCTAGTTGCGTTAGCTTCAATTACTGCAGCCTGAGCAATACCTTCAGCTTTGATAATTGATTCCTGAGCTGTTGCATTTGCTAGTACTAGTATTCGTTCTCGATCAAATTCAGCTTGGATTTTTCCTTGTTCGGCTACCAATTTGGCTTCTATTGAAGCAGTGTATGTTTCTGGATAACCAATGTTCCTTAGGTCAAACTCAAAATTAATTAGTGCATTTGCCAGTGAGAGTTCTGCATTTATTTCTTGTCTAATAGCTTGTTCAATGTCGTTTCTTACAATATCTCTAAATTCAATCGTCTCTAGCGCTGTAAAACCTTTAGTAATAAGACGCATCGTTTCAGCTAAAATTGATTCAATAGCTGTAGCCTTATAGTTTAAGTTTGGATAGTTTTGGTATAACTCTTTTAGGTTATTTGGGTTTAAAGACCATCTAACAAGAACTTGAATTTCCATCTCAAGTTGATCTGAAGAAAAAGATGCGATAGTATCTGAGAAGGAATCAGTGGCCACATAAACATCAATAGGTGTAACCCAAGGCGCTTTCACAACATAAGTAGGTCCAAGTATTGGATCACTTGTTGTCCCACTAAGAGGATCCACAAGCAAAACTGCATGTCCAACCTCAATTGAAATTATCATAGTTGTAGCAAATATACCTGCAAAAACCAGCAATAATACTAATCCTATAACCAGTGCAACAACCTTGGGTGTTGGTTGTATTCTAATTTCTCTTGGTTCCGTCTTCTTCACCTCCTCAAAAATAATAATTCACAGGTAAGTTAAAACTGCGAAGCAAATAAAGTAATTGCCCAATAATTTGAATTATTTACATTAGAAAGTCTCTTTATATACATTAAGCTATATTTTTTGAAGGAATCAAAAAACCATAAAACTAAAGGACCGGAGCAACTGGATATGCATTTAGAAGAGATGAAAAAAGAGATTCATAATCTTGTTTTATTAAAAGGATTTTATAATAGACCTGAAGATATTCCAAAAAAGCTCCTTTTTGCTTTTATTGAGCTAGGAGAAGCAAGTGATGCATGGAAAAAAGGAAAGGCAGAAGAAAAAATTGCTGAGGAACTTATTGATACAATTTTTTATATACTAGATACCAGCCGACTTGCATGTCCAACAATAGATATGGACGAAATGTTCAAAAAGAAATTAGATAAAAACCTTAACCGAGCTTTTCGATATGGAGAAGGACATAGGAAAACGTGATATTTTTTATTATACCATTATCAAGAAATTCACAGGTTTGTTGATAATAAATGGATTTTATTTATCCTGAAGCTACAAGGTTTAGTTGTAGTTATTGTGGAATTTGTTGTGGAGATACAAAAAAAAAGAAGAGACGGATTCTTATGTTAGATAAAGAAGCAAAGCAGATAAGTTTTAAAACCGGAAAGAAGATTTCAGATTTTGCTACTACTTGTGTTGACAAAAGTCCATATTTTTTTGAAATGAATAAAAAAGATAATGGCCAATGTGTTTTTTTAT
>JAOZGY010000095.1 GCA_026015145.1 Candidatus Bathyarchaeota archaeon | reverse complement strand
CAATCTCATCTAGAGATTTTGTTGTTAAGCCTTCTTTTCCGATCCAGACTGTTGGACTTTGGTCTTTGAGTTTGTGTTTTACAAATCGTTTGGTTTTACTGATGTTCAATTTGATTTTCTTTCCTTTTTTCTTAATAGGATGCGTTTTTGTGAACCGCAGCTAAGACAGGTGGTGACTATGTGGGGTTCTCTTTTCTGTTTTATTCTTACTCGACAGGTTTCTCCTGGGATAAGCAGTATATAGCATTTTTTGCAGGTTTTTGGAAGGTTTAGATCTGAAAAGCGAAGGCTGGCTGCCATAGCGATTTTTCTGGCGGTTTTGATATATTTCTGTGATAGGGTTGGATTAGTCTTATAGATACTTTTTGCTTGAATAAAAAGAGTTTTGATTCTCTCTTTGGCAATTTTTTTTATTGAAGATTTCTTTTTTGGCAGCGTATAAATCCTCTGTTAGTCTTTGAGATGAATTTACAATTAGGATTTTTGGTTCATAATCTTTTTGTTTGCTGGATTAGCCGTATATTTTAAGGAATCAAAGATGGATTTCAGGGATTTGCTAAACAGCAATTGGCTAGCTCGAACAATCATAGTTGTGTGGATTATCACTGCAATCTTGGTTATTTCTATGCTTACTAATCTTGATCATTTAGTTAATTCAACTCTTTACGATTTTGGTTTGCAGTTTAGCAATGAATGGGCAAATCCATATTGGATGTATCTGCGTCTTAGTTATGCATTTTTATGTGTCTCACTTGGTTTGGGTTTTTCTGCTATAATATTAGGTTTCTACAGGTCAAGAACGATGGTTACTGAAACAATTGCCATTGCGGAAAAATATGTAAATCAAAAAAGAGATAGTCAAACAAAAACCATAGAGAAAAAACAAACAATTAAAGGAAAAGCTTCAAGAAGTGATGAAACCGGCAAGATTATTTCATGTCCCAATTGTAGTAAAGGTTTTAGTCGTCCAATGGTTATGTTAAATTTCGAAGGTGGAAAAACTAGACTAATAAATGTCTGTCCTTATTGTAACCATGAATTAGGAAAAATCGATGAAAACGGAAAATCAAATACTGAATTTCATGTTCAAGGAGAAGAAAGATCAGAGTTTGATCATAGAATAGAAAGAACTTAATTGTAACGTCTATATTTCTTGATTATTTTATTTTTAATTCGCAAAATTATCAGCAATATTATTCGTGAATATTTACTTTGCAGTCATAATGCTTAACTATTTTTCGCCGTCAATTATTTCTTGATACAAGATGAGAAATATAGATGGAATAGGCAACTGGGTACTAATCTTGATGGCCACAGCTTCACTGGTTTCTATGATTGCTGCTTTCCAGCTTGATATAATTGTTCATGTAGATCTATATAATTATGGACTTCAGTTTAGTGATGCTTGGGCTTATCCATATTGGACAGCGATTAGATTAATATTTGCAATGTCATGGTTGAGCCTAATAGCAACAATTGCTTTTCAAGTTTACAAAACAAGAGTAATACGAAGTCTTGCAAAAGAAAATGAGGAAGAATTACAGGTAATAATAAGTTCAGAATCGAAGGACTCAATAGTGGAAAAAACATCTTGAAGCTGTTTTCAAAAAAGTAGATAAACAGGTTATTTGCTTTATTTTTAATTTTGAGATATTTTCGAGCTAAAAGTTTAGGTATTAATCTGATTGAATTGTAAGTTTTTTTGATCATTATTAGGAATTCATAATCGTTTTTTATTGTGTTATTCAACCAGAAGGTAGGGAACTTGCTATTGAAGATATTCCAGAAGAAAAATAGTCACAAAAAGGTAGAGTTAGCTACTAATCCTTTAGACTATCAAAGAACGTTCAAAAAAGTAGGGGAACCTAAGTTATCTAGGTTACAGTCCAAGAAGTTTTTGAATATGAAATTTCTTCAAAGCCTAAGAGCTAATTTTCAGACTATATGGTATGTGATTTTTCTATCAATTTACGTTTGGTATATGTTTTGGGTATGTTATGATCTTTTTGTTTGGAATAAAACAATATTTGAGGTAAACATAATCAGCTATGTTGGATCAATTGGCGCAATTATTTTCTTATGGATCGGAACAGTAATTTGGCGAAAAAAGAAGACCAAAAAAGAGGCAGAACAAATAGTGTCTTCGTTCGATGAGAAAGATAAGTCAAATATTGCTGAGCAACCTCATTGGTTAGGTCATTCAATCCAACAACAAGAACCAATCCAACAACAAGAACCAATCCAACA
>JAOZGY010000056.1 GCA_026015145.1 Candidatus Bathyarchaeota archaeon | reverse complement strand
AAATAGCCTAAATTAAAAAAACGAATATGACATCTAATGATGTAAAAAATTCTAACAATAAATTTAATTGGCTATAAAAAAACGGTTTTTATTCGATTTTTATACATTAATATTGGCATTATTATTGCGATAACTATTAAATTCTATTATGAGTAGTTCGGTAGATAAATGTCTCTTGATGAGTTCCACTTAGATAATTTCCAGACTGAATCTTTTTTTCGAAATCGACTTGAAGACTGGAAATCAAGACTCATTGATCTATCTAAAAGAAATCGTTTATTGTATTTTAAACCTACAAAAAGAAGCTATCTTTCAATTTCTAATCCAGATATGGTTACTATCTTTAACAAACTTCTCTTAAGAAAGAAAAAATTAGAGTTTTGGACTCCACCAGATGCATCAGAATCAATAGAAGATGAATTATATTCTAAAAAAGATCTATTTCCCTTTACTGCTGATATCAAACCTAAGAAAACACAGATAGTATGCAATATTACAAATAGAAAAGATTTAGAAAGAACTCTAAAGAATCTAAGCAGGCGCTCACGGTCTGACTATCGAGAGCGGGGCGTAAGAGTGCTTTATGTTACTTTTGGTATGTTGGTGTGGAAGGAAACTACATCTTCTGAGGAGGTTAGATCACCCGTATTACTAGTACCTATAATACTTTCCAGGGAATCGGTTCGTGATCCCTTCACCATCTCTGTTCCACCTGTTGAAGAGGAAGTATTACTTAATCCAGCATTGCAAGTTAAAATGGAAAATGACTTAAAAGTTAATTTTCCACCTCTACCTGATTTTCTTCTAAAAAATAGTTTAGAAAACTACTTGAACTCAGTTGAAGAAATAGTGAATAATCTTGGATGGAAAATAGAGAGAACTGTAGAAATTGGTCTATTTTCTTATCACAAACTTGTAATCTATAAAGATCTCAAATCAAATGAAGATGCAATATCAAAACACCCTCTAATACATGCTGTTACAGGCAATAAAAAAACGAATCTACTTACGGACTCATTGCCTTATGAGAAGGACATAGATAATATAGAGGATCCTAAACAGATTTTTCAGGTATTGGACGCTGATAGCAGTCAAAGAGTTGCAATAAGATATGCTTTGAACGGGCAAAGTTTTGTTATGCAAGGCCCACCTGGTACTGGAAAAAGTCAAACTATTACAAATATAATAAGTGAGTGTATCGCTCAAGGAAAATCTGTTTTATTTGTTAGCGATAAAATGGCTGCTTTGGAAATCGTATACAAAAGATTAAGAGCTGTAGGTTTATCTCATTTTTGTCTTGAACTTCATAGTAACAAAGCTAACAAGCGGGAAGTAGTGGCTGAGCTAAAAAAAAGTCTTGATGAACAACTTATCCCTAAAAAAATTCCTTCATTAGAAGAATTTGAGAGATTAAAAAATCAAAGAAAAAAACTCAACGAATATGTTGCTTTGATACATAAGAAACATGTAAAACTAGAAAAAACTCCTTATGACGTACTTGGATACCTGTCAACTCTAGAAAAAGTTCCCTTCATTCCAGTGAAACTATCTGATATTCAAAATCTAAATCCTCTAAGACTCAGTACCCTTCTGGAACTAATGACTAAATTAAAAAGTGTTTGGCAAGTCATAGATGAACCCAGTTTTCCTTGGTATAGTTTTTTGGGTACCACTTTTGACATGGAAATTTGTTCAGAACTTTCAACATCCCTAGAAAATCTAATGATACATATCAATCTATTACAATCAAAGATCATTCAATTTTCAAAAAAACTTGGACTATCCCCACTCTTTACTTTCAATCAAGTGGAATGGCTAATAAAAATTGGTGAAATTCTCAAAGAAAGTCCAAAACCCGAAATAAACTGGGTATTGAATCCCAAACTTGATTTAGCTATCAATGAAGCAGAGAACTTCCAAAAATTAAAACTTTGGTGCAAAAAGACCCGAGACATTTTACTGGAAAAATACCATCAATCAATTTTCAACATTGATCCTATAAGATCACTGGAAATAACTAAAATATTATCTGAACTTCCTGAATTCTTGAAAGAGATTAACTTTGAAGAAAGCCAACTATTAAGAAAACAGGAAGAACTCTTAGCGTTTGCTAAAAGTACTAGAAAAGAAATTGAACAATGGATCTCAAATTCAAATGAATTATCAAAAATATTTGATCTTAATAACAAATATTATTCGATTAGACAAGTTACACAACTAGTGGAGATCTCTAATCTCTGTTTTTCTAATTTTAAACCAGAATCTCACTGGTTTGATCCTTTGAATTTACCTAATAAGCACCCAAAATACCAAGAGATAAAAACAAATTATATTGAATATGTATCGCTCACCAATAGAATTAACAAACTCTATGCAGAAAAAATCTACGAAATAGATGTGGAAGACTATATAAGACTATATAGTGGTCCTTACAGCAATTTTCTTCGATGGTTCCGTCCAAAATATTATAAAGACCAAAAAAGTTTCGCTTTGTTAAGTTTAGGCGGTAAAACTCCAGCTTCAATTTTAGATGATTTGCGTGCTATTAGACGAATTAGATATCTTAAATCTAAAATTGAATCCTCAAAAGAATTAACTAAGAGGATAGTTGGTCATTTCTATCAAGAAAATAACACCAATTTTCTTCATATTGAAAAAGCTATTGAAGTTGTTTTAAAAATATTTGCACTTTTAGGAACGACAAAAGTTCCTGACTCGATAATTAATCTTATTGCCTTTCAATCTGATCCTCCACAAAAAATAAAACAAATAGGTCTAAAACTTCAAGAATCGATAAAAACTTGGAACGATTCATTGAAAAACTTGATTTCACTAGTTCCAGAGAACTGTTTTCTAAAATCGAATTTATCTATTTATGAGACTAATCTATCAAAACTCAACCAATGGGCTTTGGAATTAGAAAACAAAATCTATACACTTTGTATATTGACTGATGAACCAATAAAAATGCGAAAAATCAAAAAGCCAAAAAACTATACAGAATTATTAGGTGAATTAAAAAGAGCTGAACTAGTGAGGAAAAAAGAACAAGAAGTTAAAAACAATCATTACATATTAAAACCAAAATTTGGTTTTCGATTTTTGGGTTTGAATTCAAATTGGAATGAAATTATTTCTTTACTTAAATGGACCAAAAAAATCCAAGAACTCTTTAATCACGTTTCTATTCCTAAGGAATTTGCTCAGCGTCTTTTTAAGGGACCTACTTATGCTCTATCAACTGTTGATATTTCCACTTACAGTGATGCTACCCTAAGATTCTTAGCAAAGTTTGAATCTCGTTTTGAAGAAAAATTAGTATACAAAGCTAAACCCCTGTGTGAACTGGATTTAAAAACCCTATATTGTAGAATTAAGGAGATTCAAGACAGAGTTGACGATTTACAACTTTGGATTGATTTTAAAAAAATAAGAAATTCCTTTTCAAAAGCTGGTCTTTCTTCTTTCTTTAGTCTTCTTGTTGAGAATCGCCCTTCTACTTCCCAATTAATTGACGTCTTCAAAAGGGGAGTTTATCAAGAGTGGATTGATTGGTTATATTCTGAAAATCCTAAATTAGGCAATTTCCGAAGAGAAAACCATGAACAATTGATTACTGATTTTAAGAAATTAGATCGGAAACTAATTCATCTTTCATCAAACAGAGTAATAGCTGAAGCAAATAGTCGAAAGCCCCAAGACATTATAATAAAGGCTGTTGATTCTGAAGTTAATACTCTTCTTAAAGAAGCAGCAAAAAAAAGACGGTTAATGCCTATTCGCAATTTATTGAAAAAAATACCCAACCTTCTTTTCAAACTCAAACCTTGTCTGCTTATGAGTCCAATTTCTGTAAGCCAGTTTTTAGACTCTGATTTGATGAAATTTGATCTAGTTCTTTTTGATGAAGCTTCCCAAATAGTGCCTGAAGATGCTATCGGTTCTATTTATCGGGGAAAAACTGTAGTGGTAGCTGGAGATAATAAACAACTACCTCCTACATCTTTTTTCCAGAAATCCTTGATTGAAGACTATGACTGGGATGAAGCAACTGAGGGCGAAGTTGAGGTTTTTGATAGTATATTAGATGAATTCTTAGGGATTGGCTTACCCGTGAAAACGCTACGATGGCATTACCGAAGTAAACATGAAGAGTTAATTTCCTTTTCAAATTCTCAATTTTACGATGATAGCCTTATCACTTTTCCTTCCGCCCTAGCAAAAGATGATAATCTTGGTGTAAAGTTTCACTTTGTTAATAATGGAATTTATGATCGTGGAGGTTCACGAACAAACATCACAGAAGCTGAATCTATTGCTGATTTAGTTTTTGAACATTTTTGCAATAATTCAACAAAAACTCTGGGTGTTGTAACTTTTAGCATAGCACAAATGGAAGCTATTGAAGAAGCAATCGAACGTCGGCTAAACAAAAAACCAGAATTAGAGCATTTTTTTAAAGAAGATAGACTTGAAGGTTTTTTTGTTAAGAACTTAGAGAATGTTCAAGGTGATGAACGAGATGTTATGATTTTTAGTGTTGGCTATGGTCGCGATTATAAAGATCGGCTGACAATGAATTTTGGTCCTCTTAATAAACCGGGTGGAGAACGACGATTAAATGTTGCTGTTACTCGTGCAAGAGAAAAAATAGTTTTAGTTGCTTCTATCAGAGCCAATGATATTCGATTATCAGATAATAGTCCGCAAGGTGTAGTGACTCTTTATCAATATCTAAAATATGCTGAAAGAGGTCCTAAATCATTAGGAATAAATTTCTCTCGTTTAGATGGATTCGATTCGAAAATTGAAAAAGCAGTAGCTTCTGACATCCAAAATATGGGATATCAAGTTACTCCAAAAGTTGGTTTTAGCGGTTATCGTATTGATCTTGGAGTAGTAGATCCCACCAATCCTGAAACCTTCATTTTAGGAGTGGAATGTGATGGAAACACATATAGATCAAGTTATAGTGCAAGAGATAGAGATAGACTTAGAGAGCAAGTTCTTAATCAATTAGGTTGGCAGATTCACAGGGTTTGGTCTCCAACCTGGGTTTCAAGAAGAGACTCTGAAGTAAAACGTTTAAAAGAATTACTTAGAAAAAGACTTGAACATAAATTAAGATCAAATGCAATCTCAAAAAATCTTAGATCAGAAGAATCTAGTGATTGTTTTCCAAAAAAGATTGAAATAAAAAAAATTAACTTTAGTGGAATTGAAAAAATAGGCGTTCCTTATGAAATTCATCCATTAAATGCAACTATTAAACCAACTGTTACAGTTAGAATATCTACTTATCCCTACAGTTCAATTCAAAAGAATGATTTTCATTTTGAATGCAACCGCGATTTACAGAGTAGACTGTTAGAAGAGCTTGTTAATAACGAAGGCCCAATTCATTTTGATTATGCTGTTAAAAGATTAGCAGCAGTTTGGAATGTTAGAAGAGCAGGTCATAGAATTGTTTCTGCTGCTAGAGAAGCTTTAGAGCTTCTATTAGACGATGAAAAGATTATCATCAAAGAAAATTTTCTTTGGCCAAACAAACAAACTAAGATTAAAGTTCGCGTTCCAATTCAAGGTATTCCAGAAACCAAGAGAAAACCTGAACATATTCCATTTGAAGAAATTGCAAAAGCTATCAAATTAGTTGTTCAATATGCGATTGGTATTAGTCCTGAATCACTTATGATTGAAACAACAAAATTATTTGGTTTCAATCCTAAAACTGAAACAATCAGAAAAAAGATCTCGAAGGTTTATGAAGAATTTCTAAAATCTGAAGTTCTTTATTATAAAGATGATATCGTAACATTATCTCATAAATAATCATAGAAGAAAATTTTAGCAAAGCTTATTAAGAAAACCCAATAAACCAGAAGTCCTGGAGAGAGTTTATTTGGTTTATTGTCAGAAATGTGGGACTAAAAATGAAAATAATGCAGATTTTTGCGCTAAATGTGGAGCCAACCTTCAAACAGGAACACAAGTATCTCATAGACGTGAAAGGAGAAAAGCCGAACAAGATTGTTTTGGTCTACCGAACGGAGGAGCTATTGCAGGGATAATATTAGGTATCCTGATTCTTATTTGGGGTCTGACTATGATATTGGATATAACTTTTAATTTCTGGTATATAATTCTTATAATATTTGGAATTCTGATGGTAGCAGGGGCGCTTTACAAGATAACTCGACCAAAAACAAATTACTAAAACATAGCAGCCTTACTAATGTCTACATTGCTTTATCGAACAATTCAAACAGGTTAATCTGTGTTCTCTTTGAGAGAGGTTAATTTTTGTAAAAATCCAAAAAACACTGATAGCTACAAAGAATAGATCAACAATAGTATTATTGATTGTTTGATCTAAACTAACAAGCATTAAAAAAGATCCTAAAACCAACGATATGCCGGCAAAAAACCGTGCTAAAGCACCATTCATTTTTGGAATTATTGATTGAAATAATCCAAAGAGTACAGCTATCATTCCTATTGGAACCAAATTCGATATTCTCTCGACATGGAAGAATCCTGAAAAATACCAAATAGATCCGATGATTCCAATACCTGCCCCAATCAGGAGTCCTGAACAAGTAGCGCAAAAATATTTTTCACCTGCTCTTAAGATGTGATTTAAGTATTTATTGCAAGGATAATGATGACCACGAGAAGCTGCTTTTTCTGCAGAATGACTCGTATTCAGTATCTTTTTTATCTTAAAAGATGATATTTTTGCGCAAAAATTTGGGAAAATAGAAGCTAAACTTCCAATTATGCATACGGCTCCAAAAGCTGAACCTACTATAATATTGTGAAAAGCAACTTCTTCTTCAAGGCTATTTGCGAATAAACTGAAATATACTATTACAATCAAACCAAATATTGATGTCACAATTAAAAAGAATGTTAATAATTTATTTTGGTTTTCAGACCTCCAAAACAATCAATCATCAACTCAAATTAGATTTTTTAATTGACGTAATACGCTCTGTTTAGCCATATATCGATATACTCTTCTTTTTACTTTGTTTTTTGAAATCAAGCTTTCAATTCTTCGACTCCAAGACCCAAAAAAACTTCGATAGCATTTATAGAGTTCATGTTGAACTTCCTCTCTGCTAAGAAATTCTGTTGGCATTATTGCATGAGCCATATCGTAATCTGCCCAATTCTTATTTTCGATCCAACCGTTTCTTTTTGCTTCTTCAAAAAGATCAGTTCCAGGAAATGGTGTTAGAGTCATAAAAATTGCCAAGTCTGGATCCATATTATTCATAAACTGTCTTAGTTGTTCAATTGATTCATGAGAATCGTAACGCTCTCCTATTATACAGGTTGCTTGAGAGAAAATATTATTCTTTTTTAGCAAATTTACTGCCTCAATTGCTTGTTCTGGTTTTGTTTTTTTCTTATATCTATTAAGACTTTTTTGATTGTGGCTCTCGACTCCTAAAAGAAGCCAGTTAATTCCTACTCGACTCATCTTTCCTAATAAATTCCGATTTTGAACCACATCATTACATCGAACTTGCATGAAACATGTAATTTCATCCTCAAATCCGCGGTTAATAAGTTCATCACATAGCTTGTCCATTCTTTTACCTAATCCAAAATTGTCATCAGTCAACCAGAGAAGCCGACTTCCATAGTTTTCATATAGAAACTCAATATCATCTACAACTCGTTTTACTGATTTATGTCTGCAGGTTCCTTTCCAATGTTTCCATTGAGAGCAAAAAGTGCATTTATGTATACATCCCCGTGAAGCTTCAACTATACCATATTTTGCTTTTGATCCCCCCATCATTGTGAAATGATAACGATGTGCACAATCTTTAACAAAGCGATAACCTGGAAAAGGCAGTATATCTAAATCTTCTATTAGAGAACGAGGTTGATTATGAATTATTTTATTTTTATTTCTAAAAGAAATACCATTGATTTTTGAAAAGTCTGCCTTTTTTTCAATTGATTTTGTTACTTCTACTAATGTCTCTTCTCCCTCTCCCCTAATAATAATATCAATCTCAGGAAAAGCTTCGAGACTTTCTTGAGCCAAAGCTGAAAAATGTTGTCCTCCAACTATCGTTAAAGCCTCTGGAACTATTTTTTTTGCAATTTCCAAAGTACGCGCTACAACATAGGCATTACAAGTCGCAAAACCACTTGTAGCAACAATATCAGGATTAAAAGATTCAATTCGCTTCTCTAATGTCTTCCAATCAATTGACATAGCTTGACAATCTAAAACATCAATTTCAATTTCTGGAATTTTATTATCCAGAAAACCAGCAAGCTGCAAAAGTCCATAGGGAGGAGGTAGATACTCTCCCATAATAAACCAGTAATCTTTAGGCGGTTCTATGAATTGGATTCTTACCAAAATAACTCAACTTCTCTACATATGGTTAATCTACAAAATTGTATCTATGTTTTGTCAATTATAATTAATGATTGATTAAAAAAACATTCCTTTACAATTCATTAATATACTATAAATTTAGAAATCATAGATAAATTCGACATATTTTTGCGAAAGGCATCGTATTTTTAACCTTTATTTAAGAAAGAGTGCTTTTTTTCTGTATGGTTTACCTCTCATTCGATAAGGGTACACTTCTGATAAAAGGTAACGTGAAAACTCCATATGGTAAATGGGATCCTCGAGTAGGAGCGTATCGCGCTAAATCTATGTATTATCCAGATATCCTGGATTATTTTAAACAAAGCAAAATACCAATTCAAGATAATGTTATGAATGTCCCTCCTTCTGAAAATTTGCTAAATAGAGTTAATTTACGCTCATATCAGAAACAAGCTCTTGTTAATTGGAAAAGAAACAAGAAAAGAGGAATAATAGTTTTACCTACTGCTGCAGGGAAGACCTATTTAGCCTTAAAAGCAATCAGTGATCTAAAAACCCAAACTCTAATCGTTGTACCAACGCTAGATTTGATAGATCAATGGAGAAATAAAATCAAAGATTTTTTAGATATAGATTCTGGCGCAATAGGTGGTGGCGAAAATGTTGTTAGAATGATAACTGTATCAACTTATGATTCTGCTTACTTAAAAGCAGCTGTTCTTGGAAATAAGTTTAATTTCTTAATATTTGATGAAGTTCATCATCTTGCCTCCCAGAGCTATATGCAAATCGCTGAAATGTATGCAGCTCCATATAGAATGGGTTTAACCGCAACTTACGAACGAATTGATGAACGACACAAGATTCTTCCAAATCTAATAGGCAATATCGTCTTTAGTTTAGATGTAGAAGACTTAGCTGGATCACATCTGTCTCCCTATATATACGAAAAAATTTATGTTAAACTAAATCCTAATGACCAGAAAAAATATTATAATGAGATGAAAGTTTTCAGAAATTATATTAGAGATAAAAGAATTATCATGAGAAGTGCTCGTGATTTTCAAAAGTTTATAATGCTTACAGGACGAGATCCACGTGCACGAAAAGCACTATTAGCAAGAAATAATGCATTAAAAATAGCTTTAAATTCAGAAGAAAAAATAAATTTGTTAGCCAGTCAACTTGACTCCCACCCAGGCGCTAAGATCCTGATTTTCACTTTGCATAACAATTTAGTATATCAAATAAGCACTAGATTTCTCATACCCTCTATTACATACCAAACACCAAAAAACGAAAGACGAGAAATTCTTGAAAGGTTTAGAAACGGTACCTACAACATTTTGGTGACTTCTCAAGTTCTTGATGAAGGAATTGATGTTCCAGAAGCATCTATTGGGTATATTCTAAGTGGAACAGGAAGCTCTAGGGAATATATACAAAGACTTGGACGTCTTCTAAGAAAAGTAGAAGGCAAAAAGGCTAGACTCTACGAAATTGTATCCAAGGAAACCGTTGAAGTTAAAATCAGTCATAGACGCTCTAAAAAACCAAAAAAGGTTGCATAAAATACATGTTACCAAGTAGTCTATTAGTTGTTTGGAAGCGACAAGGTAAAATCTATCCAAGATATATTAAAAAAACCAATAAAAATTTGGAACTTGCAAAAAAACTTATCGAGTTTTATGAAAAAAATATTGGCAAAAAAAAGAAAGTTATAAAAGAATATGTAACTGAACTTGAAGAATACAATTATCGCCTTATTAGAGGGCTATCAGTTCTACTTGATCGTCGATCCACCTTCAAATGTACCTGTAATTTTGATCCAAAAAAAATAAGACGAAAAATTTTTGATTTAACCGGAAATCTTGGTCCTGCAACTAATCTGCAAAAAAGAAAACATATACTGAAAGAAACTTCTAAAACTCTTAGAGTACCAATTGATTTTATTGAAAAAAATATCTACGCTGACCTAGATAATGAATTAGAGCTCGAGTCTTTTGAATCCCCATCTTCGAGTGAGCTTATAGAGAAATACAATCTAAGCTTAACACAGACACTATTATTTGATTCAATTGAACTTCGATTTACAACCTTATATAATTGGCAGAAAATCTTTTTTAAAGCAAAAAAGCTTGGTTTGATATACAAAGCCTTCAAAAATGGTGAAATATGGATAAAAATTGATGGACCAATTAGTCTTTTTAAGCTTACCAGGCGTTATGGTTCAAATATAGCTAAACTGGTTCCATCAATAATTGGAAGTTCAAATTGGAAGATTGAAGCTAAAATTCTTTGGAAATACACAAACGAGGTATATTCTTTCAGAATAGATAGCATAAAACACAAAGATTTGTTCAAACTTCAAGTTGAACCAGAAACCTATGACAGCATTGTTGAATCTGATTTTGGATCTCGTTTTCAAGCATTAAAAACAAAATGGATTATGCGAAGAGAACCTGAACCTCTGATTACAGGCAAATATGTATTATTACCTGATTTTTCCTTCGAAAGAGAAAACCTTAAAGTCTATATGGAAGTCGTTGGATTCTGGACGACAGCCTATCTTTTAAGAAAGATAAAGAAACTAAGAGAAATTAAAGTCAAAATGTTAGTTGCTGTAGATCAAAGTTTAGCTTGTGAAGCCATTTCTCAGTTAAAAAAACAACCTTCATTAAATATCCTTTATTATAAAAAAAAGATACCTTTAGCCCCAGTACTTAATTTCTTAAGAAATGCTTTCAAAGAAATACATATCAAACAATTAAACTTTCTAAAGAATTTCAAAGTTAATTTTACTGAACCAATAGTATATTTTGATGAATTTTCAGAAAGAATCGGTATTTCTGTTGAAGCTGTTAGAGAAACATTAACACAGAATCCTCCTAAAAATTACATAATTTGGTCAAAAGGCTTGATTAGAAAGGAAAAATTTGCTCAGATAAAAAAGAAAATTGATGAAAAGTTTGAGAATTCAAAGAGGTTGCCTTTGTCTGCAGTTACAAAAATTCTCAATGAAGAAGGGATAGAATCAACATCTGTTGTAAATTCTGTTGGCTATAAAATAATTTGGCGTGGTCTTGATATTGAAAATGCAGAAGTAATAAAACTTGAATGATAGTTATTTAATCTATAATTTCTAGGAAATTATTCAGTTTCAGAAGTTAATTTAGAGCATTTTTATATATTTAATCTCATCAAAATAATATGGTGGTAGTATTTTTGGCATCAAAAAAACTTATGGAATTATTGAATAAAGGCGTTGCAAGAGACTCCAAGTTTCGATTCAATACATGTGGCAGCATGTACAAGTTACAGGTCTAGAAGGTCTTTTGGTGAAACATATTTTTAAGGAAATAGCAATTAATGAGATGAAACATGCTGAGGAACTCGCTGAAAGAATTTCAAGTCTAAATGGTGTACCGACTGAGAAGCCAGATCCAATTTTTGTTGGAGGAAGCTTAATTGAAATGCTAAAGCAAAATCAACAAAATGAAGAAGAAGCAATCCGACTCTATAAGAACACAATTCAAGTTGCTGAAGCTGAAGGCGATTTTACCACTAGGGGATTGTTGGAGAAAATTCTAAGTGATGAAGAAAAACATATCGATATCTTTGGAAAAATGTTGGTAGGGAAAACAGAACCTTTTACCCAACCAGATCTGTAAACAAATTTGATTAAACGATGTTTTTCACTATTCAATCCTTTTTTTACTAAGAATCTATTATTGAAAATGATCAATTAAAACGAAACCCTTTATTGTATGTTAAATCCCATCATTATAAGAGCGTTATGACATTCAAACCTGATAAAAAAATAGATTGTCAAGGTCTTTTTTGTCCAGAACCAGTTTATAGAACTCGTCTTGAATTAGACGAGATGGAAATCGGAGAGACTTTAGAGGTTCTTGCAGATGATCCGGCAGCAAGATCTGATATTGAAACATTAGTAAATAATTTGGGTCATGAAATCTTGAGTATTGAAGAAAAAGACGATGTGACTAGAATCATTATCAAGAAAGTGAAATGAAATCTGAAGGAATAGAGAATTGACAAATGATAATAAACGAGTAGTTTATGCGGATTATTCAGCCGGAAAACCTGTAGATTCGCGAGTTATTGAAGTGATGCTTCCTTATTTTAAGACATCATTTGGAAATGCTTCTTCTCTTCATAGATTTGGACAAGATGCAAAACGAGCTTTAGATATTGGCAGAGAGAACGTTGCTAAGTTAATTAATGCAGAAAAACCTGAAACAATTATTTTTACTTCTGGGGCAACAGAGAGTAATAATCTAGCTATAAAGGGTACAGCAATTCGAAATAGAAAAAAAGGAACCAAAATATTAACTTCAGCTATAGAGCATATGTCAGTTGTAAATTCCTGCAAATCGCTTATGCGCCAAGGTTTTCAAACAACGTTCTTGCCAGTAGATTCTTTTGGTCTCTTGGATCTGAAAGAATTAGATGAAAAACTTGATGATCAAACAAAGTTGGTTAGCATAGTTTATGCTAATGGTGAGATAGGTACTATTCAACCAATAAAAGAGATAAGCGAAATAGTACATAAAAACGAAGCCTACTTACATGTTGATGCTACGGCTGCTTGTGGGCAGATCCCAATAGATGTACAAAAAGAGGGGATAGATCTGATGACTATTTCTTGTAATGACCTGTATGGACCAAAAGGAGTAGGTGCACTTTACTTGAAAGATAGCTTAAGGATCGATGCTTTAATTCATGGGGGTGGACAAGAGCGGGGCTTGAGATCTGGAACTGAAAATATACCTTGTATTGTTGGATTTGGAAAAGCAGCTGAGATAGTAAAATCTGAAATTAAATCTGAAGGCAAAAGAATGATAAGAATAAGAGATGCTCTTATTCAGGGATTGACAGATCCTATTCCATATGCTTTTTTGAATGGGCATCCAACAAAGCGCTTGCCTGATAATGTTTCTGTGAGATATAGCTTCATTGAAGGTGAATCAATACTTTTGAGTTTGGATATGATGGGCGTATTTGCTTCTTCAGGTTCTGCTTGTACTGCAAAAACATTGCAGCCATCACATGTTCTCTTAGCAATGGGGCTTAAACATGAAGAAGCTCATGGTTCATTAATGATCACTTTAGGTAGGCAAACAACTCAAAAAGACGCTGATTACATAAAAGAATTAATACCTGGTATAATTGAAAGATTAAGGAGAATGTCCCCTTTAACGCCTAAGGAGCTAATAAAATAATGTATTCGGATAAGGTTATGGATCATTTTAAGAATCCCCGTAACACTGGAGAGATAGCTGATGCGGATGGGGTAGGTACGGTTGGTAATCCAACTTGTGGAGATCTTATGACGATGTACATCAAGGTTAAAGGAAACCGAATTGATGATGTAAAATTCAAGACTTTTGGTTGCGGTGCAGCTATTGCGACTAGTAGCATGACAACAGAATTAGCTAAAGGAAAAACTTTAGAAGAAGCTATGAAAATTACCCGAGCTAGTGTAGCTGAATCTCTGGGTGGATTACCTAAAGTTAAAATGCATTG
>JAOZGY010000040.1 GCA_026015145.1 Candidatus Bathyarchaeota archaeon | reverse complement strand
TCAATACTATTTGCTCTTTTAGCAACTTTAACCGATACCATCGTTTGACTAAAATCTCCGGATGCACAGATCGTGTTTCGAAGACATAAAGGTTGCGAAAAACTACCTTTTCACATAATGAGAATAGATATGCATTAAAGTAAATATTTCATTAAAAATGAAGATATTTAATTCGGTTTAGCATAAAATTCTATTTATTATGTCAGGAAATTAAAATAATATTTAGTTTCAACATGATTTGGGATAATCCTCCGGCTCATATACATCGTCAATAATTGGAATGAGATAAAGCAGAAAAGAACCAAATTTTCAGAGAATTATCTAATATGATTTGGCAAAATACACAATCTCTTCAGATTTTTCATTACAATAAAGGCACTTATCCGTTGAAAGTTCTTTAACAAAAGGTTTTAGCCTAATTGTTGCACCAGTTTCAGCTTTAATTTTCTCTTCACAAGCGGGTTTACCACACCATGCAGCTTTTATAAAACCCCCCTTTGTTTTGAGAGTTTCTTTAAAATCTTCATAACCATAAACGAAAGTTGTCTTTTCAATTAACATTTTTTTTGCTTTTGCGTACAAACTATCTTGGATTTCATCAAGAAGGTTTGTTATCGTTTGTATCGTATCTTCTATTTTTGCGGTGCTTTTTTGAAAAGTATCTCTTCTTGCTAATGTGATTTGATTCAGTTTTAAATCTCTGGGACCAATTTCAATTCTAATAGGAACCCCCTTAAGTTCCCATTCATGAAATTTCCATCCTGGAGTGTATTCCTTTCGATCATCAAGGACAGCTGAGATATTGTTTTCTTTGAGTTTATCTAAAATTTCTTTGGATTTTTCAAGAATAGCACTTGAATCACCAGTTTTGTAGGTTATCGGCACTATTACCGCTTTTGTTGATGCAACTTTAGGTGGAATCACAACCCCTCTGTCATCACCATGAACCATAACAAGCGCACCTATTAATCGAGTAGACATACCCCAAGAGGTTTGCCAAACCCTATGATTTTTCTTGTCTTCACCTATATACTCAATGTTAAAAACTTTAGCAAAATTTTGCCCTAGATTATGTGAAGTCCCCATTTGAAGTGCCTTGCCATCCGGCATAATAGCTTCCAGGGTTGTTGTATAAAGAGCTCCAGCAAACTTTTCGTTATCTGTTTTTACTCCTATAAGCACAGGAATCGCCAAATATTTTTCCATTATGTCTTTATACTCATTGAGAATCTCTAAGACTTCTTGTTTGGCTTCTTCACAAGTCTTATGGACTGTGTGTCCTTCCTGCCACAAAAATTCTCTAGTCCTTAAAAATGGTTTTGTAGCTTTGGTTTCCCACCTTACAATATTACACCATTGATTAATCTTTAAAGGCAGATCTCTCCAACTTCTAATCCACTTAGCAAAGGTCGAATAAATTATTGTCTCAGAGGTAGGTCTTATGGCTAATTTTTCTTCCAGAACAGTATCTCCCCCCTGAGTTACCCATGCTACTTCTGGAACAAACCCTTCAAAATGCTCAGCTTCTTTTTTTAGAAAACTTTCAGGAATGAACATAGGAAAATAGACATTTTTATGACCCGAAGATTTTATTTTCTTATTGAATACTTCTTGAATTTTTTCCCAAATAGAATATGATTGCGCTTTAAAGATCATACATCCTTTAATTGGCGCATAATCGGCTAAACCAGACTTTAGAACTACTTCAACATACCACTCTGAGAAATTAGCACTTTTTCTTACAGTTATTCCAGTATCTGACATAGACTTTCTCTTCTTTTGTTTTGCACTGGTTCAATATAACCATACCGTAGATACGCAAGTTACACTGACAAGAGGAATCTTGAATTTCAAAATTTTCTAGCTAAATTACTTGAATTTCTGATTAATTTAATTCCTATTAAGAGAAAAACGGGTGTGAGTTCGAGATCAATGAAAAACGATTTTAAAGACATTGATGTTTGATGTTTTTAGATGGAGTTGATCGTTTTTGGATGATAAATTGTTGAGTGGATTAGAAGATAAAAGTCTGACAAAAGGTAGATTACATCAAATTGTTGAACATAATCTTGAGTTAATTCCAGTATTAGTTAAGGGAATGTATTCACTAAAACCATCAATACGTTATGGATGTGGTAAGGTGCTAATGGATTTAAGTGAGAACTATCCAGGAGAAATATACCCTTACATAGATTCATTTATTGAATTGTTAGATAGCAAATATAGGATAATAACATGGAATTCTATGGCAATAATTGCAAATATGGCACCAATAGATAAAGAAAAAAAGATTGATTCTATTTTTGAGAAATATTCTAGTTTCCTTAGAGATGAATATATGATTACTGTTGCAAACGTAATTGAAAATCTAGGTAAAATTGCTTTAGCTAAACCGTATCTTACTCAAAAAATAACTGCGAAAATCTTGAGCGTTGAAAAAATAAAATTAACTCCACATCTTACAGAGGAATGTCGAAGAGTTATTGCTGAAAAAGCTATTGGATCATTTGATCTATTTTTTGACAATATTGATGAGAAAAAGAAGGTACTATCATTTGTAGAAAGGCAAGTGAACAGCTCTAGAAAATCGCTGAGAAGCAAAGCTACAGAGTTTGTTAGAAAACATTGCGAACAAATCTGATTCTTTGAAAAAATTTAAATAAAAAGTTGTTAAATGTTTTCCAATGAGTTCCAATAAACAATACAAACGAAAAGCGTACAGACGCAGATCAAACAAAAAGAAAAAATTATTACTCGCGCTATTCTTCATTATGATAATTGTAAGTGCATCCGGAGCATACATAATTCTAATTAATAATAATTCAGAGCCTACAATAATCTTACTATCTACAACTATGGGTAACATCTCAATTGAACTGAGAAATGACATGCCTATAACTACTGAAAACTTCAAGATGCTCGTCCAGCAAGGAATTTATGATAATACAATTTTCCATAGAGTAATTTCTGATTTTATGATACAAGGAGGGGATCCAACAGGAACTGGTTTAGGAGATCCAAGCATTTCAACTATACCAGACGAGTTTTCTGATAATAACTTGAACAATAGAGGAACAATTGCAATGGCAAATGCAGGTCCAAATACAGGAAGCAGTCAATTCTTTATCAATGTAGTTAACAATAACCAGTTAGATACAAAACATCCAGTATTTGGCAGAGTTACAGAAGGAATGGATGTTGTTGACGCGATATCACTAGTTCCAGTTGACAATGAAAAACCTATAGAAGATGTGAAAATATTAACAGTGGAAATACAGTCGTAAGATTATGAAAATTTTATAATATATTTCTTATTTATTTTTGATAATAGAACAAATTCTTTATTTTTTTTGTTTTGAACCAATCTCTACACAAAGAATGTTGATCTGATACCGTTTATCTCCTATCTGCATTTTTCCACTTGAATGATAACCTCTACTACCAGTTTTAAAGTCTTTTTTGTTTAAAATGAAATTCTGTTTTTCTCCATTTAATTGAATTGTTGCGATATTTAATTCGCTCAATTTACAACCTCATTATTAAAAACAATGATCATCATTATAGCTTTTCACTTTTTCGTTTTCTTTTTCTTTAAAATTCAATAAAATGGTGAATTAAAGATTCATAAAGGTCATAAATATAAACATAAAATCTTGGATTAATGGTGAAACAGTTGCGTAGACGTCTTTTGGGATTGCTACTCCTTCCTGTCCTTTCTTTAATTTTCATTATTGGTTGGTTAATGTATTTTATCGGAAGTGAAAAAGCGAATACTAGGAAACCTCAAAGAACCCTGAAAAGAGATTTGGTTAAATTCGGATTGATTGAAGAATTAACAGAAGAGGATATAGCCAAAGAACAAAAGTTGTAATTATTAATTATCTTAAATACAAGGATATTATTGCACAAAAATAGTGATTCACTTAATCTGTTTGGTATGATCTGTTTTTTTACATTTATTGCTTATGTGTTCTACAGTTTGTTTTTAGATGCTTTTAGCTACTTCTCAAAACCAAAAAACCCCAAAACAAGCCCCATTTCAAGCCTTAGGTATGCTCAGGGTATGTAAAAGCCCTTATATGCAGGTTTAGCGAATATTGACATGC
>JAOZGY010000032.1 GCA_026015145.1 Candidatus Bathyarchaeota archaeon | reverse complement strand
ACATGTAGTCTAGTTCGAGAAAAAGGAATTTTATGTTCATTTTGTCAAAAAAGAATCCCATCTAATAAATCTGAAACATGCACTTTTTGCTTTTCAAAAAAAGTTTGTTAATTATATAAAATAGTCAAATAATTTATTGTAAAGTCTTCATTCATAGTTGTATCTCTGAAAAATATTCTGAGTATTTTCTCACTTATTGTGTTTGTGTAACTTAATAATACCAAATAATGATAAGGTATGTTTTAGTAAAATAAACAAATCCAAAGAAAGGCTAAGACTTAAAAAATGTTTGAACAAAAAAAAATTAGAGAAATTTTAACCACATATCGAATAGTTGCAGTGGTGGGTCTGTCTAGGGATACCAGTAAGGACAGTTATAGGGTGAGTTCTTATTTGCAGGATAATGGATTTAAGATAATCCCTGTGAATCCATTTGCCAACAAAATTCTTGGTGAAAAAAGCTACTCCTGTCTTCTTGAAATACCAATTGATATCCAAAAGGCAATAGAAATAGTGGATATTTTTAGACCTTCAAATGATGTTCCAAGAATTGTTGAAGAAGCAATTAGGTTAAGAAGGAAACATGGTCTTCCTTATGTTATTTGGATGCAACTAGGCATAATCGATGATCTAGCTGCACAAATAGCAAGAAATGCGGGATTAGAAGTTGTAATGAATAGATGCATAATGATCGAACACTCAAGTCTTTTTCAAAAACCGGAGTAAGCTTTTTGTTATGCTATTCCCCCCAAGATCAATGAGGCAATTGTTGCAATAATGATAATCGCTAAAGTCTCAATAAAAGTCATTTTCCAATTTACCCTGGTCTTTCTAGATCGGTATCTAACTAGAAATATGCCAACTACAACAGCAACAACACTCAATGATAATAAAATGTTCAGTGGATAAAATTGAGTTAACATAAGATATGTTACTATTGGTATACTGCCTGCTGCAAAAGTTGTGGTTCCAACAATAATAGATGCATATAAATTGGATCTATGAATCTCTTTGTCTAATATTACAAATAATTGTTTAATTAATATTAACGATTTATTGCGTTCTTTTTTGTCTGGGTTATCACTCAAACTATAGCTCATTAAATTCTGAAGTGTCATAATGTCAGCCATATCTTCTGTGATACCACCCAATAGAAAACTTGAGAAGTTAGTTATTGCTACTGCACTTAAAGTCAAAAGAGCTGCGAAAATAGCTATGCTAGCGCTTAGCTCTGCTATTACAGCTGACAAGATAACCACTAATCCAGTTATTGATCCGTCTACAAGTCCAGCAACTATCTCCAATATTGGCTCTTTTTTAAGAAGAAGACTCTGCCATTCTTTCCCTAATCTTAATCCTTTGGTGGTTAATTTTAAACTATTTTTGCTTTCTGCGATTAAACCTTCTGAAGCCATTTCATTCAAAGCTTCGTCTAACTCGTTCATTTCTACACAAGTGTATCCAACGCAAACTTTGTCTATTCTTTTTTTAAGTTGTGTTTTTCTTATTTTGCCCTTTCTGAGATTCAATAAAATAATTACTCTTATAACATCAGGCAAATCTTGGATTTCAAAAGACACTAAGTGATTCTCCGTCGAACACACTACAAGACCTACCCAAACTAATAACTTTTATGTGTCAATCATGCTTTTTTGAGCTGCTGGGATTGATATGATTTCCAAACTATTTAGACAAGAACTAAACTAAAATCAAAGATTAGTCTCCTATTATCAAGGATCGATTTATGACTTCAGACTATAATAAATGGGATAAAATCTATCGAGAATATCCACTAAACACATTAGGATGGAAGCTAGGCAAGCCCCGACCAATTTTAGTTGAATTACTAGAGAAAGATTTGATAAGAAAAGGAAAAATTTTAGATGTTTGTTGTGGAGCTGGTACAAATAGCATTTATTTAGCTAAAAACGGTTTTTCAGTTTATGCAATAGATATTTCGAAAGCTGCAATTCAATATGCAAAAAAAGAAGCGAAAAAAGACAAATTACTGATATATTTCGTGTTGGCGAACTTTGTTTCTGAGCTTCATTAATGATATATTTGATTTTGTATTTGATATGGGGTGTTTTCATCAAGTCAGAATTATTGATAGGATTAAATTTATTAATGGAATAAATCGCGTCTTGAAAAAAATGGGTATTATATGCTAACATGCTTTAGCTATAAAAATGGGCCTGCTTGGAATCATTTTACAAAAAAACAATTAACTCAGCTTTTTTCAGAATATTTTAAAATTATTCAAATTATGCATTTTTCTTCTGTAGAGGGTGATGGGATTAAGCGATTTTTCTATACTATTTTAATGGAAAAACGAGTTTTATGAAATGTTTGATGATGGACAAATTTTATTCAAAACACATTTTGCACACTTTGGTTTTCTAGCTTTACATATTGCTCTACCATGAAAAATCAGTAAGTCTGTTATCTTCATCCATTTATTTCTTGGAACAATCCTCATCAAATCAATTTCTATTTTGTATGGATCTTTATTGTTCGTGAGTCCAAGTTTATTGGAAAGACGTTTCACGTGGGTGTCCACGGCAACTCCTACAGTAATGTTATACGCGTTTTGGAGAACAATATTAGCAGTTTTTCTAGCAACACCAGGAAGTCGAATCAATTCCTGCATGGTTTTGGGCACTTTTTTTTGATATTCTGAATTTATCATCTGTGCGCTTTTTTTTATGTAATTTGCTTTAACCCTGTAGAAACCTGTTGATCTAATATCCTCTTCAAGTTCTTTTAGATCAGCATTTGCGTAGTCGGCGACTGATCTATATTTTTTAAATAGTTTTTCAGTGACTTTATTTACTCTTTCATCCGTACATTGCGAAGAGAGTATTGTAGCTACCAACAATTCTAAAGGTTTTATGTAATTTAGCGCAGTTTTAGCTTTTGTATATTCTTTATCGAGGAGATCAATAATTTTTAGAACTCTTTTTTTGGGTTCAAGATATACTGTTGGTCTTTTCACGATTATTTTTTCCTCTTATTAGTTACTTTTTATTCTCCAAAAAGTTTTACTATTCATAATATAGACTTATTATGAGGTGAATCATTTGGGACTTAAACTTAAGGTAGATTCTAATGAAATTCCTCTTAATGAATTTGTGGAAAAAATATTAAACGGAACTATTACCGGTGCAGTAACTTCTTTGAAAGGTATTAAAGAAGATTGGATAAACATCGAAATAAAAATCAGAAAATAGATGTTGAGGTTATGTTGAATAATTGACTCGCGTTTTTATTTCAGTAAACATTTCTTTTTTTGCTCTACATATTGGGCAAATGAGTGGAGGCTCTTCTCTGAATGCAACATAACCGCACTGTTTGCAATACCACAATTTTAATTTTGTTTTAATATTCGTTTTAGTTCCTTCGTTTATTTTGATTTCACCAGTTTTTTCTTGTGTAGAAGTACCACCATAAGCTCTTGCTTGTTTTTCTAATGGTCTTCGTTCTGGTACTGGATCCAATTCAATTGTTCCTTTTATAACCTTTTCATCTACATATAATGCACAGTAACAGGCACCAAATTCTAATACATCAGGATCTCGGTAGTCACAAGGACAGATGATATCTCTGTCAAAATCAATTTTTCCAGATGCTAGTCTACATGGACATGATGGATAATTATATCTCTCTTCATTTTGTTTGAGACCCTCTAGCAGACTTTTTAAAAATTTAGGGTCTGGATTGAGGTAGTATCCATTTCTTTTTGCGTCGATCTCTGCTCTCTCTTTTACTTTTTCAAAAGATATTTCAGTCAAAAGTTAAGTGCCTCCTTGATTTTATCTTTTCTAAATCCAGTGATCAAGATTTTGTCATCTATTATCGTGGTTGGGAAGCTTAATAAACCGCCTTTATCTCTTATCATTTGACGAATCTTTTCTTTTTCTTCTTCTTGGCAGAGATCAATATCGATGAAACTATATTCAACATCATTATCTTTCAAAAACTGTTTTAATAACTTGCACCAAGCACAGGTGCTAAGTGTGAATAAAATAACTTTCTGTTCATTTCTTTTGCCTATAACTTTAGAAAACTGCATTATACCACATCTAATCTTTTGATATGCCGCTGATATAACTATTTAGTTGTCAGAAAATCAGCACCTCTTTCATTTTTTTATTAATCTGCATTGTTCAGTAAAATAATATTATATAAAAAATGTACTTTTGTTCAGTTGTCTTGTACGTAAAATATAATCGTTAGCACTATCTTAATACTTAATGATTTAAAATGAGTGAAACTAAAAAGAATTTAGAAAACGCGTTTGCAGGAGAATCACAAGCTAACAGACGATATTTAGCTTTTGCTAAAAAAGCTGAAGAAGAAGGTTATTTACAAATAGCTAAACTCTTTAAAGCAGCAGCAGAAGCTGAAACAGTGCACGCATTAAATCATCTGAAAATAACTGGAGAAATAAATTCAACAGCTGAGAACATCAAAGCTGCAATATCTGGTGAAACACATGAATTCAAAAGTATGTATCCAGGATTTATTGATATAGCAAATAAAGAAGGGAATAAACAAGCTGTATGGAGTTTCAATGTAGCTAAGAAGGTGGAACAAATTCACGCTAACCTTTTGCAAAAAGTAAATTCAGCTTTAGAGAAAGGACAAAAACTAGAACAAATCGATTATTTCGTTTGTAGAGTATGTGGGAATACAGTTGAAGGCACAGCACCTGATAGATGTCCTATTTGTGGAGCTCCAAAAGAACAGTTCTTTAAGCCATCTTGATTCCTAGATCTTTCTTCTTTTATCCAAAATTCTTGGTTTTACATTTAAATTCTTTGCAATAATCCATCATGCTTTATAAGGTGAAGTTTGATTTTTAACAAATAATGAGGAATAAATATGGATAAATGGGAATGTAGTGTATGTGGATATGTTTATGATCCTGAAGTTGGTGATCTTGATCATAAAATAAAACCTGGAACACCTTTTGAACAATTACCTGAAGATTGGACATGTCCAATATGTGGTGCTCCCAAGGATCAATTTATAAAACAATGATAAACCTCTAATTTACTTCATATAAATCGACTAAAGAGATATCCAGAAAAAATTAATGATGTTAATTTGTTTAGAGAACATTATTTTTCTCGTTTTTTATTTATTCAAGAGAATTGCCCAAAAATAAGATCAAGCCTTGATTTTTATTGCAATCTTTTTTCCGAACTCAAAACATTTCTTTAAATCTTCTTGGTTGGGAACATACTTTACTTCTAGTCCAGGTTCGAATACCTCAAAACCAGCTTTTTTTGCCATTTCAGACATAGATTTTACTGCACCTCTACTCCAACCGTAAGATCCAAAGAAACTCCATAGTTTTCCTTTGGGTTTTAGACCTGTTATGTATGTTAGAAAAGCACTCAAACTAGGAAACATTTGTTGGTTTAGTGTTGGTGAACCTACAATGACAGTTTTAGAATCTAATATTTCAGTTACAACCTCTGTTTTTCCAGCAACTCGCAATTTTAATAATTTAACATTAACTCCCTGACTGGCTAATCCCTCAGTTATAGCTCTAGCCATCTTATCAGTACTCCTCCACATTGTATCGAATACGACAACAGCTTTTAGTTTGGATTTGCATACACTCCAATCTAGATAGGCTTGAATTATTTTAGAAGGATTTGACCGCCAAATCATACCATGACTTGGAGCAATAATTTTAGGCGCAATGCCCATTTTAACAATTTCTTGAATTTTACGAGATATTAATGATCCAAGAGGCATTAGAATATTAGCATAATATGTAATAGCTTCTTCCAGTAACACATGTTCATCTACTTGATCATCAAACCTGAAAACAGAAGCAAGATGTTGCCCGAAAGCATCATTAGATAACAATATTTTTTCCTCAACAATATACGTAAACATGCTATCGGGCCAATGAAGCATAGGTGCTTCAATGAAACGTAATGTTCGATTTCCTAAATTTAATTCATCACCAGTTTTAACAGTCCTAATACGAAAACCTGCTCCATAATGCTCGATAATAGCTTCTTTTCCCCTTTGAGAACTAATTATCATTGCATTTTGTGCAATTTTCGCAACTATTGGTAAAGAACTTGAATGATCCATCTCCAAGTGATTGATTATTATATAATCCAGTTTTTTTAGCTCAGTAATTTCACTAATTTTCTTGAGAAACTCCTCAGAAAAAGTATATTTTACCGTATCTATAAGTGCGGTTTTTTTATCCGATATCAAGTAAGAGTTGTAAGTGGTCCCTCTTCGGGCAGTAAAACCATGGAAATCACGCAGATTCCAATCAACTACACCAACCCAATTTATCCCTTCTGCTAAACTAACTTTATTCAATTTTCCCCACAACTATTATTCTATAACAGAATATTCCCCATAGAATCCATTTAAATCAGCTTTT
>JAOZGY010000019.1 GCA_026015145.1 Candidatus Bathyarchaeota archaeon | reverse complement strand
CAATGGTCTTTTCTTATGTTTTGATTGAGTTATTTTTTCAGGTTTCTTCCTGGGATTGTATTCAACAAAATTTCCTTCAAGGACTAGATTTTCGAAGAGATCCTTGTCACCACTTAGGGCTTTTTGTTCTTTAATTTCAGTTTTTTCAAATTCGAAATCGACTCTCTGATAACCGCGAACAGCAAAGTTTTTATCAACAAAAGCTTGAAATTGGTGATCACAAACTAGACCTCTCGCAATTGACATTGTAGTTAATCCTTTCGCTTGCGTAATAACTGACTTAGGAAAATCTAATCCTTTTTCAGATTTACAAATTGGACAGATAAAATGAATTGTTGCGGAGTCATTGAAAGAAGGTATATCAGTCCCTTGTGCAAGCTTAGTGATAGCCATACAGACACCTTTTTATTAGATTCAGAATTTAAACATAAAAACTCCTATATATATTTAAAGAGACTAAGAAGAAAAGTAAAGTATAGCTAATTCTATGATTAAGTATTCTTAGGATCGAATTTCAAATTCATATTGTTCTCATCTAACTCGAAATTAATAATAAGATTCGAGATGAAATCACTATCAATCTTAACGGCGTGAGGACCTTTAGTTAACTCACTTAGAGTGTCTGGATTTAACGTTATTAAAATGCTTACACTGTCACCTAAATTTATAGTTCTTCCACTTAACTTTCCTTCAAGGATATCGTCAAAGTTGAATGATTCTCCCTTATGAAAAAGCGAAAAGTAATCTTTTATTGTATCAACGTTTAGAGATTCTTTTGAGAGATTAAGTGGCCTATCATCTAAAAATACACTAAAATATTCAGATAGATTAATATTATTAAAATCGAAACTCCCTAATTTAAAATCACCAATTTCGATATTCTCAGGTACCGTAAAAGGTAATAATAGGTTAATTACTTTTATCTGTATTGAATCTGCCTTTCCATCTCCAGTGGTATCGACTGTAAAAACACTTTCTTTGGAAGGGAGCATTTTTCTGATTAATACTTTAAACGCAGATAAATCAAATGAGATAATTCATCAACTTCCTAAACTTAAGATTACATTCTCTAATAGCTTGATACTTTAGAAATTAAGGTAATGCTCTTAAATTTTCTTACTTAAATTTATAAATCTATTTCTGATATTTTTACAGGCCGATTCTCTTCGAATGATTTTTGAGCAGCAATAGCTACAAGAACGTTTTGAAGAGCTTCTTCTCCACTTGGCGAAGGTTCTTTATTATTCTGCACACAATCAAGAAAGGATCGTAATTCTTCTGCATATGAATCCATGTATCTTTGTAAAAAGAAATAAGGAATGTTATCTTCCTTTGTTTTTTCAGCAGTATACAGGCGTACAGTATTCGTTGGTTCATTATCTGCTATAGCACAACCTTTTGAGCCAAAAACTTCAACACGTTGATCATAACCATATACGGCTTGACGAGAATTATCAATCATTGCTAATGCCCCATTTTTAAGTTTTACTATAAGAGCTGCTGTATCAATATCTCCTGCTTTTCCAATTTCAGGATCAACAAGGACTGCTCCACAAGCATATACTTCTTTAACACTACTCCCTGCTTGAAAGCAAGCCATGTCCCAATCATGAATCGTCATGTCGATAAACATACCTCCCGATCCTTTAATATATTCGATAGGTGGAAGAGCAGGATCACGGGCAGTTACCTTAATAATCTGAGGTGTTCCTATTTGACCTGAGGCAACAATTTCTCTAATTTTTTTAAAATTTCTATCAAACCTCCTATTGAATCCGATCATAAGCTTGATGTTTTCTCTTTTAACAATCTCCAATGTCTCTTTAATACGATTTATATTAGTACCTATTGGTTTTTCGCAGAAAACATCTTTTTTTGCTTGAGCTGCTTCTTGAATGAAATCAATATGTGTATTAGTAGAGGAAGCAATTATCACTATATTGATTTCAGGATCATTAAATATTTCATTTGCATCTTGAGTGAGTCTAGGTACACCCATATCACTAGCCCATTCTTTTAATTGGTCATCTAGTTTAATATCTGCAACTAATTTTAACTTTAATTCAGGAATATTAAGTAAAATGTTTTTAATATGTATCTTTCCCATCCTTCCCGCACCAATTACCCCTGCGGTAAAAATTTTTCCCATATCGAGTCACTTATAAGTCAATATAATTTTAAATTATTAGAAAAGCCTCTCAAATAAGATACTTATTTAAAGTGAAATATCAAATATTAAATCACATTTAATTTTAGTTTTTCACATTAAAAAAAGATGATTTCAAAAAAAAATTCTATAAACACTGGGTAATGCTTATATGAATGAAAATGAATCAGAAGAAATTACTTTACGTACGAAACTAGCATTTGCATGTGGGGAAGTTGGAGACAACGTAGCGTTGAATTCTTTTACTTTTTTAATTTTTACTTTCTACTTCGCAGTTGTAGGGATCCCAACTACCTTAATGACCCTTGGATTTATACTGTGGGCTCTATGGAATGCGATTAATGATCCTTTAATTGGTTATCTTTCTGATAAAACCAAAAGTAGATGGGGACGACGGATCCCATGGATGATAGGGGCTGCTATCCCACTCGGTGTTCTAATGATCTTGTTATTTACTCCCCCTACTACTTATGAACAATCTCCTTCAGTATTTTTTTACTTTGTTATAATCCTTATTTTATTTGATATCGCATATACATCATTTAATTTAAACTATAATGCTCTTTTTTCTGAAATGTTTGTTGATATGAAAACGAGAAGTGCCACTGGGAGAATAAGAATAATTTTTGTTTTGCTTGCAACAATGTTTGCTTTGGTATTTCCTACTTTTATCATTGAAGATATCACGAATGAAGATCCAATCGCACATCCAAATACGCCGTATCAATATATTTTCACGGGAATCGTAGCGGCAGGGATCATTTTTGTCTTCTATTATTTAATTCTCATGTGGGGCACTAAGGACCCTAAACATATTTCAAAGGATGCAGAATCTTCAATGTCATTTATAAACACTTTAAAGTTTACATTCAAGCATAAATCCTTTTTATGGTTTCTTTTTCCCGCTCTTGGGACTTGGCTTGTAATCAATATTTTACCGACATTAGCACCGTTGTTTTTTACTCATGCAGTTGGTATTCAAGATTCAGAATTAATCGGTATCCTTCTTTTAATTGATTTTCTTATTGCTGCAGCATCGACACCTTTATGGGAGAAAATAAGAGTTAAAAAAGGTGCTCGAATGTGTGGAATGATTGGAATTGCTGTTTGGTTAATTGCAGTGTTACTTTTTGCTTATTCAACTAATTTTATGATGGCTTTAATTTTTATGTTAATCAATGGTTTAGGATTAGGAGGTGGGCTTTACTTTTATGATCAGTGTATTGCAGAAATTATTGATGAAGACGAGATTACTTATGGAGTACGACGTTCAGGTATTTATTATGCAGTTCTTAATTTTCTCATTAGATTGTCGATGATTCTTAATTTTGTTATTATTGGAATGGTTTTTACTTCGACAGATTGGATGAATTATGATCCAAATCCGGGAGTAGATGTAATCTTAGGACTTAGGATTCTAATGGGAATATATCCGGCCATAGTGCTGGGACTTTCACTAATTGGGATGTATTTCTATCCGATCAAAGGTGATAGATTAAAGGAAAATAGACAAAAATTAACCGAACTACATGATAAAAAGAAAAATAGTATTGAAAAATTATCTTAAAAAAAAAGCAATATTTTTTTTTTATTTTTTCTTTGAAAAAATCTACCTTAAAATAAAAAAAATTAAGATTTTATACTTTCCCTCCACAGTATGCACAAAATTGAGCGGATTCTTTAGTAATAGGAGTTCCACAATTAGAGCAATACTTTGATGGCTGTCCTGAAACTGATTCTTTCTCAGGAGTTAATAAATGTTTTATTTGCCCGGTTTCTGTATTAAATTTTGCTCTCAGTTGACCTGAAGCTTTTAGATCTAAAATAATCGCTTGAATGTCTTTTGATGTAATTCCTGTACTTTTACTAACATCTTCTACTGTTACTTGCGGATTCTCTTGAAATTCAGCTAATACCACATTTCTTAGCTTACTTCTATTAGTTATTGCAACAATTTGCCCAACTAAAATAGCAACACCTATTGCTATTGAGATATACCCCCACCAGTGCGTGGGACCTTCAGTTATGAAAGTGTTTATCCCCCAATATAAAAATCCCCCAGCGATTATAAAAGTACAAATTGAGAATGAATCTGAATACTGATTTTTCTGATACTTCATTTTATTTCTCCAAAAAGTGTATTGATAGTATAATATTTCAATAGGAGATTTAATAAAGATTTACATTATTTTCTATTGATTAGAATCGTCTTAGAAGTATTTAGCCTTAATTAGTTATAATGCATTTATTTATGATATCAAAAATAGACGAAAAATCAATCTGATCATCCATTAGGACAATAAGGATCTTTCCTAATATTTTAACTGAAAGTATGTAATAGTTGCTAGCATGAATAATATTGAAATCTGGGTCGTGGACTCCAATGTCGGCTGTAATTTCTTCTGCTAGCTCATAGAGTTGAGACATATTTAGACCTATTGAATTTTTATTAAATTCATCGCTAATATATGACTTTATAACTGCACCATTTTCAGAAGTAATTAAAATAAAATAGAGTCCGGATTCTCCGAATTCCTTGATTAAATTATCCAGAACTAAGTCAACTTCTAAACTTGCAGTCATTGTGATATACTTTATTGATTTGTTTATATATAATTTTTGGAAAAACTTATTATTAGTATTCAAAATCTCACAGTATTT
>JAOZGY010000013.1 GCA_026015145.1 Candidatus Bathyarchaeota archaeon | reverse complement strand
CTAAAGAGAAACTTAGCAAACTAATGATGAGACCTCTCACTGGAATACCTATTTTATTACTAGTTTTGTATTTTGGCATCTATCAGTTTGTGGGGGTTTTTGGTGCCCAAACTCTTGTAGGATTCCTTGAGGGTGAAATTTTTGAAGGATATTTCAATCCTTTCATAACTCAACTTTTCGAAACGTACATTGCGTATGTTCCTATTCAGGAATTGTTTGTGGGAGAGTATGGAATACTCACTTTAGGTTTTCGTTATGCCATAGCACTGCTTCTGCCTATAGTTGGAACATTTTTTATTGTTTTTTCTATAATTGAAGACACAGGTTATCTACCCAGAATGGCTCTCCTCATCGATAGAGTCTTTAAGAAAATCGGATTGAATGGAAGGGCTGTGATTCCTTTGACATTAGGTTTGGGTTGTGGAACAATGGCTACTATAGTCACCAGAACTTTAGAGACAAATAGAGAAAGGATTATAGCCACTATTTTATTAGCTCTTGCAATTCCTTGTTCTGCCCAACTTGGGGTTCTATTTGCCATCATGGCAAGTAACCCTCTAGCAACCGTAATCTGGGTAATTGTAGTTATTCTGATCTTTTTGTTAGTTGGTTTTCTTGCTGCCCGTCTTGTACCTGGAGAAAAACCGGGATTCTATATGGAGATCCCCCCACTTAGAATACCAAAGATAAGCAATGTCCTAATGAAAACCTTCACCCGGATGGAATGGTATTTCAAGGAAGTCTTTCCCATGTTCATTTTGGCTAGTGTTGGGATCTGGATAGGACAGATTACCGGAATCTTTGACCTAGCTATAACCACTATAGCACATCCTGCTCAATGGATCGGACTTCCCCCGGAAGCTGCATCAGCAATACTCTTTGGTTTTTTTAGAAGGGATTATGGAGCTGCAGGACTCTACGATTTGCAACAAACAGGAACGTTATCAGGTATACAATTGGTAGTTTCTGCAGTAACACTTACACTTTTTGTTCCATGCATTGCCCAATTTTCAGTGTTAATAAAGGAGAGGGGAATTAAGACAGCTATAGGTATAGCATTATTTGTTTTCTCCTTTGCCTTTATTATCGGCTTCATCTTAAATATAATCTTGATTTCAGCGGGGATTCCACTATGAAATGTGCGTTATGCGGTTATGTGTTTGAAGAGGGGAGGATTGCAGCTTGTCAAGGTTGCTTATTTTCTAAAAGCTGCAACATGGTTTGTTGCCCTAATTGTAGATATAAAATGCCTTTAAAACCAAAAATAATAAAATTCTTTAAGAATAGGAGGAAAAAATCAAAAAAATGAATCTTAGTGAAAGTTCAGAAGAGATTTTGGAAAGTTTATGGATAAGCTCTATAGAGGGAGGAGAAGCAACATCCAACTTTTACAATATGGAAAAGGAAACAAAAGACAAAGCAATCAGAGAATTGAAAACCTTAAAATTAATTTCCACATCAGAAAACCAGATTTTGTTAACTAAAAAAGGACAAAATGAAGCAGAGAATGTTGTTCGAAGACACAGGCTTGCAGAACGATTATTGGTAGACATTTTAGATACGGAAATCGGGTTAGTTGAAGAGGCCGCTTGCAAACTTGAACACGCGATCAGAAGAGGAATAGATGATAATGTCTGTATTTTGCTGGGGCATCCAAGAGTTTGTCCTCATGGAAAATCAATCCCCAAAGGAAGGTGTTGCCGAAAAGGATCTACTAAAACAACCAAAGTTGTTGTTCCTTTATCGCAAATGAAGCCGGACCAAGAAGGAAGAATTGCTTATATCCACTCAAAGGGAAGGGGTAGGCTACAAAAATTGATGGCTATGGGAATTACTCCAGGAATGAACATTAGAATAATTCAAAGATTTCCATCACATGTTTTCCAAATTGAAAGAGCACAAATTGCAGTGGATGAAGAAATTGCAAAAGAAATTTTTGTAGTTGCAAAAAGTTCTTAAAAAACCTTTTTTCTAAAGGGGATCTATTTTTCATAGATATATCCAGAAGAATTCCACATATTCAGGAAAGTTCAATATTCGTGTATCTGAAGGTAGATGAATATGATTCCCTTGAAATCCTCGGTAGATATTTGATCCTGCCTCATACACCCAACCGGCTCTTCCTGAGGCAATTTCCGTATTTATCCCTTCAACCCAATAGCTTCTAACTATGTTTGCTGATCCAATGCTGTCATACCATTGAAGTTGATAACTAATCTTTCCCTGATCTCCTAAAGATAGAATGACATCTATTGCAGTAATCAAATCCTCACGAAAAATATCCGTTCTTAAATTGTGTGGAGTTACTTCAACATTTTCAAACTCTTTTGTGAAACTAGTTCCGCGAATTATAACAAGAGGAATCACAATTTTCCCACTGTTATTATTTAGTCGAATTATCTCAGTTCTCCACACGTTATATATCGTTTCCAAAGCTGAACTAGATGTTCTATAGAAGTTTAGAGTCGTTCCTTCTTTCCAAGGATAATGATCTGGTCTAAAAACGTTATTTTCCCGCCAGCCACCTGAATAATAAGTGTAATACCACCAGTTCGATTCACCATTTATTAAATCAATAATGTTAGTGTTCATAGTTTCATCAAAATGATATTCAAGTACAATTTGTTTTTGCTGATCAAGGTATACAAGAACATCAAATATTGAAAATGAATTATTAAATAAGTCTGGTCTGATTGATTCAATTTTTGTTGGATTAAAGAAAAATGTTTCACCGTCAATAGTCACTTCAGCTGTAGCACTTGGATCTGGTGTAATAGTAGGAGTTGGGGAAATAGTAGGTGAGGGACTAGGTTCTACAATAATTGCAAAAAAAGCTTGCAAAGAACGATTGCTATTCATAACAACAGTTATTGGATTTTCTAATTTGATTTCTCCGTCAAGAAGCCAATAACTAAAATCATAACCTACATCGGGATTAGCTGAAATTAAAACTTCTGAACCTGGCGAAAAATCATGGAACCCCGGTATTGGATTTGTTGATCCACCCCCAGAAATTTTGATAACTAGAGTTTGGTTAAATGATATGCGTTTTTCTCCAAGATAACCTTGTGAAATTAAAAAACTTGTAATAGCCACTCCTGTAATGCTAATGAATAAAACAATTAATATTAATCTGTGATTAACAGTAACTATTCTAACTACAACCTGATTTTGCATTAACGAAAGTTTTTGATTAATTAAAAAAGGT
>JAOZGY010000136.1 GCA_026015145.1 Candidatus Bathyarchaeota archaeon | reverse complement strand
ATTCTAAAACAGACGAGGTGACAATTGACATTCAAGAATGTCAGGTTTGTGGGATCTGCTCTAGTGCTTGTCCAGTAGTTGCAATAGAAATGGCCTACTATGATTATGATCACCTTATAGATTATGTAGAATGTGCAAGAAAGAAAGATCCAAGTGAAACACTAGTTCTGATGTGTCGAGGAAACTCACCTTCAACCTGTGAAACTGAAGAAATACTATCTGATCAGGGCATTGAAGTTGAGAATTATATCCCACTGCGATTACCCTGTTCGGGAAGAATTCCGACTGATTTTATTTTCAAAACATTAAATTCAGGTATTAAAAATATTCTATCAATTCAATGTGAAGATAAATTCTGTCGATACAAAGAAGGCACTAAGATAAACACCCGAAGAATTCAATTGAGTAAAAACATCCTAGAACAACTAGGATACGATAAGAATACCCTTAGGGTAGTAAAATTCTCCAGAAAAGCAGTATATGATACAGATAAATGTGTAGGTTGTGATAAATGTGTCTTTATCTGTCCTTATGAAGCAATTAAGGCAGAACCATTTGCCACTCCAACCATACTAGAGGAAGAATGTGTAGGTTGTGGTGCATGCGCTTTAGTTTGTCCTCACGAAGCCATAGAAGTGAAAGGCTTTGAATTCGAAGAAGTTGTTAAACGATATGCAAAATCAGCAGCTAAAATTAAATCTGATAGCAAGAAACCTACACTTTTAGCTTTTGTTTGTCAATGGTCAGAGTTTTCAGCATTAGACGATCCAAATAGTGTGTTTAAAGGAAAAAATGCGATGGCTTTGGAGATTCCATGCTTTAAAGCTTTGGATCCAGTTCATGTAATCAATGCTTTGCAATGTGGATTTGATGGAGTAATGGGTGTTGTTTGTTCATCTGAAGACTGCAAGCTTGAAGAAGGTAGGGATACTGCAGAACGTAATTTAGAAGTATTAAAGAAAGTGTTGAAAAACTTGGATCTACTTGATCGATTTGAGTATTACGAAACTTCACCTAGATGTGTTGGTGAGCTTAATAAGAAAATTGATGAATTTTACGAAAAATTATCAGCTTCACCTCAATGTTGTGTTGCTAAAGGAGGCGAAAAATAATGTACAAAATACTCTCTATTCAGGAACTTGCTCCTAAAACAAAAATGTTTGAAGTCTCAGCTCCAGACATAGTTGCAAAAGCAGAACCAGGCCAATTCGTTATTGTAATTATTAGTGAGAAAGGGGAACGTATACCCTTAACAATTTCTGACTATAATAGAGAAAAAGGAACACTCTCTTTTGCTTTTCATGAAGTTGGCAAAACTACAAAAGAGCTAGGTCTATTGCAAGTCGGTGATGATTTAGAAAACGTTACAGGACCGTTAGGTAATCCTTCAGAAATTAAGAAATTTGGAAAAGTCTTATGCATAGGAGGCAGTGTAATGATTGCCCCTCTTTTACTGCAAGTAAAAGCCATGAAAGAAGCAGGTAATCATGTGACTACTATCATAGGTGCAAGGATCAAAGATGGTTTATTGATGAAAGAAAAAGCAGAAGCTCTTAGTGATAAGACATACATCGCTACAGATGACGGTTCCATTGGGCATAAGGGCCTCGATTTTCTAAAAGAAATCCTCAAAAAAGAAAAATTTGATCGTTGTGTAGTAATGGGTCCAGTTGCTATGATGTATGAAGTTAGTGAAATAACCAAACCTTATGGCATTCCAACAATTGTGACAACCACGCCCATAATGATGGATGGGATGGGTATGTGTGGGGTTTGTCGTGTCACTGTAGGAGGCAAAATGCTTTTTGGTTGTTTTGATGGACCAGAATTTGATGGCCACCAAGTTGATTTTGATCAATTAGTTCAACGTCAACGATTATTCCTTCCAGAAGAAAGAGTCAAATCTCTATTATGGGAGAAAAATATAGGAGGTTGTAAGTGTGACAGAAGCAAAGCCTAAACCTAAAATCAAAAAAGAAGAAGTGAAGATGCCAAAACAAGATCCTAAAGTTAGGGTTAAAAACTTTAACGAAGTTGCTCTAGGTTACACTGAAGAACAAGCATTTGAAGAGGCTACACGTTGCTTGCAATGTGTGAAACCCCAGTGTGTAGATGGGTGTCCTGTTGAGGTCCCAATTCCTGAGTTTATAAAATATATTAAAGAGAAGAAATATGCCGAAGGCATAGTCACAATAAAATCTAAGAATGCGCTTCCAGCTGTTTGTGGAAGGGTTTGTCCACAAGAGGAACAATGTCAAGTAAAGTGTGTTCTTGGAAAGATTGGGGATCCAGTTAGTATCGGACGATTAGAGAGGTACCTAGCGGATTGGGAGCTAGATCACGGATTTCAACTACCTGAAAAACCTCAGTCAACAGGCAAGAAAGTAGCTGTAGTAGGTGCGGGTCCCGCTGGACTTACAGCTGCAGCTGATTTAATAAAACTTGGTCATGAAGTGACCATGTATGAGGCTCTCCATTTGCCAGGTGGAGTTTTAATATATGGTATTCCTGAATTTCGCCTGCCAAAAGCCATTGTAAGAAATGAAGTCGCCTACATTCAAAAATTAGGAGTAAATTTGCGTGTAGGCAATTTAGTTGGTCGAATTCACACTATTCCTGAACTCATGAAAACAGGTGCAGATGCAATATTTATTGGATCAGGTGCGGGCTTACCCAGATTTATGGGTGTTAAAGGAGAGAACCTAGGAGGCATTTATTCAGCAAACGAATTCTTGATTCGGAATAACTTGATGAAGTCATATGTTTTTCCAGAATACGATACTCCAGTACGTATCGGTAAACATGTTGTAGTTATCGGAGGGGGTAACGTTGCCATGGATTGTGCTCGTTCATCAATGCGTTTGGGGGCAGATGTCTGTCTACTTTATAGGCGTTCTCGCGATGAACTACCTGCAAGACAAGAAGAAATTGAAAATGCTGAAGAAGAAGGTCTTGTTTGCAAATTCCTTGCAGCGCCTCTCAAATTTAATGGTGACGAAAAAGGGTGGGTTAAGTCCATGGAATGTATTGCTATGGAACTAGGACCACCGGATGAATCAGGTAGACGAAGACCCATTCCAATTGAAGGTTCCGAGTTTACTATGGAAACAGATACTGTTATAATAGCAATTGGTCAAACTCCAAATCCCATTATCCAAAGAACTACTGATGGTCTCGAAGTAAACCCCAGACGTGGAACAATTCTAGTCAATGAAACTGGCAAAACAAGTATAGATGGTGTATATGCAGGAGGCGACGTAGTAACCGGAGCTGCAACTGTTATTAGCGCTATGGGAGCAGGTAAAACAGCAGCCAAAGCAATGCACAAATATTTAATGAATAAAAAATAAACAAACAAAACTCACTTTTTTTTATTATTAATACTGTTACGATTTTTTTCAAATAACCTAAAAACATTTTTTTAGATTTTAAAGTAAAACCTATATCTTAATGTTGTAATCCGGTTACACAGTGTAAATCAGTGAAGTTTGACGTAGGCCGCGACATCATTAAACTATCTGCAATTGCAACTATGACAATAGATCATATTGGATTCATTTTTTATCCAGATATGATACTTTTTCGAATAATAGGTAGACTTGCCTTTCCCTTTTTTGCCTACCTGATAGCTCTAGGATTAGAGAGTACTAAAAAACCAATAAAATATATTTTAACACTTGTTAGTTTTGGTTTTATATCTCAGATTCCATACTTCATGGCATTTAATATTCAACCTTTCGAACGTCTAAATATCTTCTTCTCTCTCTTTTTTGGTGCAATAACTATTTATTTTTTCAAAAAGAGAAGTCTGCTTGCTTTTGTTCCTATTATTTTATCTTTAGCATTCAATACTGAAGGAACTTTTTACGTAGTACTAACCGTTCTGTTTATGAACCTTTTATTAAATGACAAGAAAATTGGCATTTTAACATTATTCGCTCTTAACCTCCCATTTTTATTCGAATTTGATATCCAAATATTGGCACTTTTCGCTCTACCTATAATCATTCTTCATCTATCAGGGCGATTTAAAATTGAAAAAATTATCTCTGATAATTCATTATTCTATATTCTAAGAAAATATTTTTTTTACATTTATTATCCACTGCATCTAGCCTCGCTCTTTTTCATTTCTAATTCTCTCTAATACCCAATCCAATTCAAAGATTGGCAGCACCAATTTTAAAAGCAAATAACAAAGAGCTCTTATTTTGGAACTTGAAAAATATTATTACTACCTATTATAGCCTATAGTTAAGGATGTAGCATTATGGTTACCGACGAAAAACCCTGGTTCAAGGCTTGGCCTAACAATGTACCTGCATTTATAGATTATCCTGAGATACCGCTTCACGAACTTCTAAGTAATAGCGCAAAAGATCATCCTAACCTATCCGCTATTGATTACAATGATAATGAAATCACCTACAAAGAATTAGACTTGTTTTCAGACCAATTTGCTACAGGACTTTCAAAGATTGGAATTAGAAAAGGAGATCGGATAGCACTCTTTCTGCCAAACATTCCACAATTTATCATAGCATATTTTGGCATACTAAAATTAGGTGCAGTTGCAACTACGATAAGCCAACTACACAAAGATCGAGAAGTAAAATATCAATTGATAAATTCAGGAGCCAAAAGCATAATTACATTAAATTCTCTTTATTCAATGATTGAAAAAACCTGGCAAGAAACTAAACTACAAAATGTAATAATTGCAGGTTTAAATTGGAAATCATACCCTAATGATTCCTCTCAGATGATTTTCTGCAAAGAAAATGTTTTCTCTTTTGAAAAGATAATAAAAGAGAATTCCAACTCAAATTCTCCAAAGATAGAAATCAATCCAAAAGTCGACCTTGCAGTCCTCCAATATACCGGAGGAACTACTGGTAGAGCCAAGGGTGCAATGTTAACTCATATGAATTTAGTTGCAAATACAATAATGTTTTCAACTTGGATACAGGCAAAAATTGCAAAAGAAAGATTTCTAACCGCTTTACCACTATTTCATATTTATGGCATGACTACCAGCATGAATGTACCTATAAGTCTAGCTGCAAAAATGGTTTTAATTCCAAAATTTAATCCTAGAAATATATTAGAAATAATCCAGAAAAAAAGAATTACAGTTTTTTGTGGGGTACCCACCATGTATTCCATGCTACTGGCGGATAAAGAAATAGACAAATTTAACCTCACAAGTATAAAACTCTGTATTTCAGGAGCTTCACCACTTCCTCCACAAGTCCAACACCGATTTATGACAATAACAAAAGGATTCCTTGCAGAAGGCTATGGTCTCACAGAAGCATCACCTGTAACCCACTGTAATCCAATTGATAAAACCATGAAAACCGTACGAGTAGGTTCGATAGGATTACCCTTATCCAATACAGAAGCAAGAATTCTAGAGGTATCAAACCATAAGAAAGAACTTCCAATAGGAGAAACAGGCGAATTAGCAATTAAAGGACCGCAAGTAATGCTAGGCTACTGGCAAAATCCCAATGAAACTGCTATTGTATTAAAAGATGGCTGGCTTCTAACTGGCGACATAGGAAAAATGGACAAAGACGGCTATTTTTACATCACCGATCGAAAAAAAGACTTAATAAAATACAAAGATTATAGCATCTATCCTCGAGAAATTGAAGACGTAATCTATGAAAATTCAAAGGTAAAACTCTGCGCAGTTATTGGCAAACCGACACCAATTATAGGTGGAATTCCAAAAGCTTTTGTTGTGTTAAGGGATAACACAGAAGCTACTGAAAAAGAAATAATGGCTTTTGTTAATGAGAAAGTTGCAACCTATAAAGCCATAAGAGAAGTGGAATTCAGGAATAATCTGCCTCTTAGCTCAGTAGGAAAAGTTCTCAGAAGGGTACTTCAAGATGAAGAAAAGCAAAAACAAAGAAAAGAATAAAGAAAAACCAACAATTTTAACCAAAGAGTAACCAAAATCCTACCTCTTTAAAGCTGGAAAACTTTCCTTAAAAGAACTGATTAATATCAAAATGTATAAGAACACTAATTTCTCTTTGTTTTGAAGAAGGCTTGCAGTTGCGTATTAAAATCAACGTTAGCGGTATCGTGCAAGGTGTCGGTTTTCGGCCATTTATTTATCGATTAGCAAAGAAAGATGGATTGCGGGGATACGTTCGAAATAAAGGCGATGCAGGTGTCGAAATTCTTCTGGAAGGAAGAGCAAATTGCATTAACTTATTCTTATTTGAACTAAAGGAAAATCCACCACCTTTAGCTCAAATCCACCAAATTATAACTAGGACGCTTACAGGTGAAAATCAATATGTAGACTTTACTATTGAAAAAAGCTCTCTACGAAGTGAATTATCAGGATCAATTATTCCACCAGATATTGCAATATGTAATAAATGTCTTACTGAATTACGAGATCCTGAAAATCCTCGATATGAATATTTTTTTATTACATGTACTGATTGTGGTCCTAGATTTACGATTATAGACCAATTACCTTATGATCGAATTAATACAACTATGACTGATTTTCCTCTCATTAGCAATTGTAAAGATGAATACCTCGACTCAGAAAACAGACGTTTTCACGCTCAAACAATCGCTTGTCCTAATTGTGGTCCAAAAGTTTACTTAACCTCAAGAAATGGAGAACTGATCTCTTTAGAGGATCCAGTACAAGAAGCAGGAAAACTACTTTCTGAAGGTTCAATTGTTGCGATAAAGGGATATGGAGGTTTTCATATTGCTTCCTCCTCAACTAAGGCTCAACCCCTAAAAAAACTTCGAATGGTCAAACATAGAAATTCAAAACCGTTTGCTGTAATGGCTCGAGACTTGAATGCTGCAAAAACTCTAACTGAAATAAATCCAAAAGAAGAAGAACTACTTACATCACTTATTAGACCAATAGTATTATTGAACAAAAAAACAAACTTTCCCCTGTCTCCTCTTGTTGCACCAGGTCTTCACAACTTAGGTATTATGTTACCTTATACAGCAATGCATTATATGTTATTTGATGAAGTATCAGATCAAACCTTTGTTATGACAAGTGCTAATCCACCAAATCAACCCATAACAAAAGATAACAAAGAGGCATTGCACAAATTAAACAAAATAGTTGACTATTTCTTACTTCATGACCGCAGAATCGCCTATCGTTGTGATGATTCAGTTCTCCGGGTTCATGGTGAAACTCCAATTTTCATAAGAAGAAGTCGAGGATATTCACCAAAACCAATAATTCTAAAAGAAAAATCAGAAAACAATGTCATAGGTTTAGGTGGAGAACTAAATAATACTTCATGCATCCTATTAGAGAATAGAGCTTTCATTAGCCAACATATAGGTGACATTGAAAACATCGAAACTAGAGATTTCCTAAAACAGGCAACAGATCATTTAATAAGATTGACCAATAGCAAAGTTGATACTATTACCTGTGATTTGCACCCAAAATTCACAACAACACAACTTGCTAGGGAACTCTCAACAAAAAACGGTTGGGAGTTGATTCAAGTACAACATCATTATTCACATATTGCCGCATTAATGATGGAGCATTCAATAAATGAAATAGTAGGGATTGTTTGTGACGGCTATGGATATGGAATTGATGGTGAAGCTTGGGGCGGAGAAATCTTATTTTCCACTCGTGAATCAGCAAAGTTTGAACGACTTGGACACTTAGAAAAACAACCCTTGCTAGGAGGAGACATAGCAACCCGTTATCCAATTCGCATAGCCGCAGGGATATTAAATAAAAAAATCGATATATCAGAATGGCTATTGAAAAACTCTAAATATCTTCCTCATGGCATAGACGAAGCGAAACTAATTATAAATCAACTCAATAAAAAAGTCAATATTGTAAAAACAACTAGCTGTGGTAGAATCTTAGACTCTATAGCTTCAATTTTAGGAATATGCTATAAACGAGGCTACGAAGGTGAACCGGCAATTAAACTTGAATCTGCAGCTATAAAAGGTAGAGATGTACTAAATCAAAAACCATTAATCAAAAACAATACCTTACTAACTACTCAACTACTTTTACAGCTCTTTAATCAACGAAGAATTTTTTCGCAAAATGATTTGGCATATTCTAGTCATTTATATTTAGCCGAAGGTTTAGCTGAAATAGCAATAGAAAAAGCAAGTGATAAGGGAATAGATAACATAGGTTTTTCGGGTGGTGTTGCCTGCAATAAACTCTTTTCAGATACAATTCGGAAAAAAGTTGAATCTCAAGGATTGAAGTATTTTGTACATAAACAGCTTCCACCAGGAGATGGTGGAATATCTCTTGGTCAAGCTATTGTAGGTGGATTTTTCAGGTTTTAAACCATAACCAATTTATCGCGGTTTTTTCCTCGGTTTAACATGATATAAAATGTGTCTAGCGATTCCAGCTCTTGTCAAGAACATCGAAGGCGATAAAGCACAAGTAGATTTCGGACAGGGAGTTCTAAAAGATGTTAATATAACCCTGGTAAATACCAAAATAGGCGGTTATGTTCTGGTACATGCAGGTTATGCTATTCAGACAGTAGATGAAAAAGAAGCTCTTGAGACAATAAATCTGTGGAATGAGATTTTATCAACTGGAATCGAGTAATTATGGTTAAGCTGATTTTTATATGACTGAAAAATTAAGATTCAGAGAACCAGAATTAGCAAAAAATATAGCTCAGAAAATAGACAAAATAGCTCCTAAAGATGAACTAGTAAAATTTTGTCATGTATGTGGCACACACGAATGGACTATAACTCACTATGGTTTACGCAGTCTTTTACCGTCAAATGTTCAAGTTATTGCAGGTCCAGGCTGTCCTGTTTGTATTGTTCCTGCCGCTGAGATTGACGAAGCCGTTCAGATTGCACAAAAGGGAGCTGTCATAACTTGTTTTGGAGATGTTTTGCGGGTTCCAGGAAGTCAAAAATCCCTCTTAGAGGCAAAAGCAGATGGTGCTGATGTTCGAATAGTATATGGTGTATCTGATGCAGTAAGGATGGCAAATATCGAGCCAAATAAAGAATTCGTTTTTTTTGCAGTTGGATTTGAAACCACTGCTCCAACAACAGCAGTTGAAATACTTAAAAATCCACCCTGTAACTTTAGCTTTTTAGCTTCACATCGTCTAATTCCACCAGCTATGGAGCTTCTTTTAGGAGTAGGTGATCTGCAAATCGACGGATTCATTGCACCGGGTCATGTTAGTGTAATTATTGGATTGAAGCCTTACGAACTTTTTCCGAGAGTTTATCGTATGCCAACGGTAGTGGCTGGATTTGAACCTAATGATGTGCTTATGGGGATTTATATGCTTTTAAAGCAACATAAGGAAAAAAAACCTCGTTTAGAGAATGAATATTCAAGAATGGTTAAGAGAGAAGGTAATCTTAAAGCACTAGATGTAATTGACAAAGCATTCAAAGTTTCAGCCTCAAATTGGAGAGGTATAGGTAGATTACCTGATTCTGCTCTTAAGTTACAAGACAATTTTGAAGAATACAATGCTAACACAAAATTTGATGTTCATGTTAAGGAAGGCAGGGATATACTTCTTGGATGTGAATGTCATCTTGTTATTATTGGTAAAATAAAACCTGATGAATGTCAAATGTTCATGAAAGCTTGTACTCCTCAAAAACCTATAGGGGCTTGTATGGTTAGCAGTGAAGGTACATGTCGTGTCTGGGCGACAACTTCTACTCGTTCTAACTGAAAAACAAGAGTTTAGAAGAGTGTATTCTTTTTCATTTTTCTGGCAAAGTATAAAGGTTAAAAGTTAATATGAAATTGTAAGTGGCAAAATATGAGTGGTGAAACAGAGAAGAAATACGGTGGTACTTGCATTGATTGTAAATGTCAATTAGAACTATTTGAAGTTGATTTTGAAAAAGGCAAACGTATAATGCATTGCAAAAGTTGCAACTTATATCATTTCTATAAGAAAGACTTTTTTGGGAATTGGAAACTAAAAAAAGCTGGTAGAGTATCTGATTTCTGGAAAAAATCCAAATAAATAAATCAAACTCATATCCAACATTAACAAATTCGAGGAACAGGATCTCCTATAGGTCTAGCTACGATTCTTTTGCCTCCTATGATTGTTTTCATTGCTACTCCTTCAAAATCTTTAGTAACCTCACCAATTATTGTTGCATCTTTTCCATCCTCTGTATCTCTTAAAAGATCTAAAACCTGATCTGCCTTCTTTTCAACAACACCTATCACTATTTTCCCCTCATTTCCAATTTCGAGGGGATCTAAACCCAACATCTCACAAGCGGCATTAACGTCTTCTCTTATTGGTATTTTATCTTCATGGATTAAAATACCTGTTTTTGATTTTTCACTAAACTCATTTAAACAATCAGCTAATCCGCCTCTTGTTGGATCCTTAATGGATACAATTCCCCCGACTTCTCCAAGTAGTTTTTGCATTAAAAGATTTAGAGGTCTAACATCAGACTCTATTTTGCTTCCAAATTTTAATCCCTGCTGAGCAGATAATATCGCAATCCCGTGTTCCCCCAAGGTACCAGATAGAATTATCTTGTTACCTGTTATCAAATTAGAGTCCAGAAGCCACCTGGATTTAAAACTATCTTGGAAATGTCTTACAATCCTTAAATTTTTCTCTGTTGCTTCTGTTCTTCGACCTATACCTGAGACATTCATCACACAACCCCCAAGAGCGCCTTTCTCAATTACTTTAGTATCCCCAGTTACTATTCCCACCTTGGCTTTAATGCACATTCTTTGCATACTTGCCAAAATCTTATCAAAATCAGACAGCTTAAACCCTTCTTCTAAAATAACTCCACATGCTAAAGCATAAGGTTCAGCTCCTAAAGCTGCGATATCATTTACAGTTCCGGATATAGCTATATGTCCAATGTTTCCCCCAGGAAAGAATATCGGTTTAACTGCGTGCGAATCACTTTTTAGGACTATGTCTCCAATAGCTGCTGCATCATCCATTGCTTGAAGAGGAACTTCCGCTTTAACTATATTCTTAAAGTGTTTTACGATATGATTTTTCACTAAATCATGCATAACTGTGCCTCCAGCACCATGTAGCATTGTCACTCTTTCATTATTCCCATTCATTTTTGGATCATTTCCTTTTTTGATGTAATAAATGCAAAATATTTAAACATAAACAAATCGAAGAATACCAAAGAAAACTTATCCTCATAAATAATTGCTATTTTCAATGAGGTTCGGAAATATTGCCAAACATGGAAATGGGTTCTTTTCTCAGTCTAAAACTAAGTTAGGCTATGGAAAGCCATATAAATCGCCCTTACGCTGTTGAATTGCGCAGTTGGAGAGATATGAAATGCCAAAATGGGGATACTCCATAATAACCGAAGAATTGGATCCTGAAAAAACAGCGAAAGCTAGTGGTCGCGAGATTCGAGTGTCCCAAAAATCATCCAGAGAAGTATGTGCAGCTATCAAAGGAATGAAACTAACTTTGGCAAAACAATTCCTGCGAGAAGTCATAAAAAAGGAAAAACCAGTTCCATTTAGAAGACACAAAAAGAAAGTAGCCCATCGCCATGGGCTTGAGAAAACTTATGCAGGAAGATACCCAATAAAAGCGGCAGCTAAAATTCTTCAAGTGGTTGAGGGAGCTGAAGCTAATGCTGAGAATAAAGGATTGGATATAGAGAGGCTCAGAATATTTCACGCAGCTGCTTATCCAGGAATTAAAATTAAACGTTTTACCCCTCGAGCTCATGGTCGGGCATCCCCAAAAAATGAAACTACAACACATATTGAGATTGTTTTGACTGAGACGCCGGGGCAAGGAGAAGGATTTTAATGTCTATTGTTAAACGATTTATAACCGAAGCCATTAAAAAAACAGAAATTGATGAATTTTTGAAAAAAAGACTTGAACGTTCTGGTTACGGTGGAGTTGATATTTCTAAAACTCCGTTGGGTACCCATATTGTAGTTTATGCAATGCGGCCAGGATTAGTTATTGGGCGTGGTGGAGAAACTATAAAGGAACTTGCAGTAACGCTTGAACAAAATTTCAAATTACCAAATCCCCAAATATCTGTTTCAGAAATTGAAGTTCCAGAATTTAATGCTTTTGTTGTAGCATCTCGAATTTCTTCAGCACTACAAAGGGGCATTCATTTTAGAAGAGCAGGTTATTGGGCACTTAACCAAGTAATGGACGCTGGAGCTTTAGGAGTGGAAATAGTGATAAGTGGAAAACTTCGAACTGAGCGTGCAAGGTTCGAAAAATTTCGTGCAGGATACTTCCCTAGATGTGGTGATCCTGCATTAAAAAATATGAAAAAAGCCGAAGTGCATGTTCAACTTAAACCTGGGATACTAGGTGTCAGAGTAAAAATTATGCCAGCTAACGTCCAGTTTCCAGATAAAATTAAAATTAATGAACCTGCACCTCCAGAGGAAATACCAATAATTGAAGAGAAAAAGATAGAAACTTTTTCTGAGTCGAAAGTAAAAATTGAGGAAGTTCCAGTGGAGAAAGTTGATACCAAAATTGTAAAAGAGGTTGAGGTTCCTAAGGTTGAGGTTCCTAAGGTTGAGGTTCCTAAGGTTGAGGTTCCTAAAAAATCAGTTACTCGATCAAAAAAAACATCTGAGGTCGCTGGAAAAAAAGCAAGTGAAAAAAAAGAGGCTAAGAAGTAGATGCCTATTCTAAGATTGAAGAATATTAGTAAGATGTCCTCAGAAGAACGATTCAAAAATCTTTCTGAATTACGGGTTGAATTAGCAAGACTAAAGACTATGGTTCGAGCGGGCGGAGCGGTTGAAAAACCTGGGAGAATAAGAGAATTACGAAAAACTATTGCTCAGATACTAACAATAGAAAATGAATATAAATTAGGTATTAGGGTAGAAAAAGAAAAAAAAGTGAAGAAACCAAAACAGAAAAAAACAAAAAAGGAGAAACAAACTAAATGAAGATAACCCCCAATATCCTAAAACAAGAATTTATTGGAACCAAAAGTACAATATCCAAAAGTAGTCATGCTGATTATATTGGACTCAGTGGCAAGGTAATCGATGAAACCAAAAACACTTTTTCAATTCTGCATAAAAATAAGGTCAAAAGACTAGTCAAAAACTCAGCTATTTTTAGATTCAAGTTCTGTGATGGAACGATAGTTGAAATTGATGGTAATCTTCTAGTTGGTAGGCCTGAAGATCGCCTTAAGAAAAACATAAAGAGGCTATGGTAATGTCTTTAGTTTTTAAGAAGCCAAAAAAATCTTGTAAGGATAGAAATTGTCCATTCCACGGTACCCTTTCAGTAAGAGGCCGTGTTTTTGAAGGTGTTGTTGCAACTTCAAAAATGGATAAAACCGTTATTGTTAAACGTGAATACCTTCAGTTCTCACCAAAATTTGTTAGGTATGAAAAAAGACGGGGACATATTCCTTCTCATAATCCACCATGTATAAATGCCAAAGAAGGACAACATGTAAAAATTGCTGAATGTCGTCCAATTAGTAAAACTGTGTCTTTTGTTGTTGTAGAGAAATTGGAGAAGACTTAGAATGGCTGCGAAAGCAAAACAAAGAGCTCTTATTGCAAAAGGCATGCTCTCTCATGGTGAAAAACTATCAAGAGGACTTATTCCTGGTTCAGTCCTAAAATGTGCAGACAATACTGGAGCTCGCGTATTAAGATTAATTCAGGTTATAGGATATAAAGGAAGACTTAGACGTTATCCATCAGCTACCATTGGTGATAGAATAACAGTCTCAGTCAGACAAGGCTCGCCAGAAATGAGAAAAAAAATGTTCCAAGCTGTGATAGTAAGACAAAGAAAACCGTATCGACGAATTGATGGTGTTTGGATTCAATTTGAAGACAATGCAGCCGCCATAATAACTCCTGATGGAGAAATGAAAGGATCTGAAATTCGCGGACCAGTAGCTAGAGAAGCTGCTGAAAGATGGCCCAGAGTAGCTAGTGCTGCAAGGATAATAGTGTAGGTGACTTATATGCAAAAAAATCTGCCTGTTAAAAAACCTGGAAAACAGCGAAAAATGTTGTATAATGCACCACAACACCTTCGCCAAAAATTCATGACTGCTCCTCTTTCCTCTGAACTTATTGCTTCAAAAGGTGCGAAATCTCTTCCAGTTCGTAAAGGTGATACAATACAGATCGTTCGTGGTGATAATAAGGGATTTGAAGGCAAGATTAGTCGCGTAGATTTAAAACGATATCGTATCTTCATTGAAGGTTTAACTCGCGAGAAAGTTGATGGAACTAACATATTTATTTCTGTACATCCCTCAAAGGTGCTCATAAAAAAACTTAATCTTGATGATAGATGGCGCAAAGCTATCGTTGAAAGGAAAAAACCTCTTAGTCAGCCAGATAAACAAATAAAAGTTGAGAAGAAACCTAGAAAATCAAAAAAGAAATCTCTAGATCAAACAAGTACTGAAAGCCAAGTGAAGAAAGATATTAAAATTGTTCAAAAGAAAAATCTTGCTGATAAAAAAGTGAAAAAAGCTAAGAAAGGTAAAATAACCACAAAGAAAGAAGAGGACTCTAAAACTATAAAAAAACCGCGTTCTAAACGCAAAACTAAATCAAAAACTAAGTAGGTAAGTAAATTTGGGTAAGAAAGGAAAAACTGGAAGATTAAAGCGAAATCCAGCTCCGAGATTTTGGCCAATTCCAAGGAAACAATTTACCTGGGTGATTAAACCTTCGTCTGGGCCTCATTCTCTCAAAAACTGTTTACCTCTTTCGCTTGTAATACGTGATATTCTCGAGCTAGCCAAGACTAGAAAAGAAGCAAAAAAAATAATTACGCAAGGAAAAGTTTACGTTGATGGAAAAGTCAGACGAAAAGACAATTTTCCAGTAGGTTTGATGGATGTAATTTCTTTTCCGGGCATAAATAAATTCTACAGAGTAGTTTCTTCACACAAAGGTCTATTTATTAGTCCTATAGATGCTGAAGAAGCAAAATACAAGCTGTATAGAGTTGAAGATAAAACTATTCTAAAGAACAAAAATATTCAATTTGCTTTTCATGATGGCTCAACTATTCTTTTTAAATCTGAAGATTCCAAAAACCTTCCAGATGTTAATTATGAAACCTTCGATGTTTTGAAACTTAATCTTCCTGAAAAGGAAACTGTTGAAAAACTAAAAACCAAGAAAGGAAATTTCGCTATTATAACTGGCGGTAAAAATATTGGAAAAAATGGCCGAATAATTGAGATTGAAAAGACAGTAGCCAAAAAACGTAGAAACGCACTAGTTATGATAGAGGATGATAGTAACAACCGCTATCAAACAATCATGGATTTCATCTTTGTAATAGGCAAAACAAAATCTCTAATATCGCTACCGGAGGCAACCTCCAGTGTCTGAAAATATTATTGCAAATAAACGGGAGAAACAACCAATGCTAACACCCAGAATAGATAAAGTTGTAGTTAATCTTAATGTCGGAAAATCAGGAGTTCCACTTGAAAAAGCCTCTAATGTTTTAATGGAATTAACTGGTCAAAAACCAGTAAAGAAAAAAGCAAAAAAAACAATAAGAGATTTCGGAATTAGACAAGGTGAACCTATTTCTTGTGTTGTAACCTTACGGAAACAACCTGCAATTGACTTTCTAAAAAAAGTCCTACCAGTCATTGATAACAAGCTTTCCCATTCATCTTTCGATAGACAAGGGAATTTCGCTTTTGGATTAAAGGAACATATTGAAATTGCTGGTGTTAAATACGATCCCAATGTAGGTATTTTTGGAATGGATATTTGTGTAACAGTAAATCGTCCAGGTAACAGAGTGAAAATCAGAAGAAAGCACAAAACCCATGTCGGTAATAGTCATTTGCTTAAACCTGATGACTCTATTGATTTTATAAAAAAGATTTTAGAGGTTGAAATCGTATAAGCTGGAAGGATGATATATGGCCAAACAAAAACTAAAGAAAGAACGAAAATATGGAAAAGGTTCAAGACCTTGTGTTAGATGCGGATCATATGGACCTATTATTCGACGTTACAATTTATATCTGTGCAGACACTGTTTTAGGGAAGCAGCACCAAAACTGGGCTTCAAAAAGTATGAGTAGGCGAAAATAAGATGGATACACTTACAAATGGTTTGATAACAATCATAAACAACGAAACGCGTAATAAACGTGAATGTATTATTAGTCCAGCCTCCAAACTCTTGGGTAAAGTACTAAGGATAATGCAATTAAATGGTTACTTGGGTGAATTTGAATTCATAGATGATGGTCGATCTGGAAAATTTAAAGTACAAATCTTGGGTCGAATAAACAAGTGTGGCTCTATTAAACCACGTTTTGCAGTTAAAGCTGGGGAATTTGAAAATTGGGAAAAGAAATTTTTACCTTCGAGAGATTTTGGATTAATGATAGTGACTACTTCACAAGGCATAATTTCTCACAGAACTGCTGAAGAAAAAAATGTCGGAGGAAGATTATTAGCCTTCGTTTATTAGAGGAGTGGACTCAATGCGATTACCAGAAATTTCTAAAACACTTCAAGTTCCAGACGGTGTTGAAATAAGCGTTACTGAACGAGTGGTCACTGTTAAAGGCAATAAAGGAACTTTGACTCGTGATTTTTCACACGCTGCAATTTCACTTGGTTGTGATAACAGATTAGTTCGTGTTTGGGCCGAGTGGCCTCGTAAAAAAGAAGCCTCTTTAGTGGGTACCATTTATTCTCATATATTAAATATGATAACTGGCGTCGAAAAGGGATTTTCATATAAATTAAAAATTGTTTTCTCTCACTTTCCAATCTCTGTTAAGGTTCAGGATAAATTTGTAATGATCGAAAACTTTACTGGAGAAAGAAAATCGCGGAAATCAAAGATAATGGGTGACGTCAAAGTTAAAGTCCAAGGTGAAGACATAATCGTAGAAGGCCTTAATTTAGAAAATGTAAGTCAGACAGCTGCCAACATAGAACAAGCAACCAAAGTAAAAAATAAGGACCCGCGCGTTTTCTTGGATGGAATTTATGTTTTTGAACGAAACGAGGGAATGTCATAATGGCAGAAAGAAAAACATCATTGCCTCAAAAACCACTCAAATTAAGAAAACGAGCTAAACAGAATAAACCAAGTTTTGTCAGACCAGAAAGCTGGCGATATGTAAGAATTGGAGAAAGCTGGCGTAGACCTCGTGGCTTAGATCATAAAGTACGTAGAAAAATTAAGGGATGGCCCCCAGGAGTAAGTGTCGGTTATAAAGGGCCAAAAATTGCTAGATACCTCCATCCTTCTGGTTATCGTGAAGTAATAGTTCATAACATAGAAGAAATATCTCGTGTTGATCAAAAAACTCAAGCTGCTCGCATTGCACATACTGTAGGAAAACGAAAAAGACTTCAAATGATAAAAGAGGCTGAAATTCGAAATGTCTATGTTTTAAATGTGAGGATTTCTGACAATATAGTTCAAGAAGAATCTGTTGATGGTGAGGAACCAATCGCTGAAGACACAATAGAACCTGCTGAAGAAAATGTAGACCTAAAAGAAAACAAAATTGCTGGAGACGAAGAACAAAAATGACCAATCTTAGCAGTCAAAGAAGACTGGCAGCTCAGATAATGAAAATAGGTCAAAATAGGGTGTGGATTGACCCCAAAAGAGTTGACGATGTTGATGTTGCTATAACTCGGGAAGAAATCAGAAAGCTAATTCATGAAAAAATTATAACCTCATTACCAGAAAAAGGTGTCAGTCGCTCAAGAGCAAAAACGGTTATTGAACAGAAACGGAAAGGACGCCATAAAGGTCCAGGAAGTAAATCTGGAAGTCCAAGGGCAAAAATAACTAAAAAAGAGGTTTGGATGACCCGAATTCGTTCTCTAAGAAAGAGACTTCGCGAACTAAAAGCGCGCAGAATTATCACAGAATCAACCTATAGAAAAATATACATGGTTGCTGGTAGCGGAAAATTTGAGTCAATGGCAGAACTTGAACGTTATTTGAAAACTAATGATCTCTGGAGGAATCGTTAATGGCTCGTAATTCTGCTTATCGTGTTAAACTAAGAAGGAGAAGGGAAGGAAAAACTGACTATCATGCTCGTAAAGCCATGGTTATCTCAGAGCGACCAAGACTTGTTCCAAGATTCTCTGCCAAGAATGTTTCAATCCAAATTATTATTGCTAAACTAAATGGTGATGAAGTATTAGCTGCTGCACATAGTCGAGAGTTAAAGAAAAAATATGGCTGGAAAGCTCCGACTGGAAATATTCCTGCAGCATACTTGACAGGTTTAATCTGTGGCTTTAGAGCTAAAAACAAAGCTGTGGATAATGCAATCTTAGATATCGGATTAATTAATCCCTCTCGGGGATCTAAAATCTTTGCAGCTTTAAGTGGAATTATCGATGCTGGAATAATCGTTCCTCATGATGAGAAGAAGATAATTAAGGAAAGACTAGAAGGGAAACATATAGCCAAATATGGCGGTATTTTAGAAGTTGACTCTGATGCTTATTCCGCAAAGTTTGCAACTTATTTAGAACAAAAAATATCTCCAAAAGTTCTTCCTGAACATTTTTCGAAAATAAAAGCTGACATTATTAATTCATTCAAAAATGGTGATAAAAAAACATGAGTTATAAGAAAAGAGGAAGAGACAAGGAAGAAGAATGGATCCCTAAAACTAGGCTAGGAACACTAGTTAATGAAGGTAAAATAACATCAATTGAAGAAGTCTTCCTAAGTGGTTTGAAAATTTCTGAACCCGAAATTGTTAACTCACTACTTCCAGATTTACAAGAAGAAGTAATTGACGTAAACTTGGTTCAAAAACAAACTGATGCTGGTGAAAAATCTAGATTTAAGGCTATTGTGGCCGTCGGAAACCGAGATGGCTATATCGGTTTAGGAGGAGGGAAAGCTAGTCAGGTACGAACTGCGATAGAGAAAGCTGCTGCTTCTGCACGATTAAATATACTTCCTGTTAAACGCGGGTGTGGAAGCTGGGAATGTGGTTGTGGAAAAAATCATTCGGTTCCCTTCCAGGTTGAAGGAAAATGTGGTGGTGTTAGAGTAGTTATTGTCCCTGGACCAAGGGGCTTAGGTCTAGCTGCTAGTCAAATTGCAAAAGTTATTTTGAGTTTAGCTGGTGTCAAAGATCTCTGGATACGAAGCTATGGGTCAACAAGAACTGTCCCATCTTATGCTGCAGCAGTTTTTGACGCTCTAAGAAAAACTTATAGTCTAATAACTCAAGCAGACTGGGTGAAGTAGTTGACAAAAAAAGTTGACAGTCGAAAGTGTATTGTGGCGATCAAGGTGAGAGGAACAATTAGCGCTAAGCGTGAAGCTAGAGAAACACTTGATATGCTAAAAATAAAAAAAACTAATAATGCTGTTATAATAGATAATCGACCCTCATTTATTGGAATGTTGTATAGAGTACAAAATTATGTCACTTGGGGCGAGGTCACAAAAGAAACCCTATCAGAAATGTTAAAGAAACGAGGAAAACTTGATGGCAATAAAAAATTTACAGATGAATATGCTAAAGAACTTGGATACAAATCAATAAATGACCTAGCAAATTCTATTGCCAATTGTCAAGTGGAATACTGGAAGTTGCCAAATGTTCGTTCTGTCTTTAAATTCCATCCACCCAAAAAAGGCTTTAAGGGAAAAATCAAAAAAAGTTATGCTGCTGGGGGAGAAGCAGGATATCGAAGTGAAAAAATTAACGATCTCATACTAAGGATGATCTAAAAAAGCTTTATTTTTTCGCAAATTGGTTAACGATACCTTTTAAAGTAACTATGAAAATTGCCAATGTATTCAGGGGAAAAAAATTGAGCACTAAATGGCGCAGAAGCAAAAAACATCTGAAATGGTCATCCATAAAAAATTCAGATAAGAAAAAAAATCGTTCGAAAATTTCTCATTTTGAAGCTTTAGGTGCTTCAAAAAAAGGAGGTTCCCCTAACTATCGATCTTCACAGTATTATGGCAAAAAAAAATGGCAGTCACCGAAACCACTTATTGACATTTTTCAAGAAAAAAATTGGATAACAATAATTGTTGAAATCGCAGGCTTTAATAAGGAAACTTTTAAAATAGATGTGAAAGATCAGAAGTTAACACTGTCTGCTAAGGGAAATGATAGAAGATACTATAAAAGTTTAAATTTGCCGAAGATAGTGATTCCCAACGCGATGTCAACGAAGTACAATAATGGTGTACTTCAAATTAAACTAAGGAAAGCAAAAAAAAGCTAAATCTTGATATAAGAGCTGAATAAAATATGCCTCATAAACTTAGAAAAACAAGGAAAATGCGAGGTTCTAGAACTTGCGGATGGGGTAAGGTAGGTCAGCATAGAGGTGCTGGCTGTAGAGGTCACAGGAAGGTCGGTCGGCACAAACATTTATGGAGTTATGTTGCTGCCCATGAACCGAATTATTTTGGCAAACATGGATTTACTTCACCCCAAAGTCTAAAGTTGAAAGAAAAAGTAATTAACATTTCTGCACTTGATGAGATTTCAGAAAAACTTTCAGTTGAAAAAGAAAAAGGCAAATTATACATTGACCTGACACATTTAGGTTACACAAAACTGTTGGGTTCTGGTAAACTAACGAAAAAATTAACCGTAAATGTGCCTTCTTGTTCAAAAGCTGCAGCTGAAAAGATTAAGAAAGCTGGCGGGCAAGTATTAATTCAATCTCAGGAACAAGGAGAGTAACTGCTAAGCAATGGCTGGACGATTTCTAAGCCTTTTTAAACCCATTGCAAGAGTACTGCCTGAGATTAAAGTTCCTGAACGCAAAGTTGGGTTTAATGAGAAACTCTTTTGGACAGCCATAGTTCTAATAATTTATTTAGTGATGACTGAAGTTCCTCTATATGGAATCGCTCAAGAAGCAGGAGATCAGTTTGGAGCCCTGCGAGTAATTTTTGCTTCAAACCGCGGTACATTAATGGAGCTAGGAATTGGACCAATAGTAACAGCGGGATTAATACTCCAGTTGCTAGTAGGATCTGCTATTATTCAAGCTAACATGTCAGATCCTCAAGATAGAGGCTTGTTTACTGTTGCTAGTAAATTCTTCTCCATTCTACTTACAGGAATTCAAGCCGCAGCTTACATAATAAGTGGTATGTATGGCGCTCTTCCGACAACCACAACAATCATCATTTTCATACAACTTTTAGGATCTGGATTAATCGTCATGTTAATGGACGAATTAGTCCAAAAAGGTTGGGGATTGGGTAGCGGAATAAGTTTATTCATTATGGCAGGAGTTGCTCAAAATATCCTTTGGCAAACATTTAATCCTGGTACTGGCTTGTTTGTCGGTTCTCTCTCATTATTCTTTAGTGGTCAACAAACATTGACTAATTGGATACTTGGTGCTGGTGTTTATCCCTCATTAATTGGATTCATAGCCACTATTGGTGCTTTTATCGTGATAATTTATTTGGAGGGTGTTAGAGTTGAATTGCCCATGACCTATGCTGGATATAAAGGTTTTCGAAGCAGATATCCAATCAAGCTTTTATATGTATCTAATCTTCCAGTAATATTTGCATCTGCTTTATTTGCAAATGTCTATTTCTTCACTCAACTTCTTTGGAGTACTCAAGGACAACCTCCCCCTGGAACAAATATTCTATTTCAGATAGTAGGAGACTATAATGCAACGGAAACTGGAATTCAAGCAGTTGGCGGTTTAGCATATTTTGTCACTCCACCCAATACTATACAAGGTGTGGCTGCAGAGCCATTAAGAGCTGTGGTTTATTTAGCCATTTTAGTAGCTTTCTGTGCTGTTTTCTCTCTAATCTGGCTTGAAGTTGGAGGTTTAGGACCGTCCAAAGTTGCTAGGCAACTTATGGATTCAGGAATGCAGATTCCAGGATATCGACGATCAGGAAGACCCATAGAGGCAATTCTGAAGAGGTACATACCAGTTGTGACGGTTCTAGGTGGAGTTATTGTAGGATTAGTAGCTGGATTATCAGATTTCTTAGGTGTTTTTGGTTCCGGAACTGGTATTTTGCTTTCGGTCGGAATAATTTACCAATATTATGAACTATTAATGCGTGAAAGAGCAGCTGAGATGTTCCCCGCTTTTAGAAGAATTCTAGGAGAATAGTTTAAAAAGTAAAAATCGTTATTAACAAGAACACAAGTATAGGCTACAAGAAAGTGAAGATCAAGGAGAAAATAAAATGATAGACATAACAATCATTCCAATAGCAACTTTAGTGGTAATGCTACTTGCGATTGTAATCTCATTTATCAATATGAGCATTAACCGATTAGTGATAACTCGTTTGTGTGGTTGGAATGAATATAAGGTTATGCAAAAAGAAACCTCGGAGTACAGATCTCAGTTGATGAAGGCTACGCGCGCGAGAGACCAAAAACTCTTGGTAAAATTGAAGAAGAAAGAAGCTCAGATAAACAAAATGCAAACAAAAATAATGAAACCTACAATGGTTATGTTACCACTTTCCATGATTTACATATTAGTTTGGTACCTCTTTTTAATCCCAACATATGGAGCAACAGGAGTAGCTTATATACCTGGAATTGCTGCTGCTCCAGACGGAATAGCTGTTGTCTGGTGGTATATGATCTGTTCATTCTTTTTTGGAGCACTTGCATCTAAAGTCATAGGTATTAACCCAATATCATAGAAATCAATTTGTGAGAGGCCAATTTTATGAGCGAGAAAGGCAAAAAGGAGCCTGCTCCAGAAAAAAAAATTGTGGTTTGCATATCTGGAATGGCTGGAACTGGAAAAAGTACATTAGCAAAAAAAATTGCAAAAAAATATAAATTAAACTATTATTCTGGTGGAGACGCACTTAAAGCTCTTGCAGCTGAAGAAGGCTATGATTCAGATTCAATAGGATGGTGGGAGAGTCCAGAAGGGTTAGGTTTTTTATCAAAAAGAGTACAAAACCTAAAATTCGATAAATTAGTTGACAATAAACTTCTAGAATTCGCAAAAGAGGGTAATGTTCTTCTAGACAGTTGGGCAATGCCTTGGTTAATCGATTATGGTGTTAAAATATGGCTTGCAGCTTCTATTGATAAAAGAGCTGAAAGAATAGCTAAAAGAGATAAAATAGATAAATTAAAAGCTCTAAGAGTCCTGAAAGAGAAAGAAGCTGGAACAAAAAATATTTACAAGAAATTATACGGATTCAATCTAGGTGAAGATTTCAAACCCTTTCATTTGATATTAGATACTGAAAAGTTAGATGCAAAAGAGGTGTTTGACATCTTGTGTATGGTAATGGAACACCTAATTCTCACAAAAAAAATTTAGTTTGAATCTTTTTTCTATATTTAGATACTTAATGTTAGAGTCAAAGCTGTGAAAAGTTTGCAGATCGATTAATAACTATATGAATTCTTTATAGAACAATCTTGTAGCATAAGCATAATTTTTAAGTATATGAGAGAAACATATTTGCGTTTTTCCAGTGATCTTTTACTATTAATAAATTACCATAGGGACTTCCATGAAGAGAATAGGCAATATAACATAAATAACTGCATTGCGAACAGCTATTATATGTTTCACGAAGTGAACTGAATTTCTTACTGTTCCACATTTTAGGCAAATCAAATACTGTACCTACAAAGTTTTGATTGTGACATCCACCAATTCTGCCTAGATGATCTACAACTAAAAAGTTCTTAAGTGCCTGACAATTCCAAACTCTTTTTTCTTCTGAAAAAAGACTTCGCAAGGCTTTTAATAATTTATCAGTTATTAGAATTTTATTATTTTTCTTTCTCATATTAATTAAAGAATCACATAATTTAACCATGCCTTTTTTGTCTTTTATGACAAGTTTGTCATTAGGTTTTCCAATTCGGAATAGTTGATTCGCATCATTATTTTGATCATAAGAATAAAGACAGTACCACACTGGTACTCCTTTTTCTGTAAAATATTTGGTGATATCTGCTATCTCATAGAGATTTAACTGAGATATGGTCGGAGTCACACATACATTTATTTTTTCTTTTTTTAACACTTCCACAGTATCTATAGCTCTCTTCCAAGCACCAGGTACATCCTTAATGTAGTCATTTTTTGCTTCATTCAGACTATCTATTGAAATCGCTACAAAATCCACATTACGCAAAGCTTCAATTTTCTTTACAGCCATACTTCCATTATCATAAACTGTTGTTATGAATCGATCTGTTGAATAATCGATTATTTCTTTTGCGTCATCCCTTAAAAGTGGATCACCGCCAGATAAAACAATATCAACAATGCCAATATTCTTGAGAATTTCTAGTCCTCTTTTTACCTCAATAGTTGAAAGCTCTTTTGGATCTTGTTCCATCCATACGTTACAACCTCTGCATCTGTAATTACATTTCCTAGTAATCAACCATTGAGCGTGGTGGGGTCTATTTGGAATAAGCGCATTAATTGCAATTCTTGAGGCTCTTCGCAGTTTCAAATTCAAATATAGAGCACCGTGACTTATCTTGACTGTTTTAATAGACCTATTTGAACATTTACATAAATAGTCAGAGAAAAATCCTTCTGTTTGAATGAGCTTTACTTAATATCCACAGATTCCTTTTTTAGATTGTTTCTAACAAATATGTTTCAACATTAAATCACAAATTTCTTAATTCTTTAAGTAGGAGACTGCCTTTAAGGAAAAAACATTTGTAGATAACGAATCTTAATAATTAGAAAAATGTTGAATGAGTAATATGCTTATAGACGTTATAGTACTAACAAAAAATAGTGAGCTCCATCTGGAGAACTGTCTTAAAGCAATTTATGATAACATTCCAATCAATAATTTAATAGTAATTGATGGCTATTCAACAGACAAAACATTGGATATAGTCTTACAGTTTAAAAATAAATATGACAATGTTTTGATCATAAAAGATGCGGGAAATCGAGCTACCTCTAGGCAAAAAGGAGTACAAAGAGTAAAAACTGACTGGTTCATGTTTGTAGATAGTGATATAATTCTCTGCAAAGACTGGTACAAAAAAGCTAAAGTATTCATGGAAAAGAATGTTGGACTTATTTGGGGAATAGAAGTGTGGTCTACGCTTCATTACAAAAATACGCTTAAAGTATTTCTATTAGTAACAAGAAAAATATTTGATATTCGTGGAGGAACACATGATACTTTGATTCGTACTCAATTAGTAAAAGACATGGCTATTCCAAAGAAACTTCATGTTTTCGAAGATACTTACATTAAAAATTGGATAACCAAAAAGGGGTATTTAGCGATTCCATGTTATAGTCCTTTTTGTATTCATTATCGACCAAAAAAAGTTTGGACCTTAAGAGGTAGCTTGATGATTATAGCAGAATCGGTTAAATTTGGAAGTTTTTCACAATTAATAAAATTATCGCTAGCATACGGATTTTATACTGTTTATTCTTTATACCAGTTATTAAAACGAAAAAAATACCAGAACTAGCTAAACTACCATAGTTATTTTAATATATATTATGTTTTTTTCCTGAAAAACTAAATAGCTTCTTATTTTCCAATATCTCTATATACTAAATCTCATCAAGGATTAAAACTAGCTAGATTGAAGAGGTACCTAAATGCGGAATATAGATGTTGTCATGATTACTAAAAACAGTGAGTTCATGCTTGAAAGAAGCATAGAATCCATATATTCTAATGTACCTGTTAAGAACTTGATAATAATTGACGGCTTCTCTACTGACCAAACTTTGAATATCATACATAAATTAAACAAGAAACACAAAACCATCAAAGTTTATAGTTTAACCGGGTCAAGAGCGCTAGCTCGAGAAACGGGTATTCGCCATGTTAAAACTGACTGGTTTATGTTTGTTGACAGCGATGTCACTCTAAGTAAGAACTGGATTAAAAAAGCTGAAAAACAATTAAAAGAAGATATTGGAGCAGTGTGGGGATTAAATATTGATGTTGTTCCTGGTGTTAAAGATAAGTGGTTTATAAGACTTCAGAGTTTTGTTGCTAATTATTGTTTTAATATTCGTGGTGGTACACATGATACCTTAATTCGTTATGAAGCTGTTAAAGATATTAAAATCCCGAATTATTTACACGCTTATGAAGACGCATTCATAATAAATTGGATTAAAAACAAGGGATATCGAACAATAATTGGCAACGGTATTTACTGTTTACATTATAAACCTTCAGGCAATTGGAATAGCGAGAAAGGACTCTCCCACGCTATTGATGAAGTAAGGTGTGGTTTAGTATATTCCCATGCATACAAGTTTGCTCTTTTTTATCCTTTTTTTATGTTTTTTTGGTTTCTCCAGTTTTCACTTCAAATTACCAAAAACCTATTATGACCTAAGAGCTTTCCATAAATGATCAGATTTAGGTCGTGCCAAAGCTTTTTTTCTACCATTTTTAGTCACAATAATTCTTTGATCGATATTTTTAAGAAATTCACCAATAACCTTCGCTGGAATCCCTTTGGTTTTTAATTTTTTTATAATTTTGTTTATGTATTGAGGACTGGATGAAATTAGCAAGGCTCCCGAACTTATCAACTGTAGTGGGTCAATTCGAAAATATTTACAGATTACAGCGGTTTCATATCTAATCGGAATTTTATTTTCAAAAATAATTACTCCCAATTTTGATGCATCTGCAATTTCATGAATTCCACCAATAATTCCCCCTTCTGTAGGATCATGCATGGCATGTACTCCTCCAGTTTTATAAGCGATTAAAGCATCCTTTACAATAGATATTTTCTTGTAGGCGTTCTTTGCATCTTGTATCAACTTGGAATTGATTGTGTTTTTTAGGATTTTTTCTTTATCGGATGCAAGAATTGCAGTTCCTTCAATTCCTGCACTTTTAGTGAGAATAATTTTATCGCCTGGTTTTGCTCCAGCTGCAGTTACATATTTTTTTTTATCTGTAAAACCTAGTACGCATCCCACAACAACTGGACTAGTTAAACCTAATGTTGATTCACAATGTCCACCAACTATTGCCATTTCTAATTCTTTTGCAGCATTGTGAATTTGAGAGCTTATCTTCTCAACTAGTTCACTATCTGTGTTTTCTGGAAGTAATATACTTGAAAACATAAAGGTTGGTTCAACCCCAAAAGTAGCTATATCATTAGCATTAACATTAACAGCCAACCATCCAATTTTCTCAAAAGCTCCAGTGACTGGATCCATTGATACAATAAGAGATTTATCTCCCAAATCTATTACTGCTCCATCAATTCCAGCTTTTGGTCCTACAGCCACTTCTTTTCGTTTAATACCCAAGTTTTTAAAAACCACCTCATTGAGGAGCTCAATTGGGATTTTTCCTGGAGGTAATTTCATTTTTCTAAACCTCATAAAAAGACTTATTTTAACCTCTTTTTTAAGCAGAGGAAAATTAACCTTAATAGTGTTTCCGAACTTTCAAGAAACATTTGAATTTTCAACCACCTTTCGTGATTGTAACTTTGGATTAGTCTTATAATATTTTTTAAAACAAAAGCTGATATACAATTGATAGTATCAAAAGATAGTATTGGAGATAGTTAAGATGGATAGTTCAGAAAAAAACAATTTTGCAGCAGAATTTTATATTAGGCAAGCTGCAATGAAAGAATTTGGCTCAAAAGAACAGAAGAAGTTGTCAAAATCAAAAGTAGCTGTGGTTGGTATTGGCGGTTTAGGTACTGTTTCATCAGTTTATCTGGCTCTTGCTGGAGTTGGAAAACTTCGATTGATAGATCAAGATACAGTTGAATTAAAAAACCTCCATAGACAAATTCTTTATAAACCCTCTGATTTGCACTATCCCAAAGCTGAGATCGCGTCAAATCAACTTGAGAAAATGAATCCACTTTTGCAAGCTGAAGCAGTCTCAGAGAATATTAATTCAAACAATGTTGATGAACTTTTGGAAGGAGTAGACTGTGTAGTCGATGGTTTGGATAATATGTCAACTCGATATTTGATTAATAGAACATGTGTAAAAATGAAAATTCCTTATGTGTTCGGTGCAGCAATAGGTCTAGAAGGAAATCTTTCAGTCTTTGCACCTCCTGATACTGGATGTTTAATGTGTTTATTACCTAACGTTTCAGATGAGGAATTAATGACTTGTGAGACTCGAGGAGTCGTTGGGGCTACACCTGGAATAATTGGCTCAATGCAAGCTATGGAAGCTATTAAACTTCTCACCGGAATAGGGTCTCCCCTAAAAGGAAAACTGATGGTCTGTGATTTCAGCGATATGTATTTTACAACGATAGACATCTCAAAAAGTGCTAAATGTCCTGTTTGTCAAATAATAGAAGCTCCAAGAACACAAACAGAAAAACTTGTTTGGCTTTGTGGTAGAGAAACTGCTAATATTAATCCTAAACTTCCTTTAAATTTGGATTTAAATGAATTGGCTAAACTTGTTAAAAAAAATTTTAAATTAAGATTAAAATCTCATCTCGCCATAATTTTTTATTATAACGGCTTGGAAGTGAGTCTGTTTAAAGGTGGAAGGATGCTGATTAAAAATGTTGATAGTGAAAAAGCTGCCTTAAACGCTTACAGAAAAATCCTAAAAAAATTAAAAATAGATAGCAATAAAAATTAAATAGATTGTAGATTTGATTAGAAGATGTTTTGGTGCTCCGGCCGGGATTCGAACCCGGGTCCACGGCTCGAGAGGCCGTTATACTTGACCGGACTATACTACCGGAGCTCTAGACTATACTACTTTGGTTTCTTGTAGATTGCTACTTCGTCTCTGTGGCTGTAGCGCACATACTCAAATCCGGCTTCTATTAATTTGTTTTCCTCTTCTAAACTCTTTGCGTGTGAAACGTGGTATTCATCGTTTTTGAAGTCTACGAGTTGAGTTTAAATTATTGTGTTTTTTATGTTCTTATGACCAAGCAATCTCGTTACGTGTAGGATGTCTTTGGTTTTGTGGTATTCTTTTGTGGCTTTCCAGTGTCGAAAAGTGTGAAGTTTTATTGCTCTTATTCTTGGATTTTGTAGTTCAACTGCTAATCTTTTTCTTTGTTTGTAGTAGTTTTGTCTTGTGCTATGTGGATTGGGATTGAATAAGTATTCATTTTTCTGTCGGAGTAAGCTGATCATGGCGATTGTTTTGGAATGAACTTTGACTATTCGTGCTCTGCTTCCTTTGATGGGGTTGTTTATGCTTATTGTGTTTCTGTTTTTGTCGATATCTAACCATTTTATTTTTGTTGCTTCTGATGTTCTGGCTGCTGTATCCTTAAGAACTTGGAGAAATATAGCTAATTTTCTTCCACAGCCCGCAATGAGTTGATCAATTTCCGTTTCAGTTGGTATGAAAGGTATTTTTTGTTCTACTCTTGTTTTTGGTGGTTTCCATTCTAATTTGAATGTTTGTACAAAGCTTTTGTAAGTTACTATGTATACCCTTTTGTTTGACTCAGACCAATTGCTAGTTGCTAAAATTGAAGAAATGGTTTCTGGATTAGTTAGTTCAGCACCTTTTTTTACTAGTTGACGCAGGCGATAGACTCTTTGTTTTATTGTTGTTTCCGCTAATCCTCGCTTTTTTAGTTGCCACGCAAAGTCTACGATTTTTCCGTTTAAAGTTTGGTTTTCTTTTCCCGCAACAGTCTTTATTTCTGTTTGTGAGTCCAATTTTTTCGCCTCTAAGACGCATAATTGGTGAATTCTTTTTGTCTGACATTGTTTATATGGGTTATTCGAAAAACGGAAACCACAATCCCGACACAAGAAACGCTGAATCCCTCCCATATTAGTGTAGCGAAAACCGTCTTTAAAGAAAGATTTTGATTGACATTGAGGACACAAAATAAGCTGATTTAGAAACTGATGAGACTGAACCAAAGAACCTTGTTTTCTCTGCAAATTATGCTGTTTTACTCTAACCTCTTTTTTATCTGCAGTTTGTTTCCATTCCTTCACATCAGTTCATCTCTTTTGTTTTATCAAAAAAAGGGAAAATTGAGCGGGTGATATCTCCACTTGGTATAGGATTCGAATCCCACCCTGCTCAGCATAGGCGTTTTTTAACCTAAAATTTAAAAAAGGGGGTTTTTTGCGGGAGAAAACTCCATTGCTGTCTTCCTGTGACCGTATTATACTGCAAGAGCCCAGACTATGCTACTTTTCTAGATTGGGTATGAGTGATATCTTCACTTGGTTCGGCGTTCGAATCCCACCCTGCCCGCAGAAACCTTATTTTACTAAATAAGGGATAATTTAAGGTTATTTTTGCGAAAAAGATTAAATTTTAACCCCCAAACCCAAAATGCGGCGCGTCAGATATGAGACATGCACGTTCGCATCAGTAGTTCTTAGACTTTGTGTTAGGAGAAGTTGTGGGTAGTTTTATTACATCCTAACGTACTAGAAGCATATAGGATTGTCTATGAGAAGCTACATTAGACTTTATGGTCCACCTATTTTAGAAGCAATAAAAGAGCTTGAAAAGCTCGCTGTTGATATGCCTGAAGTATGTGTAATGGATCATTTCATACAAAGAGATCTTTCACCAAAAGTTGCTAGAGAGGTAGGGGGAAGCGCGGTGAAGACGTTTGATGATCCTATTTCCGGCTTTTTCATGGAGAGAACTGGTGTTGTTGTTTCAGTTAAGAGATGTCAGAGTATAATTAGCAAACATGGGCAAAAACTGGGAGAATATGATTTCTTTTTCGAGTGGCGGAAAGAACCTGAAACATCCCAACTCAATGACTTAATAAGAAAAATTGATGACGCTTTAAAACCACTTGGCTGTTTATATACAATAACAACAAAATAAAAAACTCGCTTTGCACTGTTAAAGCTGTTTTTCTGGATTATGTATAAGTGATATATATCCACTATGGCTGGGGTTCAAATCCCCACCGGTCCAGTATAGGCGTTTTACCAACCTAAAATAGAAAAATGGGGAATAATTGCGGGAGAAAACTCCATTGCTGTCTTCCTGTGACCGGACTATACTACCGGAGCCTAAAAGGCGCTATTTTTAATTGTAATTCCGATATATAACCACTTCATCAAAGGAGTTTTAAGATTATCACATTTGTTTTTTCAAGTGAATATATTAGTCCAAGGATTTACGATTAGGAATTTTCTTAGGTACTGTTGAATTGGTTTCAAAGATAAAGTTGTTTTGGATTATTACCAACTTTTAATTTTGTGAAAAAAAAGAAAAGTTGTAATCAATCAAATTTATTGAATTAATCAAAAATAGGAAGAAAAAATTTTTGAGGTGGTTAATTTTCCCTTAATTAGGGTCCACCGGGAGAACCGCCAGAGCCGCCCTTCGGTTTTGAGGCAGATATTACATCGTCAATTCGCATGATCATTGCGGCAGATTCAGCAGCTGATTTTATTGCTTGAACTTTAACTACGGACGGTTCGATAACTCCTTTCTCAATACTGTCCATAATTTTTCCTTTGAATACATTGACGCCTTTATATTTACCTTTGACTTTTTCATGGGCTGCTCTTAGTTCAACAATAATATCTATTGATTGTAAACCTGCATTTTCAGCCAGAGTT
>JAOZGY010000097.1 GCA_026015145.1 Candidatus Bathyarchaeota archaeon | reverse complement strand
CAAAAAAATTCTTATAACGATCCACTAAATTATCCGCATATTTTTTCTGAATTAATAAATATAATATAATTGAATTGGGCCGGTAGATCAGTCTGGTATGATCGCTGTCTTCGCAAGGCAGAAGTCGGGGGTTCAAATCCCCCTCGGTCCACATAACTTTGTTTGAAAAAGAAGCTTGAGGGAGAATAAATGAGCTTTCTTGGTTGTTTTGTGGTTCTAGATAGTCTAAAATGCTTGATAGAGCTTGTTCTGTGACTCTTGAAAGGTTTAAATGGCGATTTCTGCCTTTTTCAACCAATCTCCTACTAAGATAAAGACTCACAGTAGTTTTAGTTGCAGTTTTATTCCCTGAGTTGTATAGTGCTTAGCAAGAATGTTTCTGGGGGCTCTACCCTGAAAAATATCAACAAACCTATCCAGGTTTTAAGAGTTTAAGCTAAACACTCAGACGGTACTTCTTAAACAATATATTTTGATTTGTGCAGCCATAGAAAATATTTCTTATTATATTCAAAATCTATTTTTGTTTTAGCCCAGTGATCAAGCCATCTTTCAACTGTAGAGAAACCACTTTTATCTGCTACTTTTTTTAATATAGGAGAAAATTTCCAGTATCCCCAATGGCCATTATAGAAACATTCAACAACAACTTTCTTGCTTTCCCCATCTTTAGAATGTTTTGCCATGATTTTGTCGAGGTGCTCTGAAGAAATCTTGTATATGTATTCTTCAAATTCTTCATTTTTAACTTTTCTTTTTTCCATATTGAACCCGCATTCAGATAACATTTAATTTGTTCATAAAATGAACAATACATTAAAGACAAAAAATTAGCCTTATAGTAGCCTAGTAGCTTATCTATCTTTCCAATAGCTTATCTTTTAATTAAAATTCGTGGTACGGTATTTAAGCATAACTTGATAAAAAAACGGTTTTTAACGCTGCAATTTGCTTATTCGTTATAACATATCAATAACTCGTTTATTCCTTTGAAAGTTCGTTTCTTCATTTGTTTTAAATGTCATTGTCATTTATTCAGATTCGTTGAATAAAGTTGTGTAACTTTTGCGTGTTTAGGAAATGTGATGCCTGCGGAGAACATAATGCAAATTTCTGCTGCTCTAAATGTAGCATTCACCTATGCTATTTCTGCAATATAGAAGCCACAAGAGTAGGCACAAAGAAAATTGATGAATGCCTCATGTGTTATGATCCGCTAAGATAATCACTATTTTATCCAAAGCTATGTTGTTCTTTGTCTTTGTCGCTCAACTAATGCCATATTTCTATTATGTTCTAAATGTAACCAATAATTCAAAACTTCTTTATTTTGAGGATTGGCGTTATTACCTTCAAATTCACCTGTTCCTAGGTTTTTTTGCAAAACTTTCAGTTCAGCTAAAGAAAATTTGAATCCATTAATAATTTGATGAATCTTATCTGTTAAGCCTTTCTTTTTTCCAAACTCTATTCCAAGCAGTAGTACCACCAATATTACAATGTAATCGGAAAGAGATTGGCATTGCACTATCAAAAGAAGCCGCCATATGACGGGTATAGCAATAAATGTGTTAGAGCCAAATATTATAGTATGTCTCTATTTGATGTAACTTTTAGGATCTCACATGATTGCCCTTTTGGAAACATTTCCAGAAAATTTCAATCGTTGAAAATGTTTGGTTGGTGTAATCGAGAACACGATGTAGTAGAATTTATTCTTAACGAGTTAGATGATTATCCTGCTTTAATGAAGGAAATATCTAATTTATGTGGAGTAATCGACAGAGTATCTGATGGCAGCAAAGTTCATGTGATAACCAAGAATTGTTCCTGCAATCCAGATAACTCAGTCGTTGGAAATATAGGCACTTCTAATCTTTTGCATATTGCACCAACCATTTATGAAAACGGGTGGGAGTATTATCGCATTATAGCTCTTAGACATAAAGATTTAGAGGATTTCTTTTTGCACATTCAAAAGAAAGGATTTGATTTGGAGATATTGCACAAGGTTCCTTTTAACGGTTCAATCTCGAGTTCGTTGACTCTTACTGCTGATTCTTTGTTTTCAAATCTGACTAAGAAACAAATTGATGCTTTGGTAACGGCGTATACCAATGGTTATTTCCTGTTGCCTCGAAAAGCGGATGTTAAAGAAATTGCTTTCAGAAAGCAAGTTTCGCGAACAACTTTTCAAGAACATTTAAGCAAAGCTGAAAATAAATTAATGTCTGCGCTCATTCCTTACATTAAGTTATTCAGTAACATCCCTACTGAAAAGATTATGAAGTTTAAGATGAAAAGGTAGAAAAATAAAACTTAGTTAAATCCTTTAAATCTGCCTTATCATAAATTTCCTTTAGTAACCGCATTCCTTGAGGTGTGTAGTGCTTTGCAAGAATGTTTCTGGGGGCTCTACTTTGAAAAATCTTTTATGCCATAAAGAAAAAACTTATCCAATTAAGGATGTAATATAGAGAGAGCGCCTAGCAAGCGAAATTTGAGTAGATGTAGTATGAGAAAAGCTATTACGTATTTTGAAAAGACTGATACAAGCAATACCGAAGAAACAATAAAATTAGCTTACGCAAGAGCAATTGAACTTGGAATCAGAGATATTGTGGTAGCTTCAGCTCATGGTAGCACAGCCCTGAAAGCGAGTGAAATATTTGATACTGCCAAGTTTAACATCGTAACCGTTACTATTTGTGAAGGATTCAAAGATGAAGGATGGACAATGACTGAGAAGGAAAGAGCGGAACTCCTAACCAAAGGAGTGAGAATCTTTACAGGCACCCATGCCTTAGGCGATGATGTTAACTCCGCCTTTACAGAGAAACATGGAGGAAAATCCTCCAATGAAATTGTAGCTCAAACACTCTATAGATTTTGCCAAGGAATGAAAGTCTGCGTTGAGATAGTTTTGATGGTAGCTGACACCGGTCTTATACCCGTCGATAAGGAAGTCATTGCAATAGCTGGAACAGACGAGGGAGCTGATACAGCTATAGTTGTCAAGCCATCTTACCCGAGAAAGTTTCTAGAATTAAAGATAAAAGAAATTATTGCAAAACCAAGAGAAGGATAAAGAACTGTATCTTCACTCGCTATATTATCTAACGCATTAGTCATGAACTTTCAAATCTGCCTTATCTTAAATCCTCTTCAAGTATTATTTTATAAGAAGAAATAGACTGATTGTTAGCTGGAGGTGCTAAATTGCCTGTAGTTCAACTCTCTGCTTGGGCAGGAATGAGTAAAGAAAACAAGAAGAAGGTTGTGGAAGGGATGATGAAAGTTCTTGAAGATTTGGGTATTCCAAAAAACGCGATTACTATTATTATTAATGAAGTCCCAAAAACAAACTGGGCGACTGGCGGAATAATAGCTTCTGAGCTAAAAGTCGATGGTTTCTTTGCTCCTTAACTCTCTTCTTTTCTGTTTTCTTTGATCTCTCTTTTTTATCAACTATAGTGGCACATAGTTCTAGATAATATAATACCTCAAAACTTTTTGGAGGTTCTTTGGGGGTTCCATTACTTGTTTTAATAATCTCAGGATCGTAGGTTGAATCCGGCAAATATCCTGCAAATTAACTAAGCCAATCAAGCGGTTCTCATGGCTAACCGGAAGGTTCTTTATTTTTTTCTCAAACATAAGACGTGCCGCCACCTCCAAATCCGTGCTGGGCCCAATAGTAACCAAAGGGCTTGACATTATATCCTTAACTTTTGTCTTCCTCGAGTTCTTACCCTCCGCAACTATGCGTTTTAGGATGTCTCTCTCAGTGAGGATTCCTTTTGTTTTTCCTTCGGCTGTTGCGATTATGGCGCTCACGCCTACTTTAGCCATGATTTCTGCGGCTTTCTTGACAGAATCATTCTCGTCCAGAATAACGACTTCCCTGGCCATCACATCTTCAGCTTTGATGGGAATAAAGGTTTTTTCTTTCACCTTGTTTTCAGATTCATCTTTGGGCACAAAATCCCCATAATTATTATTGAAGGCTCTATAATAAAAAACGTGCATTCTATACTTCTTGGAATAAGTGTTCTTAATACTACAGTATTTCTTTCTTTTATTTTTCCTTGATTAATTATGCAAATCCTTTCAAAATTGCTTTATCATAAATCCTCTTCAACCACAAAAGTCCTTTTCCCATCAGCGTCTACCGATAGTAGCCTCTAACAGTTATAGGAATATTAAATCCAATATCTTCAGTTGTTCCCCAAAGGTTCACATAACCATGACCAAAGTATATAACCTCCACAAGAGGTTCGTTAGTAGAGAAGCCTCTTACTTCCGCCCTCACTGTTCCATTTATCAAAACCACATCTTCAGAAGATATTATCTCAAACGTTCCCCAAGCACGAGCAACATCACTTAGCTTATTATGGACTGCCAACCAGTTGAAGTATATGTCTGCACCCAATATACCCTCAGCCAATAAGGGATCGCTTTGATCAATAACCCCTCTCTGTCTCAGTTCATATACCCAAACTCCTTCATTGTCCATTCTCGTTTGCCTTTCATGCCAATCATCCAAGATATATCAAATGAAAAACTCAGCTTTTGGAGAAGCACCTACAGTCATAACCGTTCCAGCGAATACGAAAACGGAAATCAAGCCAATCAATAAAATCGAGCAAATCCTCTTTTCCTTCAATCCTAATTGCTCCATTGCGCGCTCTCACCTCCCTTAAAACAAATCAGAAGGAAAAATTACTATTGTTTTTATTCACTTTTAGGACTTGTGGAAGTGTTTTCTACTTATTTTCATATATTATTTTAGCAATAATAAATTAGGATTGATTGTCAAATTGGAAGTTACTATTCCTTTGCATTCACCAAACTGGAAGGAATTGGCATTCTTTTTCCTTTCAGGAGTAATCATTGGTATTCCTGTAAACATTTATCTTCATAACACTGCGGTTGACATAATAAAAGGAGTCTCTCCGTTTTATTTACTATTAATTTCAGAACTAATCTTTGCACCATTCATAGAAGAATTTTCAAAAATATTTGCTTTTCTTAATCGTCACGGCGAAACTGAACAATCACTTTTTCGCCTTGCAGTTCTTGGAGGATTAGGTTTTGGTATTGCTGAATTTATAATATTAACTTTTGATAGAGGCGTTTTCTTTCTATTTAATTTCCCTGGAATATTTTTTCATCCATCAGCTGTTGCTATAACCGCTTATGGGCTTGCAACGCATCAAACTCTAAGATATTATCTTTTGGCAGTGTTGTTGCATTTCTTACATAATTTCTTTTTATTTTTTTTAACCTCGACAAGCTTTCTAGTAAATATAGCTGCAGTTGCATTATCTGTAGTTATTGTGGTAGCTACCTATCTTGTTTCTAGTAAACTTCAAATTAAAACTAAAAATCAATTTATAGACTAACCGACCTGTTTCAGTTACTATATAATTAAAAAAAATCTTAAAGAAGCAGTATGGTTTGCTGGGATCTTTGGATAAACCAATTTTTTAGGAGAAAAAAAATATTTTAAAAAATTTCTTTTATTTTGTTATATATATTACTGGTTGCAGCAAGCGAAAAATAGGCAATGCAACATGGGAAGAATATAATTAATCCAATGGCTTTCTTTATGCCTTTGTTCATAGTTTGCATCCTCCAATTTACTTCTTCTATTAGCAGGAAAAACCTAGGAGTACCCTCTATCGTTTGACTTAGTATATAAAGCTTATTGTCGATCATATATACAGGTAAATCAGAAAAAACATAAAAATATTAAGTATATTACTTAATCAAAACATTTCTAGGTGTTCTACCCTGAAAGACATCAACAAACCTGTCAACAACACCCAACTGGCCTATTATTTTATCGTTAAATCCTTCATTAATTGAAATATACCTTTGAAAATTCGTTCTTGCAAGTCACCGATAAGCGCAGGATTAAAGTAATTGCGCATAAACACTGTGGTGCTAACTCTTCCTTGCAGAAAGTCTATTTCGGCAGGATTAAGAAACTTCGTCATGAAAGTAGAATAATATTCTCTTACATCTCTAAATCTTGACTTAAATCTACTTCGTCTAATCCAATTCTCAACTTGATAAGGCAAAAGTTTTTCATTGCACCAAATTTTCAGTATGAAAGTTTGTGGAATATAGCTGAGAAACACTTTTTTTGTTCTGCGAATAAAAATGCTCCTAAATTTATAATGCTCTAAAACCTGTTTTTTCTTATCATAATAAGTATCTAGTTTTCCCTGTTTTGACAAATCGATTATCAAGTTATAGCTGCTGATTGCCTCACTTAGTCTCAATCCAGAAATCAAAACAAAGTCCATGAAATCTAATAATTTAGGAAATTTTTGTTTAACCTCAATTATCCATTTGATAACATTCCCATTTTTTCTTGTTTTCTCCATTCTTGAAAGAATTAGCTTATCCGAATACAAGGTTCGCCATTTTAAACCAAACTTTTTCATTAATGCTTGAAAACTATCGTATATTCCAAGAAACTTTGATAACAAGCTTAACGCTTTAAGCGTATGTTCCCTTCTCGAATCAGAAAAAGTGTTTAAAATTGAGAAATCCTCTTTCAATAAACATTGATAATATTTATTTCCGTATCTAATCCTTTCATCTGCTGTAATTTTACAACAACTCTTAGATAGAAACCGCCTAAATCCTTCCCAATCAATTTCTTTCCTCAAAAAATCTTCGCAAGGCAGAAGTCGGGGGTTAAAATCCCCCCGGTCCATTTTAATTCATTCAAGAAGGGATTTGTATCAAAACTTCTGAATTTGATTTATAATTTTCTTGCTTTTTATTTTGTTAGTTCTCTTTTTATCTTACTTGTTTATTTGAATATTGGTAGTGATTAAATGATTGATGATAAGCGAAAGAAGAATCGACGGTCTGATTATGAGATTGAAGAAACTGAAAAGGAAGTAGATACAATGGATATTTATGATGATAATCAGAGAAATGAAATGTTAAAAACAGATGAAATCACTGCTGCCGAAAATGCTTTCATGCAAGGAAGAGAAATGGAGCCTAAAGAGATAAAGAAAGCCAAAAAGACTACTCATGATGACTCAGTTTCAGTTGAATTATCAAAACAAGAATATGATGAGGATTAATTTAAAGATCACATATTTTGAAATTGGAGAAAATCATGCCAGTAACTGTTGCAGATTTGGTGAAATATCCGTTTCTACCAAAAGCAAGAAAATACCTTGCAAGATTGGACATAGATTTTAAGGAACTTGCATTTTTCCCAAAAATAAGAGAAATGGCTAAAGGGAGAGTACTTTCGAGTATCAGTTTTGGTCCTAGAACCGCCCCTCAAATAAGCAAGGATTTTGAAAATGAAATAGTTACTTATGCTCTTGCTCTGCTTTACGTATCTGTGATAGGTGAAGATAAACTCACTAAGCTTTTTACAAAATCTGAGGGGGATAAAATAAATTATTATCTTAAAAGCGAAAAACATGAAGATGTAATCTTTGAAATTGCTAAAGCTTTCAATTGGGATACTGAAAAAAATGATGATGGATCAATTTCAATTAGTTTTTCTAAATATTTGCAAAACGCATCAAGAGGAAGATTAATTCATAATACAAAATGGAAACTAGTAAACAGATTACTTGAAAAAGGAATGGTCCGTTTACCTCCGTATACAGTAGCCCGATTACTGCAAGAAGAAGTTCATGATAGAATAGAAGAAAGTATACACCACGAAGTAACCAATCCTCCATTGGAACTGCAAGAAGATATCTCTGAATTAAAAGCTGAATATCAAAAGAGAAAATCTCAATTTGAAGAAATCCGTATTGAAGTTAAAGCGAAGGAATCAGAGTATCCTCCTTGTATCTCTTTTCTTATTGATAGAGCATCCAATGGACAGCATCTTTCGCACGTGGAAAGGTTCACTCTGGTTACCTATTTATTGCACCAAGGTGTTGAGATTGAATCAATTGTAAATTTATTTTCTAAAGTCAGTGATTTCAAAGAAGATTTAACTCGATATCAAGTACAAAATTTGGCTGGCCAAAGAGGTGGTATGATTAAGCCTTATATAACTTATAATTGCTCCACATTGCAGACACATAATGTATGTCCCCTGCCAAATGATCCTATTTGCAACTCTATAAGAAATCCATTGACATATCATCTATTAAAAAAAAATATTAAGACAAAGAAACAAAGAAGAAAATAGATTTTTTCATTATTTTTTGTATAATTTGAATTGAGGTTATAAAAAATAAAACAAGAGGAACCAATAATTAATGATTGGACAGTTGTTCCTTTTCTTGTAGTAACAATATTAGGTTTTATTTCTACAATTATTGATTTTGTTTTTCTCCAAAACCTAATTTTTCAATTTATTGCAATCTTAGGATTAATATTAATTATTTTTGGAGGATTAATTCGGATGAAAGCAAGAATAGAATTAAAGAAAAGAGCGGGATTTAGTTCATTTTTTGGAACTGCAAAATTGCAGATAGTTGAAGATCAAAAATTACTGACAGATGGTATTTACAAACATATTCGTCATCCTTTATATTTAGGTGAAATTCTAAGAAATCTTGGTATAGCCGTATTTTTTACAAGTATCTATGGTTTTTTAATAATATTGTTATCTTTCTTTTTCTTGTTAGTTCGTATCGAAATTGAAGAAAAAATGCTCCTTTTGGCTTTTGGAAAAAATTATTTGCTATATAAAAAGAAAACACGAAAAATATTTCCTTACTTATATTAGGCTTATTTCAATCATTGAAAATTAAAGATCCTATTTACAAATATCAAATATCAATCATATGCATAGAAAAGCAAATTAGACTAGTTTGACACGTTAATTCTCACAGTTATTGGAGAATTACTAATTGTTAAGCAAAGATGAGTTAATGTGGGTTGAGAAATATCGCCCAAAAAAACTTAGTGAAATAATAGGTTTACAACATATAGTGGAGAGTATTCAAGTCTTTTTGAAAAACCCAAAAACAATGCCCCACCTCTTATTATCAGGAATACCAGGTACAGGAAAAACAACAGTGGCATTATGTATAGCAAGAGAACTCTTCGGAGATAACCGGAAGACTTTCACTTTAGAATTAAATGCTTCTGATGAAAGAGGAATAAACACTGTTCGTGAAAGAATTAAGGGTTTTTCACGTTATAGCAGAGCAAGTTTTGGAAATGTACCCTTTGCACTTATAATATTAGATGAAAGCGATCAAATGACTCGACCTGCCCAAACAGCTCTTAGGAGAATAATGGAGAAGAGTTCACGAACCAGCAGATTCATTTTGATATGTAACTATTCTAACAAAATAATAGAACCCATACAGAGTCGGTGTGCGATTTTTCGTTTTTCTAAGCTTGAAAAACCAGCAATGATTGAACATATAATAAATATTGCACAAAAAGAAAATCTGAGTTTATCTTCTGGGGTAGCTGAGAAAATAATTGAATACTCCGAAGGAGATTTAAGATATGCTATTAATGCGCTTCAAACAGCGGCTGCCTATGGGGAAGGAGAAATTACAGAAAAAATAGTGCTCCAAGTTGTCGGAGAAGCTAATCCAAAACAAGTCCAACTAATGCTTACCAAAGCTTTAGGTGGTAACTTTATAGAGGCTAGAAAAATGATGTATGATTTGATTGGTCAATATGGCTTTTCAGGTTCAGAAATTGTTCGTCAAATGCAAAGAGAACTAATGAAAGTTTCATACTTGTCTGATTCCCAAAAAGCTGAATTAACAAGTATTATTGGAGAATATGACTTTCGTTTAACTCAAGGAGCCAATAGCGATATTCAACTAAGCGCGCTTCTGGCTCAATTTTCGAAATATGGAAAATAAAAAAGGGAAATTTAGTTGAGTGTCGATCATCTATGGGTTGAAAAGTACCGTCCAAAAGATATTTCTGACATTTTAGGCAATAAAGAAGCTAAAACTGCTTTTATTGATTGGCTAAAAAGTAAAAAAAGAAGAAAAAAAGCGGTTTTATTATACGGACCTGCTGGAGTAGGTAAAACAGCATTAGTGAATGCGGTAGCAAATCAATTTGGCTATTTACTTATAGAGATGAATGCTAGTGATACAAGAACAAAAAATGCAATAAATAAAATTGGAAAACCCGCAACATCTTATCTTGCTCTGGATAACTTCACTTCGAAAACTAAAGGAAATATTTTATTTTTAGATGAAGTCGATGGAGTTTTTGGTCAGCAAGACCGAGGTGGTATTCCAGCTATTATTAAAATTGTGAATGAATCCCTTGTTCCCGTCATAATGGCGGCTAATGATCCTGATCTTCAAAAGATCAGACCCTTAAGAAAAGTTAGCAAACTAATTCGATTTCAAAAGATACGTCTACCATTAATAATCACTTTATTGCAGAAAATCTGTGAAAGAGAAAATATAAAAGTAGAATTTGAAGCTCTAGAGAGAATTGCTCTCAATAGTCAAGGTGATGTACGGTCGGCAATAAATGATCTGCAAAGCATAGTTAAAAAAGAAAAAATTGTTACTCTCAAAGATACTTTGCTTCTTAGCAACAGAACCCAAGATATTAACCTGTTTGATACCCTACGCGGAATGTTTTCAGCTAAATCAACAAAAGAAGCAGCTAAAATACTTAATTATTCAAATGTAAACTTTGATAATTTTCTTCTTTCCATAAGCGACAATCTACCTCTTAGATACTCTGATTTAGATGATTTAGCTAATGCTTATGACTTGCTATCAAGAGCTGACATGTTTAGAGGTAGAGTAGGAGTTGAAAACTGGAGTCTATTAAAATATTTTTTCAATCTTGTCGCTCAATCTGCAACAGTTTCTCCTGAATCTTTCAAACCCTTCGAATTCATTTATCCGCCATTAAGAATCATTAAACTCTTTTGGACAAAATCCCAAAGAATAAAATTGGATTCTATCTCCTTAAAGATCGCTCGAAAACTTCACATATCAAAAATAACTGCAAAAAAAGAAGTGCTCCCGTTCATTAAAATCCTGTTAGAAAAAGAAAAAACAAGTCCCATTGCTTCTTCGTTTGAACTAGATCTTGCTGAAACAGATTACATAATAAAAATGAAAAAACTATAATGGAATACCTAAAATGCTTGTATTAAACAAGGACTGTTTTAAACTTCCTAGAGTTGAAAAAAACCAATTTATCAGTTTGTTACGCCTTGGTTTAAACTACGACAGAGCTAAAGGCACGTATAATATCAAAAATTACAACAATATCAGAAAACTAATCGATACGCTCTCAAGTATTCTAAACGAGGAAAACATATTATTTCTTCAAAACTGCATTGTTTGCAATAACAATTTTCCATGTTCTAGTTGTAATTATGTCCAATCTTGCACTACAAAAGATCTTCCATTTGAATGTGTATGTCATAGTTGTCTTAAAAAAGGAAAAACTTTCAATAACGCTCTAAAATAAAAAATTGGAGATCTAGAAAACAAAAGCATCTTTTCTAACTTAATATTAAAAAGATGGTGTTTGTTTTTTATTATATTACCCTTGTTAGATCTTAGGATCCTATAAAATATTCGAGTGTAAGGTTTTCAGAGGGAAAGTCTGCGACTCCTAAAACATACTTTTTGTGTTTCTCTAAGATGAACTCATGCTCGTATTTTGACTGGTTAATCTGAATTACAATATCCGCCTTTGCAACGGTTAGATCATGCAATCTCTTATCTTGATGTTTTTCTGTGACGATTAAAATGACGTTGTTTTCTTTTGCGAACCGTGACAGGTAAGCTAACACTTGCTTGTAAATTTGATAGGATTCATCAGGATCAATATCATTATCGCAATAATATCTTAAAATATCAGATATTATCACTAATTTAGCGTTGTATCTGCTAACTGTTTCTTTTAGTTTTTCAAGTATGAGTGTTGTAATTTGGTATGCCGTAAAAGCCCTTGCAATGTGAATTTTTTTTAATATTTTTTCTGGATTAAGATTGTGTAGTCTTGCAAGACGTGCTATTTGGTAGAGTTTAAAACTGTTTCCTCCATCGACAAAGATTACTCTGCTTCCTAAACCTCCAAGTTGGGGTGGTAGTTGTGCTCTAACACATAAAAGAGAAGATAGAGATAAAACTGATTTAGATCCGTGGAGAACTGCGAAGTCTCCAATAGTAAACCCGGGAAATAACTGATTTACGTTTTGAGTGTTCAATGAGAGTAATTGTCTTGGATGTGCGGTTTTGATTATAGTGTTTTGGTGCAAAAATTTACTTTCCTTTGAGTTATATTTGAAGTGTTAAGACATTACGTTTGTAATCTTTTTAAACCGTTTTTAGAAACGACTATGGAAGATAGGTAAGAGAGTATAGTGAAAGTGAAAAAACTCTTAATTGTGTTTTAGCTAATTTATTATATCTGTCTTCTCATTAATTTTTAGTTCATTTGAAACTTCTGGGAGTTGTTCTTGTAATTTTTTACTCGCAGCTACTTCTGCGTCTCTTAAGATTTTTGTTGCTTCTAAACTAGCTGATTTAATATCCACTGGTCTTCCTATGTCTTGGTTTGTTGTGCTAACTATATCAGTAAGTAGTGTTCCAATATTCTCAATTTCTCGACCTGCTTCGGGGAATATTCCAGACATTCCGCTGCGAATGTTGTTTAGAACACCTGCTGCAGGAGCTAAAACAGTTAATACTTCACCTAGTTCTGAAACTGTGCTAAGTCTAATAGAAACGCTTTCCAAAGCAAGTCCTGCATGCATCAACATTTTTTCAACTTTGCGTATTTCTGCTAGTTCACTTGCTAAAACATTTGCACGCATTGCATCTCTTTCAGTAAGGGCTTTTGTTATTCGTTTGAAAAGTGTTGCATCACGTTGTTCAAATCGTTTTGAAGCATTATTTAGTTTATTCTTTTGTCCCTCTATTCTTTGAATGACTGTTTTAATTTGCTGTTTTAATCCTTGTTTTGATTTATTTGAATCTTTAAATTTTGATAATATTGATGGTTCTTTTTTTTCCTTATTCCAGTT
>JAOZGY010000088.1 GCA_026015145.1 Candidatus Bathyarchaeota archaeon | reverse complement strand
CTAAGATGGAATTTCTTGTTTTCTTTATTCAAAGCTTAAATTACACATTATATATTTTCACTTCATAAGGAGAAAAATATTTGCAAAATTACACAATTAGCAAAGGAGATTATGTACTACTTTGTTTAGATTCAAGAAGAACCTATCTAGTTAAAATTGAAACAGACAAAACCTTCCATACTCATAAAGGCTATGTGAAATTAGATGATTTAATTGGTAAAACGTTTGGTTCAACTATACAGAGCAGTTCAAATATTACTTTTACTGCATTAAAACCAAATCTTGAAGATTATATAATGAAATCATCAAGAAAAACCCAAATAACCTACCCTAAAGATGCAGCATTAATAGTCATGTTTAGTGGAATTAGCTCAGGTAGTCGCGTAGTTGAATCGGGAACGGGAACAGGTGCACTAACAACTGCACTTGCTCATTTTGTGAGACCTGAAGGAAAAATCTATACTTATGAACTCCGCGAAGAATTCAAATCAAATGCAGAAAAAAATCTTAAACGAGCAAACCTTCTAGATTTTGTAGAATTAAAGAGCAGAGATGTAACTGGTGGAATAGAAGAACGAGATTTGGATGCAGTAATATTGGATTTGGCCACTCCATGGCTGGTTGTTCCTCATGCACACAAAGCACTAAAACCCTCAGGAACAATAATTTCTTTTAGTCCAACAATTGACCAAGTTGTGAAAACTACTGAGATTTTAAAAGAATATAACTTTACTTTTATCGAGACAATAGAATGTCTAATAAGATCAATGCAAATTTCTCGAGGAAAAACTCGACCACATACAATGATGACAGGTCATACAGGATACATTACTCGTGCTCGTAAAACCACAAATCCTGAACCAATCAAAAGTAACAACGACATGATTTAGTTATTTCTTTTTAGTTAAGCTTTGAGCTACCCCCAAAGACCAGAATGCCTGCTTTAATTGCTTTCCTCGAGTAAATCCATAATAGAAACCCATTATTGCCGCAAAGTAAGGAATTAAAACATTATTTATTGCTCTATACAGAATTGGATTTTTTATTCTGTGTTCAAGAAACGTTGGTTTCCAAAGACGAATATTATATTCCCAACAAAGTATGAAAAAGTCCCAACGCGCTTTTGATAACGAATCAAGCTCAGCTCCTTCATTGTTCATTAATACACAATTTTCCAAGGGTACAAAAAATAATGGGACATAAAATGCTTTGTAGCTTTTTAATTTGTCCATCAATTCAAGCGTCTTCAGAACATCTTCCTCTTTTTCATCGGGAAGCCCAACTATTAAAGTAGCTAATGGAACCCAATTATTATCATTTAATATTCCAAAGGCATTAGTTACTATTTCTTGCCATTGTTCAGGTTTGTATGGCAACATTTTACCTGCCATATATTTTTTCATTAATCGTGAACTTCCAGTTTCAATGCCTGTTTCAGCAGTGATTATATCTTTTTTGCCAAAAGAGTACCAGCTATAATCGATTAAAACTTCTGCTAGCTCCTTAATCATGCTTGGACTATTGACTATTGGTGCCAGTGAAATATGTGAAGCTTGAATGCCTTTTACTCCTGGACGATTTGCAACACTTTTAACTAAATTTGTTACTGCTTTTTTATTAGGTACAAATCTGTTGTTGTTTGCACCATATAGAAACAAATCTTCTGTAACTAAAGTAATTTGTTCACTACCTTCTCGAACGGTCATATCGACTTCTTGCATTATTTTTTCTAGAGGCACATCTACTTTGTATTGGACAGTAGGTGTGCAGAATTGACAATTTCTTCCACAACCTTTTGAAATTTCAACTGCTCCATGAATAGCTGCATGTTTACATATGGGCATGGTTCTATAATCCCATTTGGATAATGAATCATCATCTAAGATAACTCGTGGTAAGTGTTCACCATTTACCATCTTATTGAAGACGTTTGTTATGGTTTCTGGTCTTCCACCAATTAACACTGTGTCTATTCCATACTTGTCGGTCATATGTTTTCTTTCTAGTTGCCAAGCTCCAAAACCCCCCACAATTATTTTGGGGTTGAACTTTTTTATAGCAGAATTTGAAACAAGTTTTTGGAATTCCACAGCGTTCATTGGTTCACCACCGCCTATTATTGAAGAATACGTTTTGCTCACATAACCCATACCTGTTGGGTCCATTGAGGAAATTCCAACTACTTTAGTTCTTGGACCAATAAACTCTTCCATATTATCAGGGTGAACTACAGCAACTTCTGACTCGTTAAAACCATTCTCTAAAAGGATTGTCTCAACTTTTCTTAAACCATAAGGAGCATATTTTACTCTACCATTCTGATATCTCTCAATCGGTGGATAGAGTGTTTTTCTGGCAAATCCAAGAGGAATTGGTCCTAAAGCAAAACCTGCTGAAAAAGCCATAAACGGATTATTAAAGAAGTCGCTCATCTCTGTGAATGATGCGGTTAATACTATTTTGACTCCTAAATTATCCGTTTTTATTCCCTCCTAAAGTTATATGACGAATAGAGAAAAAGATTGTTTCAATATACTATTAAAAATTACTGTTTTTTAACATTGGTATCTTTTGAAAAGATCAATTTCATAATTGCCGTCCGATTAACTCTGAACTTTCATCCTTAATGTCAAGCTAATGCCTTTTCATCATCCGGCAAGACAAATATGGAAAATATAAATAAAAGGGTTCCCAGCAACTAAGCTAAAGTTATTATTAGCTATTGAAATTCCAGAATCTAAAGCTGTTCCTTAGAAAATACGTCTTATGTGTGTCGAAAAGTTATTAAGCAAATGGTTATTCTTCTAAACGGCAAGAAAAATAACATAGGCTATGCCTAGGTTTAAGTATTAGACCGTCCCCTTAAAAAGGGAAATAGCCGTATCAACTAAAAAAGTTAAAATAGTTGAATGAAGAGGTGAAAATGTATGGAATACGTTTATGCTGCAATGCTGCTTCATAAAGCAGGAAAAGAAATTAATGAAGAAAGTGTATTAAGCGTTTTAAAAGCGGCAGGGGTTACTGCTGACACAGTTAGGGTAAAAGCTATAGTGGCCTCTTTAAGTGAGGTAGATATCGATGAAGCAATCAAATCTGCGCCGACAATGATGGCTACTCCAGGTACAGTGCAAGCGCCAGCTGAAACAGAGGAAAAACCGAAGAAAGAAGAAAAGAAACCTGAGGACGAAAAAGAAAAAGAAGATGCAGCTCTTGAAGGTTTAGGTGCTCTATTCGGATAAAAAACTTTTTAATCCTTTTTTCAAAAAAATCCTTACTTATCTCTGATTTTTATTTTGGCTTACGATTTTCCAGGCAACTATTGGTAACCATCCAATTATTATCATTAATGTACCTGGAAAACCTCCAATTTCGCGTTGTAAAATCGGTTCTAAGAGTTGAATTATTTCTGGCAAAAATGCTTCGAAAATTCCAAAAGATATTGTCATTGATAATGCAGCTATTATGCCGATTTTTTTTCCGTATTTTTTATAGGTTTGAAGACTTAATATTCCTGCAAAAAAGAAATCCCCTAATCCAAGTCCTATAGAGATGAGGACTCCATCTACATAACGCAACGGTATATTTGGTAACCTAACTAGCATGGGGAGTCCTAAATTAGTGAATTGTTGAGCTGCGACAACCATGCTTCCAGTACCTAGCACAAGGATAACATCTACAATTGTGAGCAAAACTGCAAAAATAAACGCTGTTTTCCAAGTGAACAAAGAGCTAAGATACAGAATTATCAAAACTGCTAATAGAAGCCCATAAATATTCAAAAGAATTGGTGACCAAATAGAAATACCATCATAGACTAAGTTGAAAAAAACGAAAAACAAAATATACAATGCAGTTGGCTGGATTGCAATAAACCATCTTTCTTCAAATTTTTCATTTTTGAATTCAAATAAAATTACTGAAAGAGCAAATATTCCAAAAAGGTAAAAGGATAATGCTCTAGAGAAAGTTAAGCTATCAAGAAAAGGTTCCAGAAGACTAATTGTTCCAATAAAAAAACCAATAGAACAAAACATCAACGAAAAAATTTGGGCGCTTCTTTTTTTCAAATTTGAGAATAGATAAGAAAAAATAAAAAGAAGCATCGAATATGACAACGTAAAGACGACTAAAATAATGTTTTGAAAAATTTGACCTGGATTTAGTGCAGAAATTAATGCAATTGCCGAGATTGTAATTGTAATTATAGCAACAAGAAAAATAACATCTTTGGTGCGAAACTCTCTTCCTTGTAGAGCATCTTTCAATTTTTCCTCTGAACGTTTATTAAAAAAAAATGTAGTTAACATAACTACTAACAATGCAAAAGGCATTGCAAGATCAAGGTTCGCCATGAACAGCAAATATTTAAACACAAATTTATCTCTTTACTTTTCATAATTTTTGTGTTAAATCTTCTTCGTCTTTTCAAATAATGAAATCTTATTATTCTAATAACTCATGTATAAATTAAAAATAGATAAAGCTGCAAGAAGAGCTTCTTCAGTTCTTATTGTTGCAGTTCCCTGTTTAGGAGCGATATTCACAACAAAATCTGTGTTTTCCCTTAGATTTATACCCTCATTTTTTGCTATCTCAAATAGTCCTCTGTTTGGTGCACCAAATTCCAATATAATCTTATCTGCGTTTTTCCATCTTTCCATGATTTCATCAAAGCTATTTGATAATCTTCTTCCTTTTTTTGATGTTGCAATAATTAAATCAAATTCGTTATTCCTCGCTATGCTACCAAAAGAGCTTTTTTCCTCAACAGAAAAACCCCAATACGAAGGAACTTCCTCTCTTGTTAAGTTTTGAACCTCAATTTGTTTGCCCATCTTAATTATCTGGGTTATTATGTGATCTCCAACTGACCATTGTCGATCCCTTAGAAGCGCAGTTTTTTCAACCCCAATTTCTACTAGCATTCCCTCTTTTTGTTTTCCAATTATGACTCCCTCACGGTACTCTCCTACCATCAACTTTTTGGATTTACTGTTGAGCGGATGATTTGGAGTTCGCAATGGAGGAAGAATTCCTGCATATTTCAATTTAGCATCCAACCCAAAGAGATTCTTTCGCAAATATTGAGGAGTATTAATGTAAGTTAGTAATTTTATAATTAGATCAATTTCTTTGGATTGAGTAATTTTGCTTTTATCTGGATAAATTATTATTCTATTAACTCGGAAAATTGCTGCTGCTCGTCCAACTAATCCTATTTTTGCTGTTTTTTCGCGAAGATGAGGTGTATCTGTAATAATTGAAGCAGGTATAGCAATTGTAAGATTTTTCCCAATCATTTCATAAAAACTCCTTAATGGAAAATATTAGATCATGCGTTTAGCTTAAAAGCAAAACAGGAAATATAAAAGTGAAGGTAACCTAGTGAATAAGAATGGATCCATCAATTCTTGATAATATAGAAGAAATTAAACAAATAGATTCTAGCCAGATGTTATCCTATCTTGAAAATATTGGTGAACATTATAGAAAAGCAGAAAAAAATTCTAATAAAATTTTAATAAACTATCCCAAGCCTTCAAATATTATTATTGCTGGAATGGGTGGTTCTGCAATAGGTGGAGAACTCCTAAAAGATTGGGCAAAAAATAAAGTCAATGTTCCAATAGAAATTATTAGGGATTATTCTCTTCCAACCTATGCGAATAAAGACAGCCTCGTTCTAGTTCTAAGCTACTCAGGTGAAACTGAGGAATCCCTTAGTGCTTTTTTACATGCCCTAAAAAAGGAATGCATGTTATATTGCATAAGCTCTGGTGGCGATCTTATCAAATACGCTAAAGAAACAAATGTACCGCATTTTATAGTTCCATCAGGGATGCCTCCTCGTGCTGCTTTACCTTACATGTTTACTCCTTTGTTGATAGCGTTTGAGAAATCTGGTTTAATCTCTGGTATTTCCGATGAATTATCTGAAGCAGCAAATATCCTAGAGAAAATCAGTGATGAGAACTCTCCTGAAATACCTGCAAATGAAAACTATTCGAAGACATTGGCATTAGGGATTGGCGATACTGTACCAGTAGTATATGCTCATGGACTTTTTGGTAGTGTTGCACGTCGCTTTAAACAACAGTTTAACGAAAACAGTAAAATTCCATCTAGGTGGGAAGTTTTCTCTGAACTTACTCATAATGAGATTGTTGGTTGGGAACAACCTGGAAAATTCTCTAAATTCTACTCTGCAATATTTCTTAGGGATAAAAACGAATCAATGCAAATAAGGAGTAGGATAGAATTGACTAAGCCCTTTTTATCCTCGCCTTCAAACATGTTCGAAGTTTGGAGTAGAGGAAAAACCGATCTAGCTAAAATGTTATCAATTATTTGTATTGGCGATTTCACAAGCGTTTACCATGCAATTCTTAATAGGATAGATCCTACACCTGTAAGTACAATAACACAGCTTAAAGAAAAAATTAAAGAATTTAAAACAAAGGAAAAGATTCTGAGCGAGTTAACCAAAATCTCAAATGCAAACTGATCTAACTTAACTGTTTTCCTTGATGTATTTTTTGAAGTTTTCTTTGATATTTTTAATTGGTTCAATTTGCGGTGTCTTTTTAAAAGCAAATGCGCAAACTGGAATTATTGCACCTTTAAGTTTCTTGTTTAACGCTATTTTCATTGCTCTTGTGACATCAAAAAGCACTGACCCTGCATTAGGTGCGTCAACTGTTGAGAATTTTAAGTCTATTTGCATTGGTGTATTGCAGAAATAATTTCCCCTGATCCAGAAATAGCTATCCCGCTTGTTTTCTAGAAAATCTACATAGTCTGTTGAACCTGCTACAATTTCAACTTTATATGGTAGAGCCGAAGCTACAGATTGAGTTTTTATGTTGCGTTTAACTTTTCGGGTTCGATCCAGCGTATCCATAGATTCTGCTCCTCCACCAACGTCCAGTTGATAGGTTTCAAGGATTTTTACTCCATTATCTGATAATAAACTTAGGAGTGTTTTATGAAGAGCAGTAGAGCCAACTTGATCAATTAAATCATCACCTGCTAATGGTAATCCCCTATCTTCAAAACGCTTTTCCCATTTTGGATCACTAGCAATAAAGCTTGGAGTCGCATTTACAAAACCACATCCTGCGTTTAAGGCCTGGTTAGCATACCATTTGGATGCTTCTACTGCTCCACTTGGAAGCAGATTTATCACAATTTCAGCGCCTGTCTCTTTGAGTATTCTTGGTACGTCAGCGTCAGGTTTTTTGCTAATCTTAATTTTGCTTTTTATTCCCTCGCTAACTCCATCAAGAGGTGGTCCTTTGCTAACTATTATTCCTGTTAACGGAACATCAACAACTTTGGGGGCATTGTTTAGTCCTGAAAAAATAGCTTCTGATACATCCTTTCCTACTTTATTTTCATCGATATCAAAAGCTGCAACAATTTGAATGTCGGACGGAGTCATTCCTCCTAGAAATGGATTTTGTAGTCCAATCTGGTTTTCTTTTGATGATAAATTAGCATAGTAGTTTAGACCTTGAACAAAAGATGAACTGCAATTCCCAACACCTATTAGAGCAACTTTAACTTGTGACAATTTGAACACCTTATATTGGCTTTTCTTATTGGTGATGTCCTTATAAAAAGCATCGATAGCTGAATCTCGTTCTAATCTGTATCGAAATAGATCTCTTTTTCAATATCATTTATTTTTTAAAATCTAAAAGTTGTAATGGAATGCGTTTGCACCTAATTTTTTTTGATTTACGAAAAAGAAGAAAAACTAAATTTTTAATTATAATCTATAAACACGATATCTAAATAACGGATTGAATAATATTCCCTCTTGGACTCCGCTAGTTTAATTTTATGGGAACCTTTTAATTTCTTCGCTTTCCATAAGCTAAAAAAGGGTTATTGTTATGAGTAGCGGTAGAGAGCTTGATAAATTCTTACTAATTAATGAATTAGCTCGCAGGAGAGGTTTTTTTTGGCAATCATTTGAGATTTATGGTGGTGTTGGTGGTTTTGTTACTTATGGTCCTTTAGGGACACAATTAAAACTAAATATCGAATCTAAAATTAGAGATATTTTTGTTAAAAAACTTGGAATTCTTGAGATCGAATCTTCCATCGTTACTCCTGGAAAAGTTTTTGAAGCTTCTGGACATGTAAACAACTTTAAAGAATCGATGGTTGAATGTGCAGATTGTGGTAAACGATTTAGAGCTGACTATCTAATTAATGAAAAATTAGGGATCAGCTTACTTGACATTGAAAAAATGAGTTTGTCTGAAATAAAAAAAATAATTAAAAAAAATAAACTAGAATGCCTAGATTGTAAGGCTAATCTTAAAGAACCAACTCAATTCTTGACAATGTTTAAAACTACTATTGGCCCTTATTCGGGAGCTACAGGTTATGGTAGACCGGAAGCTGCTCAAAATATCTTTGTAGAGTTTAATCGTTTATATAAAATGGCTAGAGAAAAACTTCCTTTTGGAGTTATTCAGATTGGCCATGCTCTTAGAAATGAGATTTCTCCTAGACAGGGACTAATAAGACTTAGAGAATTTACTATTGCAGATTTGGAATTCTTCTTTGATCCTGAAAAAGCAGAAAGTAATTTTATTAGCGAAATAGAAAATGAAATTTTACCTATTTTATTGGCTGAAAAACGGAAAAAAGGAAAAGAAGAAACCTCCAATTTCACCGTACAGGAAGCTTTAGATAAGAAAGTAGTTTGCTCTGAATGGCAAATTTTCTTTATGGTAATGGCTCAGAAGCTTCTTTTAGAGATTGGTATTCCAGTGGAAAAACAACGTTTTATTGAAAAACTTCCCTGGGAAAAAGCACATTATGCAACTCAATGTTTTGACCAAGAAGTGTATGTTGATCGGTGGGGTTGGATAGAAGTTTCTGGCCATGCTTATCGAACTGATTATGATCTTAGCTCTCATATGAAAGCTACTGGAGCAGATTTTAGGATTTTCAAGGAGCTAGAGAAACCTATTAAGAAAATACAATATTTTGTTAAACCAAAAATGGATCTAATTGGTCCAAAGTTCAAAGAAAAAACTGCAGAAATTATCAACACTATTTCTAAGACTCCAGCTAAGGATATTATTGAATCCTTTGAAAAAAAGGGCTATTATATGATTGGAGATAAAAAAATATCAGAAAATCAGGTAGAAGTAACTCAACAAAAGAATATTGTTCGAGGTAAGCGTTTTATTCCGCATGTTGTTGAACCTAGTTTTGGTGTTGACAGACTCTTTTATGTTGCCCTGGAATATGCATTAAAAAATAAGGATAATAGAACTATCCTGAGTTTCCCAAGAAGTATTGCGCCAATTCAAATTGGAGTTTTTCCTTTGGTCAACAAGGATGGCTTAAATGAAAAAGCAAAAGAGATATCTGCTTTATTGAGAACTGAAGATCTTCTAGTCGAGTTTGATGATGCGGGTTCTATAGGAAGAAGATATGCACGTGCCGATGAAGCTGGTGTTCCACTGTGTCTTACTATAGATTACAGAACAATGATCGATGATACTGTTACAATTCGTGATCGCGATTTATGGAAACAAGTGAGAGTAGCTACCAATGATTTGCCGAGGTTATTAGATGATTATTTTAAAGGAAAAATAACATTCGAAGATTTTGGTGATTTTATTAAATCCAAGTAGTTATCTTTTTTAGTAGACCAGTGTACTAGTTTTGAGTAGAATTAATGATTGATTGTGGGTGGTAAAAAGTTTGGTACTTCCAGCAGAAACTGAACAACGTGTTAAACGCAGAGCATTAAGTGCTTGTCGAGATAATTTACGCAAGGTCTTAGACGTAAATAGGAAAATTCCTCAAATGTTTGAATATTTTTTAAATGGTGACAAAGAAGCCGCTAAAAAATTATTCAGTGAAATAAAAAAAGAAGAAGAAGAAGTAGTCAAAGCTCGCCGGCTTGTCTCTCAAGAGCTCGCAGCAATCGGAGCTATACTACTTAGTAGGGAAGATTTTCTTAGATTTACAAATTTATCAAGTGAAATTGGAGATTTTTCAGAAGGAATTGCATATTATTTATTGGAAATAATGGAGCACAAATGGAAAGTTCCAGAAGATATAAAAAAGGATTTGATAACACTCTCTGATGCTGTGCTTGAAGCAATTCTCAAATTAAGAGAGGTAATGATGGTTCTAACTTATGGTTCCGCAAAAACTTTAGAAAAAGCTACTGATGTTGAAATTGCTGAAAGAACTGTTGATACTCTTTTTAGAGCTATAACTATAAAAACACTTAACAGCAAACTAGACACGCCAGTATTATTGCTTTTGAGAGATATCCTTCAGATGTTAGAAAATTCAGCTGATAAGGCTGAAGATGCCGCTGATGCCGCTCGTATGCTTTCCTTTACAATTTAGTAGAGAGCGAAAAAATCATATGGCTAAAACCAAAGTCGAGTTAATAGACAATTTTCTAGTCGTGTGGGATCCTAAAGATGGATCCCAATTATTTAAATCAGGTTATTTTGGTAAACCGCTGGGAATTCCAAAACCAAAAATACCAGAATTCAAGGTACCTTTAATTTTAGATTTAATGGAAGGTTTTTTTCTTGCTGAAAATGGTAAAGTCGTTATAACCCAAGGTCCTAAAAAACGAAAAGTCGGATTAGTGAAACTTAAAAATAAAGCTAAAAAATTATACCATTTCTTTGACGAAAAATACGCTGTATATAAAGATCTTAGAAATAGTGGTCTAATCGTTACTCCTGGAATAAAATTTGGATGTGATTTTGCAGTTTATAAATACGGGCCAGGAGTAGAACATGCACCTTATATGGTTTCAGTAAAGCCAAAAAGAGATAGAATCACAGCTACAGAGATAGTAAAAGCTGGGAGGCTAGCAACAACTGTTAGAAAACGCTTCATTCTGGCTGTGCCAGATTTGAAATCAAATACAACTAAGTATTTAATTTTTAAATGGTTTAAGGCCTAAATCCCATTAGAATCTCGTTTTGATAATTACCTCTTACAGTTTGATGAGGATAAATTTTTGTACCTGATATTGTGCCTCCTTCTATTATTGTAACATTATCTCCAATAACTGAGGTTGAGTTAACTTTTGTTGGATTTATTGCGTTTGAATGAATTGTCACATGTCGCCCTAAAATGCTATCTAATATCTCCGCATTCTTTTCAATTATCGTTCTATCTAATATAGCTGAATTCTCTATTCTAACATCTTTACCAATCCTGGTAAAATTATCAATACAAGAATTGATTATTTTTGCCCCATCTTCAATCAAGCAATGCCTCCCAATAACCACTGCACCTTCAATCTCAATTTCTCCCTGTTTAATTCTTCGAACAATCTCTCGTCTCCTTTTAGCTGAGTCATCACTTTCGCCTTGAACCCAAATTTGGTGTTTTTCATCTATTCTTCCACCAAAATCTTTTAGCATCTTAAAACTACCGTGAAGAAGATTATTCATTGCTTTCAAGTAGTTACTTGGAGTTCCAACATCAAACCATCTTCCTTTTAATTTATAACCGTATACTGCTCGATCTGTGCGTGTTAGATAGGGTATGAAATCATAACCAAAATCTAATCTATTTCTCTTTTTAATTATTTTTTTAATTCCTTTTTCCTTGAAAACTGTCTTTATTTCAGGAGAAATAACATATAAACCTGTGTTTGCAAGATTACTAGGAGCATTTTTTTGTAGGGGTTTTTCAATAAATCGTCTAATTCTATTGTTCTTATCAATGTCAGCAATTCCAAGTCCCTTGACATTTTCTACTTCTCTAAGAACAATTGTCATCAATGCGCCTTTTTCGAGATGAAAATTTATAAGATCCTTGACATCAATTTCGAAAATATTATCCCCTTGGACAGCAAAGACTAATGTTCCAATATTATAGTAATTCATGTTTATTCTTGCAGAATCAGCGCTTCCAATATCATTAATATTAGGTTGATATTTTATGTGAATCCGCGGTTTTATGTTATATCTAACAGAAAAACCATAACCTGAACCAAAATAATCGAATAAATCCCTGTAATTTGTGTATCCCTTTATTCCAAAAATAAAATTTCGTATACCTTGACGCGCAAGAGATAACAAAGCAAATTCTACTAACGGTCTATTTAATAGTCGTAAAGCTGCTTTGCTTGTTTCTGCTGTCAATGGAAGAAGACGAGTTGCTCTTCCTCCTACTGGAATGAAAACTCGCAGCCTATATGGGTCATAGTTATCACCTACTAAAGGACCATATGTATTAGCCAAAAAATTCACCAATGATTAATCTTTATATGATTATAGGCAAAAGGTATTAATCTTTTTTAGATATTTTTTATCTTTTTATTTGGGTGCTGGATAATAAAATAAAAAAAATCAACAAACTGAACTTTGTCTATGTTTTTTGATAAGTTGGTAATCTTAGCATATATATTGTGACTATTATGGCTACACTAATCATTATTAATTGCATTGGTAAAACTAAAAATCCGGGTAAAAGGCGATCCAAAAAGAAAAATGATGACACGCCAATTGTAACCCAAAGCACTGTCAGGGCAGTAGCCTTAGTTTTTCTAGGAATTCCTTTGCCCTCTTTATAGTTTCTAATATATTCTCCGAAATATTTGTTGTTTAATAACCACTTGTGCATTTTTGGAGAACTTTTGTAGTAGCATGCAGCAGCGGCTAATAGGAAAGGTGTGGTTGGAAGAATTGGTAATACTATGCCTATTGCTCCTAATGCTAAGCAAATCGTTCCTGCTACAAACCAAATGCCTCTAATGATCTTTATCCCTTTTTCAGCATTCTCTGCATCCGCTTTCTTGTTTTTTGCCAAGTCTTTTTAACCTGAAAATTGTTTTATTCTTGATTCTCTTTCTTTGCTGTTTGTCTTATAGATGATTAGGAGAATTTTAATACTTAGCTATTAGTATGGTTATCCTTACTTTTTTTAGTATTATTTATATGTCCTAATCATATTATTATTTATTATAGTGATTTAGATTGATAGCTCCTAAACTTAAAGATTCTCTCAAACCAAATCAAAAAAAGAAGGAGATATCAAGAACAACAAAATGGGAAACACTAGAATACCTGAAATTTGACAGTATTAAGAATTGGTTTGAGAGCTTAGAACAAACTGCGATGAGCAGAAATAAGAAATTCACTAAGTCGGCAAGAAACAATAGAACGAGTGTTATTATAAAATTCTCAAAGTTCACTGGACTTAATCCAGATCAACTTTTAGAGGAAGCAAAAAAAGACATTAAAAATGCTACCTCAAAAATAACTGATTTCTTCAACTGGATGGTTGATGATAAAAAATTAGTACATAACAGTGCAGTAACTCAAATTGGTTTTATTAGAGGATTTTACACTCACAATGATCTATTCTTTCCAAAACGTTTTGGAACTCCACAAAGAACAGTTAGCCAAGTTGCACAAAGGGATCGAAAAGTCAAGATTTATGATTATGATGAAGTAACGGATAAAATGATTTTTAACAATGGTACACTTCAGCAATTTATTCAAAACCTAAACTTTAGAGATCAAACCATTACTTTGTGTTTGTTGTCTACTGGAGCTGATGCAACAGATTTATTGAAATTGAATATTGAATTTGTGAAAGATGGTAAAGGAGATACTTCAAAAACTAAACGTTTCTTGTGGAGTGGAAACAGATCAAAAGATGGTGTACCCTTCAAAGTTTACTTTAGTGAAGAAGCAACTCAATTTCTTAAAAGATATGTAGAACAAGAAAAAGCAGGTGCAAAAGATAAAGAACCACTGTTTCTTGGAAGGGAGATTAAAAAAGGAGAACAAACAATCAGACGTAGATTAGAAGCTCATGCACTTGCAATTAATTATAGAAAATCAGCTAAGAAAATGGGATATGTCAAAAAGAAATTAAGTCAACCTTTTAGACCTAAACGTTTCAGACACTTATTCAGAACTGCTTGTGCAAATGCTAACATTGATATCGGATTCATTAATGCAATGATGGGTCATAAAACAACTGTTTCAGGAAGCTACTTGGAAAGGTCAGAAGGACTACTGCTTAAGGAGTATTTGAAAGTTGAACCCTACCTCACAGTTTTTGGATTGGACAAATCTAAGGTCACTAAGTTGGGTGAGGAAATGGAAGAACTAAGAAACCAAGTTTTGAGTTTGGTCAAACAAAACGAAGATTTGAAATCCGAAATTGGTTCTAACAAAGCCTACATCCAAGATCTAATTTACCAAGTACATGAGCTGAACACAGCTTACTCACAACTTAGTGCTTATAAAGAAAATGAGGAGACAACAAAGGAGAACCCAATACCGAAGAAACAAACAAAGGAACCAAAAATAAAACCAACAAAGAAAACTTTATGGAAATCCGAGTAGAATTTATTAAAAATTATTAATAAAAGGTGAACAACTCACTCTTTATTTTAGAGTTTATACTTTTTTTGTGTGTGGAGATGAAGTAAATGGTTTATGGTAAAGATAAACTAATTCCAGATGAACAACTTGATGATTTTCTTAACGCGCTTGGTTATTTTTGGGATGAAGAAGGATGGAGTGCTCAAAGAATCGCTAAGGAAATGTATTTTGGTGAACCTGAACCAATGGGGTATCCCCATCTAAAACCATATCACATTTATTATTTCGTTCAACGATATGGGAAGGAATATGGAATGGAACCAAGACGTAAGTTAAAGAAGAAGGAAAAGCAACTTCTAACAGAGTTTTTCGATCCTTAATATCAACGGGTATAGAGACTTTGTTTACAATTTCGATAGCTTTTTGTGCAGCTTTTCGATATCCGCTCACTATCATAATAGGGTGGATATTTTGGTCAAGTAGCTCTTCAGCTTTTTTAAGAAGTTCACTTGCTAAAACTACGGTTGAGGTGGTTCCATCACCCACCATTTCATCTTGTGTTTTGGCGATCTCTACCATCATTTTTGCTGCTGGATGTTCAACATCTATTTCATCTAGAATTGCTGCACCATCATTGGTTATTGTTATGTCGCCTAAACCATCAATAAGCATTTTATCCATACCGCGTGGTCCAAGTGTTGTTTTTAATAC
>JAOZGY010000081.1 GCA_026015145.1 Candidatus Bathyarchaeota archaeon | reverse complement strand
TCGCTCCACAGTGAAGCTAAGTGTTTGGTTACATGGGAAACAATCCAGCCCGTTATAAAAGACAAAACAACATCATTTTCTGTTAAATAACGAAATAATAGGAATTAAGAGCTAACACATAAAATATCTTAAAATAAAAAAATGATATAAAATACTATGAAACTAACCTCTATTAATTCTAAAAAACAATTAAAAAATCATTATTAATGAAGAAAGATACCTTTTTTATAAAATACCTAAGAAGAGAAAGAAAAATAGGGATTAAAAAAGAATCTACTTTTTCTCTCTTTCAGATTCTATGCCATACAAATGCCTAGCACCAACTGATTTCATATAATTTGGTAAGCAAAGTATACCAGCAACAATTGCTAGCAGTAACCAACTCCTTGGTTCCAACCAAAGAGCGATGTCAAAGCCCTCACTAATGACTCCTAACAAAGCGAATACAATAGAAGCTATCTCTCCAATAACACCACGAAAGGCACACATAATCTCCTCCTTTACCTTTTTACGGTCCTTGAAAGGATCCAGCATTTCTGGGATGGATATCACCTCCTCTATTAGTAAATAAAAATTGTCTTGTATTTATGAGTCAAAAACATAAAAGACTTATTAAAAAATTAGTTTTTTATTCTGAGATTAATATTATTTGAATTAAATATTAATGCACACACACAAAACAGTCTGACAACAATCAGTTAGTTTGCCTTATATACAGAAGTGTACTAGAAAGACAATTATCTGCCATCCAACGATACATAAAGATGTTTTTTACGCAAAAATTAAAGAGGTAAATGCTACTTATTTTATTGGGGGTGAATTTAGATTGATAGAGCCTTGGATACTTCTTGCGGTTCAAACTGTCTATCTAGTTGCACTCTTGGTGAGCATGGCTTTTAGAATGAAAGGCAATTATTTTGTCCATGGAATCATTTTGATAGTAACAGTTGCTATTAAGCTAACTGGAATTTTTTTGGTATCAATTCTTTTTGCGGACAGTAGTGCTATGCAGGCACTAACAAGTCCATCCTCGACAATGGCTGTGTTTGGTGCACATAGTTTTTTCGGTATTGCTACATTAGTCTCTGCGATATGGGTTGTGGCATTGTGGCGTCCTCGGTCAACTGATTTCGCGGATAGGAGCAAGAGGATTTGGCAATCAACCTTGATTCTGTGGGTCCTAGCGTATGTGGTTGGTCTTTTGCTTTATGTAGCGGTGACTACTACTATTCTTTAAAAAAGAAGCTTTCATTCCAGTTTATAGCAATTTGGGATTGGGGTTTGGGATTAAATTTTAATCTAAAAAGTGCACTATGTCCAATTATGTTTGAACACGATTTAGGTTTTTTGAAGATAAATTCTCAAATATCCAGAAAATACTCAGCGCGAGCATACCCCATAAAAGGGGCTCGCTCTAAAACAAGGGTTGCCCTAATTAAACTGAAGGGCAACAAGGTCAAGACCGCAAAAAACAAGTAATTATTTTTTTTGCGAACGAATAAGGTGTCAACATAAATCTTTTCCTTTTTTTGGCAAAGGTCGCTGAGGCTAAAGATTTATTATTGCCACACAAGAAAGGGACAAGTATCATCCCGCAAAAGATGAAAAATAAAAAAGTGAATAAAATATGAAAATAGAAAATAAAATAGAAAATAGAAAAACACAAGAACCTGAGAAATTACTTTGCCCTAAGGCAGGTTTACCCAAACATGGGACACAATGGACGCGGGAAAAATCCCATGCTGAGAGAGCTTAGCCTAGAAGAGCGTATCGCTCCACAGTGAAGCTAAGTGTTTGGTTACATGGAAAACATCAACCCGCTATGCGAAAACTGGTTTGTATTAAACTAAATTTTTAAGTTTAGCAATTCCATATGAGTTTAGAAAGAATTAGAGCTGGTACTACCTTGGATATTGAAAGAAAAATTGAGTTAATCTGCAGGTCTCCAACTGAAGAAGTTTTAACTCCTCAAGGATTAAGAGAACTGTTAGAGACTGAGGATCATCCAATTGCCTATAATGGATGGGAACCATCAGGTTTAGTACATTTAGGAACAGGTGTAATTTGTGCTTATAAAATGAAGGATTTTGCAGAAGCAGGTTTGCGTTTCAAAGCATTTTTGGCAACTTGGCATGCATGGCTTAACAACAAGTTTGCTGGGGACTTAAGCATGATCAGAAAAGCTGCTGAATTGTTTCGGCATTCCTGGATTGCACTTGACGTACCTGCTGACAAAATAGAATTTATCTATTCTGATGAAGAATACAAAAATCTAGATTTTTGGGCAAAAACAGTAAAAATTGCAAAAAACCTAACTATTGCTCGTACGACTCGAACTTTAGAAATTGCGGGAAGAAAAGAAACTGAAGCAAAATATGTTTCAGATTTTCTTTATACTCCAATGCAGGTTGCTGATATTTTTCATATGAAGGTAAAGATTTGTCAGCTAGGGATGGATCAAAGAAAAGCAAATGTTGTTGCTCGTGAAATTGGTGAGAGGATCGGAAATTGGAAACCTGTTTGTGTACATCACCATCTTCTACAAGGACTTGAAAAACCTAGTTTATGGCCAATACCTGATGGTCAAAGAAAAGAAGCTTTGGCTTCAGCAAAGATGTCTAAGAGCAAACCTGAAACATGTATTTTCATTTATGACTCATTTGAGGAAATCAATAAAAAAATGAAAAGAGCTTTTTGCCCAGAAAGAACTATTGAATTTAATCCAGTTATTGACATTTGTAAATACATAATTTTTCGAGAAAAAAAATCTTTTAATGTTTCAAGACCATTAAAGTTTGGTGGATCAATAGAATTTGAAAATTTCTCTGAACTTAAGACTGCTTTTTTGCAAGGAAAACTACATCCTCAAGACTTAAAAAACGCAGTAGCTCTTGAATTATTTAATATTCTAGAACCTGTCAGACGATATTTCGCGAATAATCGAGATGCTATGGACTGCTTAAAAACTATCAAAAAAGCGAAAATAACAAGGTAAAAAAAGTTTGTCAACTCGACTAAAGGAAAAAGAAGAAAAGCTATTAAAAATCTTGAATTCTTTAGCCGAAGAATCTAAGAATGGAATTCCAATAATAGTGGAAGGAAAAAATGATGTTAAAACTCTTCGAAAGCTAGGTATTAGCGGAATTATTATCACAGTGAAAACTAAAGGCAAATCATTTTTTGATGTTGTTTCCGAAATCCATGAGATAGGTGCTCTAAAAGTGATTTTATTATTAGATTTTGATAAACGAGGAAAAGAAGGCACTAAGTATCTTCAAGAAAGTCTAGAACATACTAAGATTAAGTATAACCTGATTTTTTGGCAAAAATTAATTGCTTTAACCAGTAAAGAAATTCAATATATAGAAAGTCTTGATGCGTATTTATTCAACTTACACAAGAGGACTAACAAAAGGAATCCAGCTATTGATTAGATAACATTGTTCGAAAATTTCTTTTCAAATTGAATTTCAATATTAATTAATCAAGATGTAATCAGATACTAAGTTTTTCTTGTTTCTTCGAAGCCTCGAAGAGTTTAATATTTTATCGAAACGGATCTTCGTTTTTTATTATCTGTTGAGTACTGTTTGTTGAAGAAAAAACGGTTTCCATTGATGTATATCTATTTGATTAGAGCATCTTGAAATGTGATTAGTTCTACGTTTAAAACCGGTTTTACAGCTTCAGAAATTCGTGAAGCTACTATCTTTTTGATATTTTTTTCAGCTGCAATATCAACTATTCTTTGCGTGATAATTCCATCAAAGATAATGCATTTAACACCTTTAGTTTTTTGAAGTTTTTCAGCTAATTTGCTTACTGGTAGTCTTTCAATTTGAACTAATTTTCCATTAAGAAGAACTGCTTCAAGTGTTCCCTCTAAGGTTTTCGCGGCCTTGATTATTTCTGCTGGAATTTCAGATTTTCTGCTTTCTCTTTTAGGTTTATGTGGTTTAATAATTGGAACCTTTTCCGCTAATGCTTTGATTATTTCTTTGCAGTTACATTCTTCAATTTCTTTTCCTCGAGGAGCTCGACCAACATATTTTATGGATGCAACCTGCATCAATTCTTTAAGTATTAAATCGCCTCCACGATCACCATCTAGCAGAGCTGTAGTCTCTTTTTCTTTTGTAAGTTTTTTTATAGAATCAGGAATTTTTGCTCCTTCTATAGCAACAGTGTTCATTATGCCACAACGCATTAGATTAATGATATCTGCTCGTCCTTCTACGATTATTATTTCTTTTGATTGGTCCAGTTTGGGCCCAGCGGGGAGACTTTCTGGTCCATACTTTCCTACTTTTCCAACTTTCATTGTGTTTGATACTTGTTTGTAAACTTCATCGACCGATGGCATTGACTCAATGTTCCATTTGTGAAGAATTTCTTTTGCGCGATTTACTATTTCTTTTCTTCGAGCTTCTCTAATGTCTTCAATCTTTTCTAGTCTAACTTTTGCTGAACATGGACCTACACGATTAATGCTTTCGATGCTAGCCGCAATTAATGCTGTCGAGACACGATCTAGACTGGTTGGGATTGTTATTGTGCCAGAAGTTCTATCATTTCTTGATTGTAACTCTATTTCTATTCGTCCAATACGTCCTGTTTTTTGAAGTTCTCTTAAGTCTAGTTCTGGTCCAAAAAGTCCTTCTGTTTGACCAAAAACTGCTCCAATAACATCTGGTTTTTCTACTACACCATCTATTTCAAATCTAGCTTGCGTAACATACTTTATTGTAAATGTTTGGGAATTTCCCGTGATTGTGACCTCCAAGTTTGTAAGATTATTTTTTAAGTGAGTTTAATCAATATAACAAATCTATCTTTGTTATATATCAAATCAATTAAGATTACACTATTTTACCTTTATGAATCAATACTCTTGTTTTTTAACCTTCTGGTACTATCAAGTTTTCGCATCTATTATAAATTTATCTTTATGAAATTATGAAAGTAGATCAATCTATGTTTGCATCGTTTGAAAAACCTCTTGTTTCCCAGTATCCTCTAAAGTCGGTATCAGTAGATAATTCAATTTCAGTAATCCACTTTATCCATTTGTAACCATATTTACTTTCTGAAACTAGTTGAAAAGGAAAGCCTCTTTCATGTGGAAGTACTATATCATTCATTTTATATGCTAATAATATTTCTTGATTTTTGATATACTCTAGTGGAAGAGAAGTTGAATAACCATCGTAAGCCCTAAAGATTACAACTTCACTTTCAGGAAAAATTTCTGCTTTTTCAATTATATTTTCTAATAAGAAACCTTCCCATAGAATTGTTACTGACCAGCCTTCAACACAATGTAAAGTTGTTACTTTTTGATACTTTTGAAAATTATTTAAAATCTCTTCATAGGAGTATTCAATTGTATTGTTTACGAGACCTGTTATGGTTAAACTATAGGTTGTCAAGTTAATTTGTTGAGGTCCTCTGATTGAATTTTCTCTAAAATCATTTATTGATGAAAGATTTTGTCCTTCATACTCAAGAATTTCTCCAGGGTATAGCTTTCGAGGTAAACTTTGTGAGTATATACCTACACCAATAAAAATTATTGTTAAAATAATAATAACAGGAAGTAAAATTCGTTTATTATTTTTCA
>JAOZGY010000064.1 GCA_026015145.1 Candidatus Bathyarchaeota archaeon | reverse complement strand
AATCAGACTACAATTATATCCAATCGAAAAAAATACAATAAATAACTAAATATTAATCAAAATTTTAATAACTAAACCATTCAGGATCCTAAAGAGAAATTCTATGAAAAATTCATTGAAGAAGTAAAAATCAAACTTGTTTTTCTTCTTAGAAAAAAACTATATTCTTAATGAGACATTTTTGACATATTTCTTCATGGCTTTTTCAAAGTTTTTAATTTCCCTTATAGAGTAGGGTTCAATTTTTTTATATTTTTTATCAAGCGTGTCATCTGGAATAAACTGTTGGAGGACTAATTTTTTTGCGTCGCTCAAAAGTTGACCCATTTGAAGTGCATCTTCGTAGGTTACTAATCCTGGAACAACTGTTGTTCTGAACTCATAGGCTACTTTTCCTCTTTTTAACATATTAATTGATTGAATCAAGTCACCTGTTTCTTTAGCACCCAATAGAGAGTACTTCTTAGGTGTTGTTTTAACGTCCATCGCTACATAATCAACAAAAGGCAAGCATTTCTGCAAAACTTTAGGAAAAAAACCATTTGTATCTAATTTGAGGTGAAATCCTTTTTTCTTTAATCTACCAAGAAATATTGGGAGGTCTTTATACAAAGTTGGCTCCCCACCAGTTATAACAACAGCATCAATGTACTTTTTGCGGCTCTCAAGGATGTTAAGTGCGGTTTTAGCTTGTAAAAATGGTGGTTTAGGATCAACCACAATGCGCCAGTTATGACAAAATGGACAACGCAAATTGCATCCTGGTGTGTAGAGTACAGAAGATACTTTGTTTGGATAGTCTATTAGACTAGTTTTCTGTAAGCCACTAAACTTCACTCAGTTTTCCTCTAGGATAGGTTAATGATGGTTGAATTACCATTGCAGAGTTATCAAATGTTTTTCGAATTGAAAATTCTGCTTGTTTTCCATCATTCCATTGGTCAACAGGACGCAAGTAACCAACTACGCGGGAGTATACTTCACACTGTGAGCCACAAACTGGACATTGTTTGTGTTCTCCACTTTGATATCCATGATAGGAGCAAACACTAAAAGTTGGCGTTAATGTAAAGTATGGTAAACGTGAGTTTGTGGATATTTTTTTAATTAATTCAGCTGCTGACTTCCATGAGTGAAGTCTTTCACCCATAAATATGTGAAATACAGTACCACCAGTGTAAAGTGTTTGTAAACTTTCTTGATGTTCAAGTGCATCAAACAAGTCACCTTTATAATCTACAGGTAATTGAGAAGAATTAGTATAGAAGGGCTCAGCATGCTGTTGAATTACTTGTGATTGGTTAGCCACAATAATATCTGGATATGTTCTTTTATCAATTCGAGCAAGCCTGTATGATGTCCCTTCTGCAGGTGTTGCTTCCAAATTGTAAATATTTCCTGTCTCTTCTTGGAATCCCATTAATCGGTCACGCATGAAGTTTAGCATTTTGATTGCAAATCTTTTCCCTTCTGATGACGCTACGTTTACACCTAAAAGATTCAATAGAGTCTCATTTATGCCCACTAGACCTATTGTAGAAAAGTGGTTTCTCCAGAATTTTCCACAACTCTCCTTTATTTTGCGCAGATATCTGCGGGAATAAGGATATAATCCACTATCTGTAAAACTTTCAAGAGTTTTCCGTTTAATCTCAAGACTGGTTTTTGATATATCCATCGCGTCCTCTACTCGTTCAAAGAATTCGTCTTCATTTTTGGATAAGTAGCCAATTCTTGGCATATTTAATGTAACAACACCAATAGATCCTGTTAATGGATTTGCACCAAAGAAGCTGCCTCCACGCTTACGCAGCTTGCGATTGTCTATTCTTAATCGACAACACATACTTCGCACATCTTCAGGATCTAAATCACTATTTATGAAGTTTGAAAAATAGGGAACACCATATTTTGCTGTTACCTCAAAAATTGCTTCAGCAACATTTGAGTCCCATTCAAAATCTCTGGTTACATTATAAGTGGGAATTGGAAAAGTGAAGACTCGCCCCTTGGAATCGCCCTGTCGCATTATCTCTGCAAAGCCTAAATTGAACATTTCCATTTCTTTTGACATATCACCATAGGTGTCGTTGGTAACTTTTCCATTAAATAGAACAGCTTCATTTCTCATGAATTCTGGAACTGTCAAGTCCAATGTTAAATTGGTGAAAGGTGTTTGAAATCCTACTCGTGTTGGCACGTTCATGTTGAAAAAGAATTCTTGAATAGCTTGTTCTACTTCTTTTTGATTTAAGTTATCATAACGAATGAAAGGGGCTAGGTATGTATCAAAATTACTAAATGCTTGTGCTCCCGCAGCTTCACCCTGAAGGGTATAAAAGAAGTTTACAATTTGACCTAAGGCAGTTCTGAAATGCTTTGCCGGTCTGCTCTCTATCTTTCCAGCAACACCTCCAAATCCAGAAATAAGTAGGTCACTTAAGTCCCATCCAACACAGTATGGACCTAAAACACCTAAATCATGGATATGTAGGTTACCCGAAAAATGGTTTTTAGCAATACTATCAGGATAAATTCGAGTTATCCAGTACTTGGCTATAACCGTTGAAGAAAGATAATTATTTAATCCCTGCAGTGAGTAGCTCATGTTAGAGTTTTCTTTGACTCTCCAATCTTCAACCTCTAAATATTGATCAACAAGATCTGCAGAGCTTAGAAGAGCAGCTAGCTCGCGCATATCCTGATGTTGTTTTCTGTAAAGAATATACGCTTTAGCTGTTTGTGCTTTGCCATTTTCAATTAAACGCTTTTCAACAATATCTTGAATTTCCTCAACTGTAGGCACACCATCATCGCCAAAGCGACTTCTGAGAACCGCAATCACTTCGTCACTAATGCGTTTTGCCTGTTCTCGGTTTTTTCCACCCACAGCCTTAGCTGCGTTCCAAATAGCATTTGTTATACGTTCCTGATTAAAGGATTCTAATTTTCCATCACGTTTTCTAACGAATTTCATTTTTTCACCTCAAGTAATAACTGCCTGAAGTCATCAGGCTCCTCAAACTGTTTGTAAACTGATGCAAAGCGTATGTAGGCTATGCGATCAAGCTTTTTCAAATATTTCATAACTATATCGCCTACTTCTTGTGAAGTGATTTCTTCTGTGGCTTTTAGCATTAGTTCTTGTCTTACAAGACTAGCGGATTCATTAATCCGATCCATGGATACAGGTCTTTTTTCACAAGCTTTCTGTAAACCACGGATAATCTTATTAACGTCGAAACGCTCAAGTCGTCCGTCTTTTTTTCGTACCATAAGTTCAATAGTTTCTACATATTCGTAAGTAGTAAACCGTTTACCACAAAGAATACATTCTTTGCGCCGTCGCGTGGTATTCCCTGGCGAATCACGGGTTTCTAAAGTCTTAAATTCACTAGAGTTACAGTATGGACATTTCATAAGATTGATCACAGATAGTCGGTAGTGTTTATTAATTATATTCTGACACTAAGGGTAGTGTATTATTTAGTGATTGTTTACATTTAAAGCAAAATCTAAGAGAGACTGTATGATGAAATTGTACAAAATTGCGTTGAGTAAAAACATGAAAATCGTTTAATTAACGATTATTTTTGATCGATGAACCCTATTTTGTATTATAAAGACCTATAGAACCAGTTTTGAAGATTATTTCTGTAATAAACAAAGAGGTAAAAACGTTAATTCTCGAAGAAAAAGAAAAATGATATAAACAATGAAGATAACACCGGATGAAAAATCCATCATTAAAAAACTATAGTTACTCTATCTTCGCTCATAAGCTTCAACTAGATCCCTGGCCGAGAGTATATCGACAAGCTCATTTTATTGGTTAAACAGAGGATTGTTTTTATAGAAGAAGGGGAATTCATGAAGAAAACGGAAGCGTATATCATTTGACAATCGTTGTAGATGATGCTGGAAGTGGCGACTTGCTTTTTGGTGTTGTGATAGGAGCCTACAGAAAAGAAACAGACCAGTTTACATACGATGTTATTGATGTTAGTTTTTATCAAGACTTGTTTTGTGAAAAAAAATATTTGCAAGAAGCATCACGGATAGTTTTTAACCTTCTAAAAAAATTGAAAATAAAACCCAAAGAGGAAGTTCAAATTTGCCAAGGAAGCATTTTTGATAAAGCAGTAATTGATCTTAAGGAGAGATATGGGGAAGATCTTATCAGCAAAATAAGAGTAACTGGTGAGGCACAAAGGCTTGTAGAGGCATCATATTTAGATGAAATAAGAAATTTGGGATATGAACCCGTAGATGATCGTGAATCAAAAAGAGCAAAGAGTTTCTTCCATATGATGAGATGGATAAGAGCTAATCCAATAAGGCTAAAACTCGCTAAAACCGGCTGGCCCCGATTAAAACGATATAAACTATTTAAACATGGTAAGAAAAACAAATCATGTTCAACGGCTGTATGCAGTAAATGCGGAAAATCCTGTGCGGTTCCTTTCAAACCAGATGAAAATAGAGCCGTGTTTTGTTACGATTGTTTAAGAAAAACGAACTCTCGACGAAAAGGTCATCCAAAAATGTAAGCAAGGTTTTTATAACGTAATAATATATGGGAAGCGACATGGAAATAATATTTGATTTCAATTCAAGCTGGTATATTTTATTCTTTACCTTCTTATCCTGTTGGGCGACATTACTGATTTTACGGCACAATAAAATTGGAAAAAAGGAAATTAAAGAGCAAATATTCATCGGAGTAAGTGGTATGAGTGCAATGGTTCTAATGGAATTATTTGCTGTGTCTATTGGATTGTGGGATTATGCTCCGGGTAACTGGCCCGTGATTCTATGGCCTACTTATGTTGCTGCTATTTTGTTTGGCTATCAGCTTCTTAGATCCATTGAAACTTTGCTAAAAAGACCAATAATAGCTTCTCAGGTCAAATGAGCTAAACATAACTTTTGTGCATCGAAAAGGTTTTAAGTCTTGCAAAGCAAAAGCTCAATTCTAATAATCAACAGTTAAGGCGTACTATAATGAGCAAATTTGGTGAATTAAAGAAATTAAAGAAAGACGAAGTTTATAAATGTCCTTTTCCTCATTCGCATCCTAGACATAAACAAGCTTTTTTTAAGAGTTTTGCAAAACATTTTCGAATTTTTAGTAATAGAGATGACCATTTTACGATAATACAGCTACACGAAGAAATTATATGGAATCTCAAACGTTCAGCTGCTGAGAAAGGAGAAAACATCGATGATAACATCAACAAGATTTCACATAAAGCCTGGCTTGAAGCAATAAAAAAGAATACTGGCCGATCAATAAAAGTAATCAAAAAATAAGGATTTCAATTATTAAATTCACTCATCTTCTATATCTATTAAAAAATAGTATGAAAGGTTAAATTCGAAACATTAGACAAACAAAATTTATATTTTCAACAACATTCCTATGTTGGATACTACTTATTTTATAGAGGTAAATGTTTTTCCAAGCTTCTATTAAAATCAAAAATGTTTTGCTGGTATACAGGAGAGTATTAACAACATAATAATACATAAGATGCAAAATCATAAACTATGAAAATTTTAAGCAGAATAGTTTTAATATTGATTTTCCCAGCAGCAATTTTTTTATGGCCAATAGGATGGAGCCTTTTTTGGATAGGTTCTCAAAAAAGAAGGACAAGACCAAAAGAGACTAAGCCCTAAGTTTTTTCTTTTATATAAGAAATAATTATTATTTAATAAAAATTAGAGTTAAGAACTAAATCATAATTTAATTGAAAACTCTAGTTGTTTTTATATAAAAAAGAGAATTAAGTCTTTTTCTGTTTTGGTCTAAGCGATCTAACAGTGGTTCCAGCTCGCCACATTTCAGAATTACCTATTTTCTGCAATTCATCTTGAAGGTTTTGTCTGTAGTTTGGATCTGCACTTTTTTCAAGAACAATTCTTGTCTCTTCTCCAGAAACCACAAGTTCATATAGGGAATCAAATAGAGGTTTAGTACAATCACGAAAACGAGTTCTCCATCTCAAGGCACCAATTCGAGCAGTTTCACTACAATTGTTAAACATCCAGTCCATACCATTTTCGTCAACTAATCTAATTAGACTTTGAGTTAACTCTTCAACTGTCTCGTTGAATGCTTCGCTGGGACTATGACCATTTTCTCTAAGTGTATTATACTGAGCTTCCATAATTCCGGCAACTGCTCCCATGAGAACTCCACGTTCACCAGTTAAATCGCTATAGGTCTCATTTTCAAAAGTGGTGGGAAAAAGATAACCTGATCCTATTGCAATACCTATGGCTTTCACACGGTCTTCAGCTTTGCCTGTAGAATCTTGATAAATTGCAAAACTACTATTAATTCCACTACCTTGCAGGAAGTTTCTTCGAACAGAGGTTCCAGATCCTTTTGGAGCAACCATAATTACATCAATATCTTTTGGAGGAACAACTCTGGTTATTTGGCTATATACAATTGAAAATCCTGCTGAGAAATAAAGAGCATCACCAGTCTTAAGAGTAGCTTTCACTTTTGGCCAAGTTGCTCTTTGTCCTGCATCAGTAAGTAAAAACTGTTTTATAGTGGCTCTTTTAGCTGCTTCTTCCATTGAAAAAAGAGTTTCTCCAAGAACCCAACCATCCTCTACTGCTAAATCAAAATAACGTTTATGAAATCCGGTGTTTTCCTGTCCAATTATAACTTTTACACCATTGTCTCGCATATTAAGTGATTGTGCCCGACCTTGAATGCCATACCCAAGTGTGGCAATGACTTCGTTTTTTAATATTTCTTGAGCTTGTTTTACTGTAAACTCACTTCTTGTAATGACATTTTCTTTTATACCACCAAAATCTAGTTCAACCATATCAAATTCCTCAGATGAAAAGTATTTGATGCGACGACATAATTAAGAATTACGATAAATAAATCTAAAATGATGATTTTCAGAAACCGTTGCATTATAATTAAGGTTTAATAATCCCAAAAAACAATTTTTAAAAAATCTAATACTATGATATAAAAAAATCAAGCTGAAATTTGCTTTAATCCAGAACATTTAAGTTTCATTAACATTTTATTGATTTTTACATCCTTGAGAATAATAAATAAAAAGAGGGGTCGTAGTCGAGCTTGGTCTAAGATTCACGCCCGGGGCGCGTGAGATCCTGGGTTCAAATCCCAGCGACCCCACCAAAACGCTTATTTTATCAAATAAATCCCAAATTAGATGTTTTTTGCTAAACAAAGAATAAAATGAGTTATTGGTTTCAGTTTGGGGATTAAGAATTAACTGTGGTTTGGTTTGGGTGGTTTAAATTTTGCCCTTTTATGCTACATTTTGTCAGGTTTTGTCATTATGGACTATAGTTATCACTACATTTCCTTTTTTGTTTCCTTTTTCAACATACCTATGAGCCTCAGCAGTCTGTTCCAACGGATATCGCCTATATCTATAACCGCTTTAAATTTTCCTGCCTCGCAAATCTCTTTGAGGAAAGTAAGATCACGACGCGCCCGGGCGGGCCTACCGAGACTGCCCGAGTCTTTTAAAACATTAACATAGATTCCTGTCTTCTTTAGAGATTTTTACCACTCTGCTCTATCTTACTTACCGCATCAAAAATAACATCAAACGTCTCACCACTCTCTGTAAAATCCTCTCTAGTATAATCAACTACATTATCAGCTCCTAATGACTGCACCATTTCCAAATTAGTTGTGTTACTTGCCCCAGTAACTTCAGCTCCAAAATACTTGGCAATCTGTACCGCGGCTGTACCTATATTTCCTGAAGTTCCATAGATTAGAATTTTTTGTCCACACTGAATATTCGCCTTATCTCTAAGAATACGCAATGTTGTAATTCCACCAGAAGTGCCTTTGGCGTCTCCCTCTGAAAGTCTTTAAGATTGAAATATCTTCAGTGTAATATCGTCTATTAGGTGAGTGGAAATGAGAGTAGCGTTTTTCGAAGTTAAAGACTGGGAAGAAGAATACTTGAAAAAGAGGCTGAACGGTCACCTCCTGAAGTTCTTTAATGAAAAACTAAGTTTGGAAAATGTCCAGCAAATAAAGAATTTTGATAGCGTTTCAGTCTTTATCTACTCCAAAATCGACGAACGAATAATTCGGATAATTCCCAATTTGAAATTAATAACTACGAGGTCCACCGGTTTTGACCATATTGACGTAGAAACATGCAAAAAACAGGGGATAACAGTCTGCAATGTTCCTTCTTACGGGGAGAACACGGTTGCTGAACACACTTTTGCATTGATTCTCTCAATATCTCGGCGATTATGCATGACTTGCCCTCGCTTCCAACATGACTTCTCAATAGAAGGTTTAATGGGGTTTGACCTCAAAGGAAAAACCATAGGTGTCATCGGTGCAGGCCAAATTGGCTTGCACGTCATCAAGATTGCGAAGGGTTTTGGCATGAACGTTTTAGCTTACGATGCCCGCCAAAACAAACTTCTATCTGATGTTATAGGCTTTGAATACACTTCGTTGGAAGACCTTCTGTCAAGATCGGACATAATCACGCTTCACGTCCCATACAACAAATACACACATCATCTCCTTGACAAAGACAAATTCAAACTCGTGAAAGAAGGGGCCATTCTAATTAACACTGCACGAGGAAGCATCGTTGATACTGAAGCATTAATCGAGGCCCTTGACAAAAAAATCCTGTCTGGTGCTGGACTTGATGTCATAGAAGGCGAGGAACTCATAAAAGAGGAAAAACAGCTCTTGTACGACCCAAAGAACCTCGAAGTTTTGGCCAATATTGTTAAAGGTCACATCCTATTGAGCAAGGACAACGTTGTTTTCACTCCGCACATAGCTTTCTATAGCAAAGAGGCACTGGAAAGAATACTTGAGACAACGGTGCAAAACATAGGCGCTTTCGTTTCGGGAAAACCGCAGAATACTATTTAAACTGCAAGAAGTGCTCAAGAAAGCTTTGAGTATCTCGCTAAAAGAAGGAATCGTTGATGATTTGTAGGCTGTTCGTGTTTCGGCATGCTGAGACAACTGATAATAGCCGCAGATTATTCTCAGGGTGGCGCGACCCAGACCTTACCTTGAAGGGACTTTCGCAGGCACACGAGGTTTCAGAACAACTTAGATGTGAGAAGATTGATTATGCGTTCACTTCTCACCTTAAGCGTGCTGGAAAAACTCTTGAAATAGTCCTTGAACACCACACTGGCGTTCCAGTTTTTACTGATGATCGTCTAATCGAACGTTGCTACGGTTTGCTTCAAGGCAAAAGCAAAAGAAAGATGGCGGCTGAAAGACCTGAATGGTTTGCTCAGGTCCACCGGGGCTATGATTTTCCACCGCCAGAGGGAGAAAGCCTAAAGATGGTTGAGGATCGGACATTGCCGTTTCTTGCTCAACTTCGAGGATGGCTTGGACGAAAACCGGGTAACGTGGCAATCTCTTGCCATGGTAATTCTCTTCGCCCAATCCGAAGAGTTTTCGAGCACCTTAGCCTGAAACAGATGCTCCAGCTTGAGAACCCTCAAGACCGAGCAATGAACTATGCTCTTCACGTACATGATATCAGTTTAGACTGTAATTCTACGAGCAACGCTGAAACAAGTTGGCACGGAGTCTTAAATCCTATATACGTAAGGTTGGCAACAGATCCAAGAAATCAATTGAGAAAATATTACTAATACTCCAGATAATTTCTGAGGCGTCTATCAGGTTTTTGAGGCATGCGTAAGCCATGGTGAAGATGTTGCCGTAGCCTTAAAGCTTGGAACGCAAGGTGTACTTGTTGCAAGCGCAATCGTGAAAGCGAAAGACCCTTATGGCATACTGCACGAATTTGCAGATGCAACGAAACAGAGGACAACAAATCCAACCGAAGTAGATTTAAACTCTTGTAATCGTCTTTTATAGTGCAAAACTGCATGAGGTGGTCTTTTTGAAGAAAACCAAGATTATCTGTACAATTGGTCCAGCCAGCATTCAAAAAGAAACACTGAAGGAAATGTTCAAGGCAGGAATGAATGCGGCTAGGATAAACACCGCATACGGAAGCCTTGATCAATACAGCCTGATCATAAGCAATGTTAGAGAGATAGCTGACATTCCGTTAATTCTTGACGTCAAAGGCCCCGAGATTAGGCTTCATGTTGAAAAGAAGAGAGTTATTAAGGAAGGAGAAGTTCTTGAAGTTGGTTTCGGTGGCGTGGAAATTAGTTTTAACCATAACTTTTACGACGCTGTAAACGTCTCAGACGAGATTTATATTGATAACGGCAAGATCAAAACAAGGATTGTTGAGAAAGAAAGCGGAAAATTGCGTTTGCTGGTAATGAACGAAGGTGAGATTGCTGATGGGAAGGGGGTCAATATTCCGAATATAAAGCTCTCAGTACCTTCTCTCTCGGATAACGATCTGAAAACAGTAGAGTTCGCAAAAGAACAGGCTGTCGAGTATCTTGCACTTTCCTTCACGAGAAGTGCCAGAGACATTCACAATTTGAAATCAGCTGTGGAGGGCTTTGAAGGAGCGATTATTGCAAAGATTGAAAATTTTGAAGGCGTCAGGAATTTCGAGGAAATCTTGGATGCTGTGGAGTGCATAATGGTGGCAAGGGGAGACCTAGGTGTTGAAATCGAGCTTGAAAAAGTACCGCTAGTCCAGAAATCCATAATTAAACGCTGTAATCAGGTTGGGAAACCTGTTGCCACAGCCACAGACATGCTTGAATCCATGGTCTATCAACCTATTCCTACCAGAGCGGAGGTAAGCGACATAGCAAATGCAATATTAGACGGAACAGACGCGATAATGCTCTCGGGAGAAACGTCAATAGGCAAGTATCCTGCAGAAAGCGTTTCGATTATGTCTCGCATAGCCAAGGAAGTTGAAACGTCAGTAAAAAGCTATGTGGAGGATGGGAAATTCATCGACATCTCTGACAGCGTGAGCAAGTCCATTAAGAAAATAAGTCAAACCATGCCTATTAGCACCGTTGTTACTTTGACTAGGTCAGGTTATACTGCAAGGATGATATCACGATTTAGAATCTTGCAGCCAATAATCGCGGTTACCCAAGATGAAAAGGTAAGAAAGCAGCTTGAGCTGGTTTTTGGCGTATATCCAGTTCAGATGGATTACAGAAATAAAGAAGACAGAATACTGGAAGTAGCCAAGAGGCTTTATTCCATGAAGCTAATTAACGATGATGACACGGTGCTGTTCACCGCTGCGTTCAGAACCACTATGAAGCACGCGAGCAACTTGATCGAAATACACAACATTGGAGAACTTATGAAATTCACAGGTGAAAAGCCGTGAACTTATCAGTGCCCAGTGGTAGCTGAGGAAACCTGAAGCGTCATCCAAGATTTTTGAGAAAAGGTAAAATTGGGACGGGTACGCTGCCTACTGCAACTAAGGTTTTTCTGTGATTTCAACCTGTTTTGTTCCTTTTTCTTCAAGGAAAGATTCGATGTCCTCGTTGGTTGGCAGTCCTTTTTTAGCTCCAACTTTTTGCACTTTGATAGCGCTCGCTGCTGAGGCACGCTGCAATATCTCTTCAACCCTTAAACTCTGATATAAGCCGTCCCAAAAAATGGCGGCACACGTGTCTCCGGCACCAACGGTATTGATGACGTTCACTGAATAAGTGCCTATTAGGTATCGCTTTTTATCATCGATTGCGAGTATGCCTTCTTTTCCAAGTGTAACAAATACGACTTCTGGACCCAAGTCTTTAAGATGGGATGCCGCTTCTGCGGGGTCGTCAGCATTTGCAAGTTCCATTGCCTCAGCGTCATTTAGCGATAGAATATGGGAATTGGAAACTATGCTCCGCGTTTCTTCCTTGAAGGCGCTTATCATAGACATGCTTGGCGTAGAGAGGAGTTTGATGCCGTTTTCCTTCTCAACTTCTATTAGACTCATTATAGCTTGGATTGCTGGAGTTCTAGTGAAGCTGTCAATGTTGTGCCAATCAGAGCTACGAAGGTACTCACTTC
>JAOZGY010000009.1 GCA_026015145.1 Candidatus Bathyarchaeota archaeon | reverse complement strand
AGAATCTTTAGTTTTTCTAGATCTTTGATTCTTTTAATCCAATTCCTATATTTCTTAGTGTTTGTCTGTTTTTTAGAAATTGGATATATGTATTGCAATGTTTCATTTAATTTTTAATTTTGCGTCTTTAAATAATTCGTAGGATTTCTTGAATATTACATACTAATATTTCCTATAAATTAAGTGAACTTTATTTCCAGTCGGATCACGATTTTTAAGGAAGACAGCTTTCACATCTTTCTTTATTTTAGGTTCTTCCAGTTCTATCCCTTTTTCTTGCAAGTGTTTACATGCCTCTTCAAAGTTAGATACGCGAATAGCAATGTGACACTTTGTAGGTTCAGGATTTTTCATGACTTCTATTCTCCCCAATTCTAGACCCGATACGAAAAAAGATGAACGTCCCTCTTTCATATTTAAACTAAACGTCTTTGAATACCATTGTGCTATTTCGTTTCCTGTGGAAGTATCGGAATATAATCCCACATGTTCGACTCCAAGAAATAGTGGAATCCCCCTTGCTTCTTGAATCCACCAAATGACTTGTTCAGTTTTCTTTGTTATTTGCTCAAAGTCACCAGCTTTTACCCAATCTTTCCTAATTAGTTTCGAGCCAATTCCCAAACAAGCAGCGCCCGCCTTAATCCATTCATGAACATTTTCTCGGGTAGCGTCAACTCCACCTGTAGGCATCAGCTTAACCCATGGACAAGGTCCCTTCATATTTTTGATAAAACCTGAGCCAACTACTCCCCCCGGAAATACTTTTACTATGTCTGATCCCATTTCCTCTGCTTCTGAGATTTCAGAAGCAGTTCCGCAACCGGGTGAATAAACTACTTTTCGTCTAGCACAGATCCTAGAGATCTTCCGATTAAAGACTGGCCCAACAATAAAATTGGCTCCATTATTGATGTACAGTGCTGCTGTGGCTGGATCAATTACTGAACCAACACCTAGAACTACTTCAGGAAATTCTTTGGCACACCATTTTTCTAGTTCACTAAAAACTTGATATGCAAAATCTCCCCTATTTGTGAATTCCACAACCTTAGCACCGCCATTCCGACAGGCAACAACTATTTTCTTTGCTATCTCAATGTCTCCATTGTAAAAAACAGGAATTAATCCTATGTTCAACATCTTTCCGATAATTTCATGTTTAGAATATCTTGTCATTTCTTATCCCTCCCTTAATTATCGTACTACTCGTCCAGAAACTATTCCACCCGCTAATTTCTCTACTTCAGCGACAGTGACCAAATTGAAATCACCTTTGATGGTATGTTTTAAACAAGAAGCTGCCACAGCGAAATTAAGTATTTTTTGAGGATCATCACCAAAGTTCAGAAATCCATATATCAAACCAGCCGCAAAAGCGTCCCCTCCACCAACACGGTCAACGATGTGAGTGACTTGGTGGATTGGACCTGTGCGGAGTATTTTACCATCAAATAGGACACCAGACCATGAATTGTGACTTGCGCTAATGCTTCCTCGAAGTGTGATTGCTACATTTTGTAGATTTGAAAACTTTTCCATAAGCTTCTCAGCAACTAAACGATATCTCTTAGATTCTACTTTACCAGTCATAGCATCTACTCCTGGAGCTTTAATTCCAAAGACCTTGTCAGCATCTTCTTCGTTCCCAATAGCAATATCTACGTATTTTACAAGTTCACTCATGACAACTTCTGGTTTTTTCCCCCACTTCCAAAGCTTACTACGATAGTTAAGATCACAAGATACAGTTAGCCCTATTTCCTTGGCTTTTTTTACTGCCTCCAAACAGACAGCTGCCGCTCCTTCGCTTATAGCGGGGGTTATTCCAGTCCAATGGAACCATTGAGCATCGGCAAAAACGCTCTCCCAATTAATCATTCCTGGTTGGATGGCTGCAATTGCTGAGTTAGATCTATCATAAATCACTTTGCTACTTCTCTGCATAGCTCCCGTCTCCAGAAAATAAATTCCTAATCGATCACCACCTCGAACAATATTGTTCGTGCCAACCCCGAATTGTCTAACAAAATTTAAACAAGCATTCCCCAAATCATTTTCAGGGAGACGGGTTACAAAGTCCACTGGTACACCAAAGTTTGATAAAGCTATAGCAACATTAGCTTCTGCTCCTCCATAAATAGCTTCAAATGATCTAGTTTGATTAAATCTTATAAAGCCTGGAGGTGATAACCTCAGCATAATCTCACCAAATGTAATAATTTTTTTACTCATCTTAATCCCTAAATTTCTTTATCTTTTAGATTTCATTTATGAATCTTTCTATATTTTATCAGACAATAAGACTAAAAATGGATAAAAATTTTTTAAAAATGCATTAAATTTATATATTAATCCCTTTGTGAGTTATAATTCTATGGAGAGTATTTTAAAATTGACAAATCAGATTGATAGAACATTGTTAAAAAAATTGTACGAAATACCAACAGCTTCATTATGTGATGCTTTGGACTCCATTGGTTTCAAGGGTTTTATGGAACATTCAATAAAACCAATTTTAGAAGGAATCAAGATTGTTGGTCCAGCTGTGACAATTAAAGACGTGCTTTCTGATAAGAAAGAATCACTAATGGCCGCATTGCAGGCAATCGATGATGCCGATCCAGGAACTGTCTTTGTAAGAGCTTCCGAAGGCAATACAAAAGACATAGCATTATGGGGTGGATTAATGGGATTAGCTTCAAAAATCAGAAAGATTGAAGGTGCTGTTCTTGATGGTGGTGTTAGAGATATTTCGGAACTCAAAGAAATGAAATTTCAAATATTTGCACCAAGTGTTATTCCTTCAACGTCAATTGGTCGTACTAAAGTTATTGGAATTAATGTTCCGGTGACATGTGGTGGTGTTAAGGTTTCTCCGGGAGATATTATTGTAGGAGATTCTGACGGAGTTGTTGTTATCCCGGTTGATGAACTTGAAAGGATTATAGAGATTGCCCAAAAAATGGATTCTATCGAAAAAAAGGAAGCTGAGGAATTAAAGAAAGGCACTTCTTTCGTTGAGACAATTAAAAAGTTTGCTCGGGTATGAGGAACTGCAATCCCTAATGTCTAAATGATTTCAGCAAAAAAATGGATTAACCACTAGAACATCATTCAACAAAACAATCTATGAGAAGAGTCAAGATCAAATGCTCGATTAGGATTATTACACAACAACCATCACAGTAAGATCCCCTACATTAGTGTAAGTGGGGCCTGTAAAAATTAGGTCGCTTAATTTTGAGAAAAAATTAAAAGAATCATTATTGATTAAGAACTCTGCGCAAGACAACTTTTTTTCTTGAGCTCTATTTATTGTTTGTCCGTCTGCAATTGCTCCAGCTGCAGATGTGGGGCCATCAATTCCATCAGTGTTAATTGAAGCAATCGCTACTCCTGATAAACCACTTATTCGCGATGATGCACTTTGAACAAGTTCCTGATTACGCCCTCCTTTACCATAACCTGCCACTGTCACGGTAGTTTCTCCTCCAGATATTATAGCTGCGGGTCTTGGAATTGGATTCTTAGAATGCATAATTTCTTTTAGTATTCCAGCATAAACAGTTCCAACATGTCTTGCTTCTCCTTCGACCATAGAAGATAATAATATTGAATTAAATCCTAGTGCTTTTGCTTTGTGGAAAGCTGTAAGAGTTGCAAATCGGGTTGATCCTATTACGAAATTATGAATTTTTTCAAAAATCTTATCACCAGGTTTTAGAGTCTCTGGTATCGCATTTTTTAAACCGGCTTCCAATCGTTCTTTTACTTGTTGAGGCGTGTAAATATTCCATAAATCATATTTCTTTAATACCGAAATTGCATCATAAAATGTAGTTTTGTCCGGTGCGGTAGGTCCCGATGCTATGACATCTATGGAATTATCAACAACATCTGACAAAATTAGACTAATCACAGTTGCTGGTGACGCGGTTTTAGCAAGTCTTCCGCCTTTTAAGTCGGATAAATGTTTCCTTACTATATTTATTTCATTTATTGAACTCCCAGATTTTAAAAGAGCTTCTGTTAAGTTTTTTTGGTCCTTAAGTGTAATTCCCTTGGAAGGAAGTGGTAGTAAAGCTGAACCGCCACCTGAGATAAGGCAGATGACAAGATCGTTTTTTTTTGCTTTTTTCGCTAGATGAACTATTTTTCTAGCTCCAACTAAACCAGCTTCGTCAGGAATAGGATGGCTTGCTTCGTTAAATTCGATCTTTCTTGTATTAAAAATAGACTGAGTTTTTCTTAAAACATTAATTAATCCTTCTGCAATTTTATCACCCAAGATTTCTTCCAAGGCTTCTGCCATAAATCCACTTGCTTTTCCTCCCCCAACAACATATACATATTGAAATTTGTCTAAATTGAAACTTTGATTATCAATGAAAAGGAGGTTGTTTTCTCTGTGAACATGATTTTTAATAATTTTACGAGGATCCAATGAATCTAATACAGTATTTAAAATCTGGAGAGTAAGTTTTCTCGCTTTTTTATCATTGTTGCGAGTCGCATTTTCCAACAACTCTTTTTTATTAAGTATCTTTATAAATCTCAAACTAAGATCTCCTTAGAATACTAATTTCTTAACGCTAATACCTATACTATAATAAAGTTAATTTAAATCAATAATGGAGCTAATTGCAGAAAAAGTTTTATTTTTTCTTTAAGTTATTTTAGGATAGAATGAAAATGTTTGGCATTATGGGTTTAATTCTTAGGGTAAATTTAACCTCAGGGCAAATAACTCAAGAAAGATTAGAAACAAGTGTTGTTAAAAAATTTCTCGGAGGTAGATGTCTTGGAGCAAAAATTTTATTTGAGGAGCTAAAACCTGGTATTGATCCATTAGGAATTGAAAATAAATTAGTTTTTGCAACAGGACCGATAACAGGTGCTCCATTTCCTGGGAATGCAAGATTTGTGGTTATGGGAAAATCACCTTTAACTGGAGGTTGGGGTGAAGCTCATGCAGCTGGTTTCTTTGGACCAGAATTAAAATTTTCAGGTTTTGATGCTATTATTATCGAAGGAAAGGCTACCGATCCAGTTTATTTGTGGGTTCACGATGGAAAAGCAGAGATTAGGGATGCTAGTCATTTGTGGGGCAAAGTAATTGGTGATGTTCAAGATATTATTCGTAAAGAACATGGAGACAATTCTATTCGTATAGCAGCAATTGGTCCTGGCAGTGAAAATCTGGTTAGGTTCGGTTGTATAATAAGTGATTTGCACCGAGCAGCTGGAAGGTGTGGTTTAGGTGCTGTCATGGGATCGAAGTTGTTAAAGGCAGCAGCTGTACGAGGAAGTTACAAAATTAAAATTGCAAACAAAGAAAAATTAAACAATTTTGCAAAGGATGCTGCCAAAGAGGTAATGGAGGGAAAAGGAAAAACTCTTCGTCTTAATGGAACAAATAGTGGTCTAGACTCCCTTAGTGCTAGTGGGCGATTGCCAACTTATAACTTCAGAAAATGTTCTTTTAAAGATGCAGATAAAATAACCGGGGAAACTGTTACAAAGGTCATTTTAAAGAAACGATTGACATGTCCTTCTTGCCCCGTTGCTTGCATAAGAATAGTCGAGAGCAAAGAGAAGTATTTAGTCGATCCAAAATATGGTGGACCAGAATATGAGACTGTGGCAGCTTTTGGATCTTTATGTATGAATAACAATCTCTTGGCTATAGCAAAAGCAAATGAGTTATGCAATAAATTTACAATCGATACAATGTCTACCGGTGTGGTTATCGCATTTGCTATGGAGTGCTTTGAAAAGGGGCTAATAACCAAAGAAGATAGTAATGGAATAGAACTAACTTGGGGGAATCACGAAGCAATTATTCAGCTAATAGAGAAGATTGTAAAACGTGAGGGAATTGGGGACATTCTAGCTGATGGAGTTATGAGAGCAGCTAAAAAAATTGGCAAAAATTCGGATGCATTTGCATTACATATTAAAGGACAAGAACTCCCCATGCACGAACCTAGAGGGAAAAAGGGAGTTGGGCTTTCCTATGCAATATCCAATCGAGGAGCGTGCCATTTGCAAGCACCTCATGATGACGATTTTTTGGATAAAAGGAATTTGGATCCTAAAATAGGTTTATTTCCAAATATTGCTATGAGCACAATAGATACAGGAAGAGATAAGGTGTACCTCGTTAAAACTGTAGAAGAGATGTATTCTTTATTCGATAGTCTTATTGTTTGTAAAAACACTGCCTTTCCTAGTGGTATTTCTATAGGAACCTTGGTTGGAATATTCAATTCTATTATGGGATGGAATACGAATGCAATGCAACTTAAACAAATTGGTGAACGAGCAATTAATCTTTGTCGAGCATTTAATGCTCGAGAAGGAATGACGAGAAAAGATGATGTGTTGCCCAAAAGGCTTATGGAACCCCTATCTGAAGGTTCTTACAGCGGAGAAGCTATCCCGAAACACACTTTGGATAAAATGCTTGATTATTATTATGATATGCGCGGATGGAATTCTAAGACTGGATTACCTACTAAGGAGAAACTGAAAGAGCTAGAACTTGGTTATGTTGCTGAAGAACTTGGATGATTAATTAAATAGCTAAACTTTGTAAATTTATCCTCTAATTACCTTATGGAGACTGCATTTGTATCGTCTCTTATTCAAATAAATTTCTTTTTTTTATCAAAATAAAAAAAGCTAATTTAGATCTTATTTACAATAAGTTTAAGAAGTCAAAAAAGAAAACTGTCAAGAAGAAAAAAGGCACTATCTTCTTTGGAAAATGAAAGTCCAACCAAAAAGAAGAAATAAAGATACAAACCCAAATAAAGGTAATCAATTATACTGTCATTTATATTTAGGAGTCGAAAATAAAAATGACTGGAGAAAGAGATATTTCTATCATTTTAAGAATTATTATTTCAGTAATTGGAACCTTTATTATTTTAGCATTAACAACTCAAATGGACGACTTCAACTTTGCAATCATGTTATTTCTGCTTCTATTCATTGCAGTTTCGGTCACTGATAAGGACTAAATTTCATCTTCATTTCAATTAGGAATTGTTATAAAAAGATATTAAAATTATTCCTATTAATATTAATATAATAGCAAGGTATTGATAAGTGCTAAGTTTTTCTTTGTAAACAAATTTACCATATATAATGGATATTAATGGATTTGCAAATGTTAATGGAGCAACGACACTAACATTGGACACTGATATTCCTGAACTAAAAAATAATGTTCCCGCGCCTCCAAAAAAGGCTACAAAAAAAATACGAATCAGATTCCTTTTATTAGGAAAAATAAAATGGATTCTAGAGAATTTAATATCAATACCACTGAAAATCATCATTCCAGATTCAATAATAAAAGATGTTAAAATTGGACCAAGAATATTTATAGGGATTTTATATAAAAAGAAAACAAAACCCCATAATAGACAGGTAATTAATGCAAACGGAATACCACTTGAAATCTTGAACAAATCAGAGCTACGAACATTTCTTAGATTAATCGAAACCAGCACTATTCCTGTTATTATAAGGAGAATCAAAGAAAATTGGATCCAAGTTATAGACTCCTCGAAAAAAACAATTGACAAGAGAACAGTAATAATAACTGAGGAATTCGCAATTGGAGTTACAACACCAACTTCTCCGAGTTTTAAGGCTTGATAAAAGATGTTGAAACCCACATAGGCAATCAATGAGATAATGAAACCAATCAGAACATAAGTTGTTGACAAGAATACTTCCTGCGAAAAAAGCAAAAAGACTGTTAATAAAAATAAACTAATAAAAATACCTCGGAACAATATGGCATTTTTGTTTCCTAAATTTTTTACTGAAACCTTTGCGATGGCATTACTCAGACCATATCCAAGCATTGCAAGGAGCCCAAATATTATCCCTATGTTGATATCCATAAATTTATACCCAATCTTTCTATAGAATGCTAATTTTCTATGATATTTTCTAAATCCAACTTATCTTATAGGATTTCGTCAGGTTTGTATTAAAGAAGCTTATTCTAGCTTTTTATGAATCTACCTCTTAATTGAATGATTTCTCAAATTGCAATTTACTGCTTTCAAAGTTTCAATACCTTTTATTAACTTTTTATAACCGTCTTCTTTCTCTAGGGTTTAATGCAGAATTTAGACCGTCACCAAACATATTCACTCCAAAGACTGCTAGAAAAATTGCTATGCCTGGGAACATCGCTAACCAAGGATCAGTTAATACATATCTCCTTGCGTCGCTTAAATCTAAGCCCCAACTAGGTGTTGGTGGTTGAACTCCTAATCCTAGGAAGCTTAGAGATGCTTCTGCAATAATAGCATAAGCAAAAGTGACGCTGGTTTGAACAATTAGAGGAGCAATTATATTTGGGATTATATGCTTAATTATTATTTGATGACTTCTCAAACCCATAGTTCTCGCTGCCATTATGTAACTTTCTTCCTTTACCTTCAGGGTTTCTCCTCTAGCCAACCGTGCAAAATGCGTAGAGATTGTAAAGCCTAAAGCTATCATAACATTAATCATACTAGGACCTAAAACTGCCATCAAAACAATCGCAAGTAAAAGGGGAGGAAAAGCCATAATTCCATCTATTATTCTCGAAATAAGATTATCTACCTTGGATCCGCCGTATCCTGCTAAAATTCCCAAAGGCACACCTATTAATATAGCAATTCCACAAGATACTATTCCAACAATCACTGAAACCCTTGCACCACTTAACACTCTACTTAACACATCTCTTCCAAAAGAGTCCGTTCCAAAAAGATGAGCTACAGAAGGAGGTTCTAAGGCATTGTTTAGATCTTGTTCAGCTGGATCATAAGGTATCAAAAACGGACTAAAAATCGCTAGAAATATCATCCCAACAATTATCATTAATCCAATAAGGGACATTCTATCTTTCTTTAACTGGCGAAGTGCAAGCCGTAATTCACTAATTGCTTTTCCTTCAAATTCAGTGTTCAGATTATCGCCCATTTTTTACCTCCTTTATTCGACTCTAATCCTTGGATCAGCCACACCATATAATATATCAGAAATTATGCTCATCAAAGTGTAAACTAAGGCCATAAACAACGCAATACCTTGGATAGTTGGAAAGTCTCGATACTGGATCGCTCGCAAAAGCAATCTACCTATTCCTGGCAATGAAAATATTTCTTCAATAATTATTGCTCCTCCAAGCAATGTAGCAAAATTTGTTGTGGTGACAGTTATCAGCGGGATTAAACTATTCACTAAAGCATGTTTAAGAAGAACAATTTTTTCAGGTAATCCTTTAGCTCTCGCAGCAGTGATGTAATCTTGATTTAAAACGTTGAGCATACTCGATTTTACCAATCTAGCAGCTAAAGCTGAAAACATTGCTCCTAAAGCAA
>JAOZGY010000118.1 GCA_026015145.1 Candidatus Bathyarchaeota archaeon | reverse complement strand
TTTCATATCCAACACTATTTCTTTGATGTTTCATAGCTATTTTTATAGTAGTACCTGAACCTAGAAAAGGATCGAGAATTGTATCAAATTTTATACTAAACATTCTAATAAGCCGGCTCACAATTTCTTCTGGAAAAGCTGCAATTCTTCTTTCAACTTGGTTTATTTTTTGTCGTATACCTTTTATCGTCCATATTTGTGAAAACCATTCGTTGCGTTGTTTTTTTGTAAATGAACTTTCATAACGAAGTTTATCTTTAGGTTGAAATTTTCTAAGTTTACCTTTTCTGAAAATAAGGATAAATTCACAATCTAAAGTCACATAGGCGTTTGGAGGAAGAAATCCTGAGCCTAAAAAAATGTTTTTTCCTCTATACTGTGGTTTGGTAGTTGGTTTTTTCCATAGTATATATGGCAAAGTAGTGAAGCCAATTTTCTCACAGTATTCAATTATTTTGGAGTGATTAGAAAATAGACGAAACGCTCCATTTATTTTTCGTGTAGCATCACCAATATTTATGCAAGCGATTCCTCCATCTACTAACACTCTGAAAGTCTCTCGCCAAGTGTTGCTAAGCGAATCATGCATTATTTGAAAGATTTTATCAAGGTACTCTTCTTTTCCTGTTTTTTCTAACTTTTTCCAAAGCTTAGGTATTTTAGGATTTAAGATTGAGAATTGATTGTCCCACATTTTTATCATAGGGTAAGGTGGGGAAGTAACCATTAGATCAACGCTAGAATCTGCTAATTCAATCATTTGATTACTATTCCCAAAGATTATTGTGTGTGTTGTACGCATAGAGTTCTTTCTATTATCTATGTTGATGTGTTTTTACTTTTTTGGTCTTAGTTAGATATAAACAGTCAATTTCATGAAAAATTTTTTAGATATTTTTTTCTTTTGGAAATTTGATTATAAAATATAAAATCAGGAAATGATTAATAAGAAAGATAATGGAATTTTCTAATCTGTTTGCAGCGGTAACCAAGCCAGGTCAAAGGTGAAGGACTCAAGATCGAATTTGGTCTGAATTTGGCCTCTATGAGATATCCTTTCCCGTAGGGGTTCGCTGGTTCAAATCCGGCCCGCTGCACCATATTTTTGCTAATCTAGCTGTTAATATAAAGTTTATAGCTTTCACTTTATTAGTAAGACAAAGTGATTTAAAAGATTGTTAATCGCTGGTGTTGATGAAGCAGGTCGAGGATGTGTTATTGGTCCATTAGTTATTTCTGGTTATCTTATCAAAGAAGAAAAAATACCGTGTCTTCTTGAATTAGGGGTAAAAGATTCGAAGAAACTATCATCTAAGAAACGTAAAAGCATTATTTCTAAAATTATGGATTTGTCTGAAAACTTTATGACCATATATTTATCACCAGAACAAATTGATAAAGTTGTAAAGTCCAAGAGGAAACTTCATAAGCTTAATCGATTGGAAGCTAAGACAATGGCAAAGATAATTGAGACCTTACAACCTGATAAAACATTTGTTGATGCTGCCGATGTTAATGAGGTTCGATTCAAAAAGCATATTCAAGAATGTTTAGCAGTAAAAACTATCATTATTGCCAAGCATAAAGCTGACGAAATATTTCCTGTAGTTTCTGCAGCATCAATCTTAGCTAAAGTTAACCGTGATGAAAAGATCAGAATTCTTAGAGAAAAATATGGAGATTTTGGTAGTGGATATTTATCAGATAAAAAGACAAGATTATTTCTAAAGGATTGGATAAAAAATAACATGGAATATCCTATTTGCGTTAGAAAATCATGGAAACCTGCTAAGCGGATTAAAAATGAGAAGGGGACAAGCCAAACATTATTATTTTAACCTAATAATTGAGGAATATTTGCTTTTTTTTAACCATGCGTCCATTGGTTATTTTTGGCCTAAAATCATGGCATGAGCTTTATCATAAGGTTCTAAATTGATAATTTCTTTTAATTTAAAACCTCGTTTTTTTAGAATCTTTGCTTCATGTTTGTAAATTGATTTTGGATCTTTTGTTACATCAATACTTGGAGCTTTTACAGCTAACAATATCCAACCTTTCTTTTTCAAGATCATATCTGCATTGTCAGCAAGAATTCTTGCTTGTTCAGGTTGTGCAACATCACAATATACAACATCAACTTTTCCAGGTATAAAAATAGCATATTTCTCAGGAAAACGTGCATCTTCCACAAATGGAGTCATATTAAATCTATGAACGCATACATTATTTATCAAGTCTCGTACTGATCTCGAAGCAAACTCGACACAATAAACATGTCCCTTGATTCCGACTATATCTGAAATATGACTTGGTGTAGTACCAGAAGCAGCACCAAGATAAAGAACTAATTGATCAGGATTCACAGGCACAAAATTAATTCCATTGATAATAGCTGCTGCTAGCTTACTTCTAAATGCGTCCCAAACACGATACTCAACTTTCTTGTAAAGAACTAGTTTTTCACCATAAACATTTATTCCAGGTGTAAAGTTTCTTGTAGCTAATCGTAATCCACTTCCTGGTAAATTGAGTTGATATATTCCAACAAATTTGGGGTGAGATCTAACTCTTATTGGCACCTTTACTTTTTCTCCACTTTTTCTTGTAACGTTGTTGCCTTCTTCGTTTATAACGTGGTTTTCTGCTTTCAGTTTTAGCGACCTTTTCTTTTGATGGCGGAGGATCTTTGTATTTCGCTTGTATCTCAGCAAGTCTCTTATCCACAGCTTTTTTTAGTTCATCACCGACATATTTTCCTTTAAAAGCGTCAGTTCTAACAGCAATTGCTATTTTACCAGCTAATGCTCTAGCTATTTTTCCACGTTGCCATCTTTTAGCATCATGCAAAAGATTGTGCTGAAAAATTAATCCATGTTTTGGTGGCCTAGCACCTGTTTTTAAAGAACGAAATAGAGCCTTTTCAGCTCCTAAGACTTGTATCGTACTAGCAGGTCTCATAGCTAAGTTTTGTAAACTGCCAGCTATTGAAATTAAACGAGCTCCAAGTAATGGCCCAGCAACTGTCCTAGTATTAGGCGCGATCTCCTCCATTGTAGTGTTAATATATTTTTCCATTCCTTTTCTTAACTCATAAAAATTCAATATATTTCTACTTAAAACTTGAATTTGACTCAAATCTTCTTCTACCATTATAGCTCCCATTGAGTTTGTAGCCGCTTTAGATAGTTTCTTAGCTCGTTCTTCTTGAATCAATTCATTTTCAAGATTAGCTATCGAAAAATTCTCTCTTTCACCTAAATTCATAACAAGACGAGCGTAGGTTTCGTGTTTGTCAACTAAGCGATCAAGTTCAGGAAAATGAACACCATACCACTCTCTAAGACGACTCATAAACAGGTTTACAGTGCGGTCCAAATCATCAAGAGTCTGAATCGCTTGTGCAATTACTAAATCTCTTTTTTCAGATGCTCCTTTAATTCTTAGTTTAGCAATTTCCATACTTACACTTCGATTCCATAGAACAAGTTCTTCGGAATTTTTTAAAAACCCGGATTCAATTGCAATTTGCTCCATCCTTGCTCCAAAATCCTTTAAATCAAAACTTTTAATGACTTCAACATTAACCTTCATGTTTTTCTCAATATTTTTTGCTATCTTAATATTTTCAAATGAAAAATGATCAAAATCATTATTTAACATTAAATTAACTATTGATTTTATTTCTGAAGAGAGATTTCCATCTTCATTATCTATAATGATTTTTGCAGCTAACCTTGGATCTTTTTTGAATAAAACCACTTCTCTAAAGTTATAGTTTTCATCAAAAGCTACAAATCCAAATGTAAATTGAATAATTATCGCTTTCATATATTCAACTCTCTAATCCAATTATTCCCCATCCTATCTTATTAAATTGTATTGGTGAATAACTTGTACAATCTTCAAGATGAAGAGATTCAAAACAAAATATAATAGCTAAAGTTTAAACTCTTGTTCGAATAATAATATTAGGAAATTTGAGGGAGGGAATAAACTTTGGCTAGAGGTCCTCGTCGTTCTCGAGGTATTAAAGTTCTAAAGGCTGTTTCATCACCCCTTAGGTTACAGATTCTAAATTTCTTATTTGACAAAGGCTCTCTATCATATACTGAATTAATGATTTCCCTTAAGATGAATCCTAGTAGGGATGCTGGAAAATTTGCTTATCACTTAAAATTTTTGCTTAATTCAAATCTAGTTGAAGCAAATTCAAGTTCAAAAAAATATTTTCTTACAGATCTTGGTAAAATGGTTATAGATATTGCAGACAAAGTTGAAAAAAGAGCCTTTAGTCAACGAGGAATGCTTGTCCGTACATCTCATTTTACATTAGAGGAATTTGATCTTAATAAAATCACTAAATCTATAACAAAGGAGGCTAAAGTGCCACCTGAACTAGCACAGAAAACAGCTAAAGAAGCTGAAAAGAGGTTACGAAAATCAAAAGCGAAATACATTACTGCTCCATTAGTAAGAGAGATTGTAAATACAATTTTGGTTGAAAAGGGGTATGAAAACTATCGTCACAAACTTACAAGAATGGGTTTGCCTGTTTATGAAGTTACACAATTATTAAATTCTAAAAAACTTAGTAACGATTCAACTAGAATAATTTTAGAAGCTGGGAAAAAAGTTTTTGAAGAATATGTTTTGTTAAATATCTTTCCAAGAGATATTGCTGATGCACACTTATTAGGGGGAATTCATGCAGAAAATTTGGGTACTTGGATTTTAAAACCAAAAGAAATCATTCATGATATAAGGTTTTTTTATGAATGTGGCCTCAATCTACCAAAAATATCAGACGTATCAATTGATCCACCTAAAGATCTTGATTCGGCATTAACCATAACGCTAAATGTTCTTCTATACTGTAAAAAAGAAGTAAATTCAACACAAACTCTTGAAAGTTTTAATTTATTTCTTTCACCATTTGTACAGGATAGAAATATTAAAAAAATAAAAAATAGTTTGCGAAGATTTTTAATTAATATTAGTCAAAACATTGATACGACTATAAGTTTAGATCTTTCCATTCCAAAAGTTATTGCAAATATTAATGCTATTGGTCCAGAAGAAAAAAGCAATAGAATATACGCGGATTTACTAGAAGAAAATCAGTTGCTAGCAACGCTTATCATTGAAATATTCGCTGAAGAGAGTTCTATTAAACCATTATTTAATCCTAAGATTATAATAAAAATAAGTGAAGATTCTTTTAATGATAAAAATATATTAAAAATTCTTCGAAAGGCTCATAATTTGGCTTTTGAAAGAGGAAATATTTTCTTTGAAAATTTAACTCATGAAAAAACATCCTGGAAAGTTTTTTCAGCTACTGGTGTCAAGCTTTCAAATGATTTATCTGGAGATTGGGAAACAGATACATTACGTACTGGTTGCTTGGGTATTGTTGCAATAAATTTGCCTCGTATTGTTCAGGAAAGTGAAAATGATCAGGAAAAATTTTTTGAAATTCTAAAAGAAAGATTTGAGCTTTCAGCTCGTGCTTTACGAATCAAATATAATGCACTAAAACAGATTGGAAAGATATCGCTTCCATTTATGACCCAAAAAACAAAAGGAGATACTTATTTTAGGTTTGAACAATGTTCAAGGATTATTAATTTTGTAGGATTTCAAGAAGCAGTTGAGAAGTTTTCAGGAAAAAAGATGAATCATGAAGATAGTAAGAAGTTTGCTATCGAAATAGTGAAAAATGCATTGAAATTCAAACGTAAAATTGGAAGGAAATATGGCAAAAGATTGTTTCCTGTTGTCTTACCTAGTATGGAAGCTTCTAAAAGACTAGCTTCTTTGGATATTGAGAAATTTGGAGTAGCTAAGGTAAGATTTTCAGGAACTAGATATACCCCCTTTTTTTCATCTTCAAAAAGACTGGAACTTCAATGTGAACCGATTAGTATAAAATCAGAATCAATTCAAATTGAAAGTGAAATAAGTGGTCTTAATGCTGGTGGATGTCTCTATATAATTGATTTAGTAGATGTAAAGTTTGATTATGAAGAGCTTCTCAAAGTTACTAAGAAGTTAATTAAGAACAGTTGGGTAGAGTTTTTTACTTTTAATAGAGTTATCTCTTTTTGCGAAAATTGCCAAAAAAATTGGCAGAAATCTATTCAGAAGTGTCCTTCTTGTGGCTCTTTGAGTACAATGAAGACTTTTGATCGTTTTCGTTCTACGTAACTGTTATTTTTCTAAGCTCCTAGTACAAGAAATAAGAGAGCCATTCTTACAACTATACCATTCCAGACTTGTTGGAAGTATTTTGCTTGAGGAGTATCATCTACTTCAGAGGCAATCTCATCCAGTCTTGGTAAAGGATGAAGTAAGATTAAATCGTTTTTTCCAGAGCTTATAGTTTTTAAATCTATTTTGTATACTCCTTTAACTTTGGAGTATTCTGCTGGGTCGGGAAATCTTTCTTTTTGTATTCTAGTGATATATAAAACATCTATTTGAGGAATTATTTTGTCAAGATTTTTATCCTCAGTAATTGATACCTGATTCTTTATCGAATCAACCACTCCTTTTCTCATTCTTAATGATTCTGGAGAAATCAAATACAATTCAATATCAAAAAGAGAAAGAGCACATGCAAGCGAGTGTACAGTCCTTCCATATCGTAAATCTCCAACGAGAGCTATTTTTAAACCATCAATTCTTCCTTTTTCTTTTTGTATTGTATATAAATCCATTAAAGCTTGAGTAGGATGTTCTTCTGCACCACTACCTGCATTTAGAATTGGTACTCTTGAAAATTCAGCTGCTAGTTTTGCAGATCCTTCAAGAGGATGTCTCAAAGCAATTATGTCTGCATAATTTTCGATTGTCCGTATTGTATCAGAAAGATTTTCTCCTTTTTTAACTGATGTAATATCAGCATCAGCAAATCCAATGGTTGAACCACCTAATTTTAGCATTGCTGCTTCAAAACTTAATCGAGTACGTGTGCTAGGTTCAAAAAATAATGTGGCTAATATTTTTCTTTTAAGAATATCAGATCCTTTTGAAGCTATGGGTTCCATATTTCGGCTGACTTGTAAGATATAGTTGATTTCTTTGCGGGAAAAATCTTCAATGGATATAATGTTCCTTCCTGTGAATTTCAAGCTAAACACCAAACACAAGAAGGTTGATAAGTTCTAATTAATATTTTTGTAATAAATTTCTATAACTGAAATTGAGGGATATAATTTTCATTTCAAGTTGGTAAAAGATCTGAAAAGATTTTGATTTTTTTAATAACATGAAATTATTTTAAAGGGGGTCTTTTTTGGGTATATTGATATCTTCTTGGTTTTCCTTCTCTTGTAAGAATTCCATCTCTTACTAGGTCAATAAGAGCATGGGCAACAGCTGTACGATCATAATGAAAACCTCGACGAGCCATTTCACTGTGAACTTCGCTTAGGCCTCGGGATTGAGTGAACCAACTTTCATCCCATAATTTTTGTATTACACCTTTGCAGGTTTCAGCCCGGGATTGGGGTATAGGTCTTTCAGCTGAAATTAAGTGAGTGTCTTTGAATTTATTGGTTATTGTTGATAGAATTTGTTCTACTGCAAACTGTAATTGTTCTTCTTGGCTTTCGATTTCGATTTCGATTTTTCCAATTTTCATCTTTACCCGTATTGGTGTTTTTTGCGTTTTTTCTGTCAAGTCAATCCCTATTGTATATTGTATTGCACATCTTGTACATGCACAATACTTAAATATTTCTACCATAGATTAGTGGCTATTGGTGAATCTTGGTGATTAAACAACATAGTATTGCAATTACCCAAAAATATAATTTTCCTAAACAAAACATTGATTCAACATTACCAGAAAGATTTTTTGAACAAAGTCTTTATTCATTAAATCGATTAAATCAACAGCCTTTTCAACTCAATCAACATGTTTTTCAGAAGATTTTTGACAAAAATAATTGCACTTCAAAATTGCAATTAAGAAGTAATCCTATAAAACTCATACCTATTTGTAAAAATACGACAATAGGTGCAGTAGACACTTCAACAATTAAAATTGGTGAAACTAGAAAAGGTATATTGATAGCGATTCGAGGTGCAATAATACAAAGACAGAATAAAAAATACAGATATACCCGTGTTGGACCTTTCATATTTCATATAACAGAAAGAAATAGAAACCAAATATACAATGAATTAGAGAGAGCTTGTTTTAGAACACACATTGAAAGACAGAGCAATAAACCAAATTTACTACAATTACCCATGTATATAGCATCTCTGCTTGAACGATGGCTAAAAGATTCATTAGTTAAAAGAATCAAAAATGGCTTAATCCTGTTTGATGGATCATTAGTTTCAGGAACTATTGATTCGCCTCTTTATTATATGAAACACATTCTTAATCAGGCAAAAAAAAATGATAGCACAATCTTAGCTTTTTCTAAAATAACAAAACTACGAAGCAACGGATATTTAATAACTGAAAGACTCCCACGTTATGATCCTCCTTATATCTTAGAAACAAATGGAGTAAGTGCAAAACTACCGATAGTTTTGCTTGGAGATATTTATGTTGCTAAATTAAATAAAACAAATTACGCTTTTAGATTAGATATTGATAAGGATTTAACTTTTCAAGTCAGAAAAAAAGCTGTTGAAAGACTTTTAGGAAATGATTTTCTTATTCACGGTTATCCAGAAACCCTTCGACTAGCCCATGTTTTATGCACGTTTACAGCTAATGAAATAGTGGCTGTAAAACATTTTCTAACTAGTAAACATGGAATTCGAATAATCAATAGACCAGATATGCACAAAATCTTGTTTGGTCCTTTTGGCAAAGGAGAAAAATGTTAATGAAACTCTATAAAAAAGAGGGAAATGTTCTTCAGATCATAAGCTTTCCAAATGAACACATTGAGAAAGGAGATTATCTTCTAATTGAGGATAAATATACAAATAAATCCCTAATAGCTCAGGTAATTGATGTTCAATTCGCAAGTGTACCAGGGATATTTGAAGAATTACTTCGTTCCTTTCCAAATGATGGTGGAATATTTCAAGAAGAAGATATTGATCCTCTAGAAATAGCTCCTCACACCATGTATATTCAAGATACAAGTCTTCTAATATGTAAAATTAGAGCAACATTCGAAAATAAATTATTAAATCCAAGTACTTCTTGGTTACCTTCACGATCAAAATCTATAATTAAGAAATTGCCCATACCAGAGCTATTAAAAATAGCAAAAATTGATGGCTTACTCCCTATTACACTAGGTAAGACAAAAGACTCGTCGTTAATAACAATAGATGCCACATCTCTTGATGGAAGATTAAATATTATCACTGGAAAAAAAGGGTGTGGAAAGTCACATATGTCAAAACTACTAATGGCGAGTCTTATTGATTATAAAGCAATTGTTGTAATTTTTGACCTTAATGGTGAGTATTCAAGTTTAGGATTATCAACTGAAGGTAAAAAAAACAGATATTTTGAAAAAATTCATGAACTAATTCCTGCTAAAAATTTTAAGGTTTCTATTAATCAACTTCATCTGAATATAGTTATGGGAATAATGATCCATGCTTTAAATTTGCCTGGAGCTTCAGCTCGCGAATTTAGAAGAATATGGAAAACCTTGCGAAAAAGACAACAATTAACCTTATATGAGTTAGGTGAAACCATACGAAATCTTAATTGCAATCAACATATTAGGGATGCTTTGTCATCCCGATATCATACACTTGTAAATTCTGGTTTTTTTACTCACAAAAAGCAGGAAGTAAGTTTTCTTGATAAATGTATAGTTAAATCCAATGAAAATGGGGGTGCAATAATAATAAATCTTAAAAAAGCATCTAGTATTGATCGTCAAATAATAGTTGAATTTGTTCTTGGAAAATTGGTTGACCTATTAGCTTGTTGGAAACTAAAAGCAGTTTTTCTATTTGCTGAAGAAGCCCATCTATACCTTAGAGAAACTTACTGGGATGATATAGTTACCAGGATGAGACATTTTGGAATCTTTACCACCTTTATTACTAACCAACCTGATACAATAAAAGAGAGCATATATCGTCAAGCGGATAACATCTTTTTATTCAATTTCACAAATGACCATGATTTAGATGTAGTTTCACGTGCCGCTAGAGTTGATGCTCAAACGGTTCGAGCAATTGCAATAGATCTTCCTCCACAATACTGTCTTACCCTTGGAAAAATTGTTGAAGATTTTCCAATTGTAACTAAAGTTAAAGCGTTAGATATTCAAACTTTAGGAAAAACTCGGCTATTTTTTTAATTTGATTAGATATAAATTAGAAGCTTTACTAATTTATTAAATTTGATGTATGTGTACAGGTTTTAACTAATTTTAGTCCCTATTTTTTCTCCTTGAACTGCTGCTAGGATATTATTTGGATCAAATCCGTTTACGATAATTAAAGTAATATTTTCATTTTTTAGAATCTTCACAGCCTCTGGATCTACTATTTGATGTATTCCAGCTTTGTGGTTATTTTCTTGAAGGATTTTTGGAAGATCTTCATAAGATAATTCATCAAATTTTATAGCATTCATGTGGGTTTTTGGGTCTTTATTGTAGACTCCATCTTGATTCGTGCCTTTAACTATTAGATTAGCTCGAATCTGTTTAGCGACTAAAGCAGCTACAGAATCTGTTGTAATTCCTGGTTTCAGGCCCCCCATTACTGCTATTTTTCCTTTATCCAAACAGTCGACTACATCTTTAAGAGTTAATGCAATTTTATTGTCCTCAATCTGGGTTATCGTTTTCAAAAATAATTGGGCATAAACTCGTGAGATAGAAATTGCTATTTCATCTTGATCTTTTTCTTCTAGTTTCAATTTTTTGGCAATGTTAATAAACTCCCTAGCTAGATTCCCGCCTCCAATTATTACAACTAGTTCCTGGTTTTGGTTTTTTAAAATCTGAACTACTTCTGAGTATTTTGTGATAATATCTGTGTTAACAGGAGAGGCTATGACTGAGCCCCCTAAGCGTATTACAATTCTCATTATTTCACCTTTTAATCCATAGTATAGTTTGTATGAAATAAAATTTTTTACAATTAATTTTTATTTTATCTGCAATAAAGATAAAAGTGATTGTTTTGGCATAAGATTAGTCCTCATCTTCCACGATTTCCATTGGTTGACCACAACAAACAAGTTTTCCTGATCCTGCTACAACTATTTCTACTGCGTTACCACATATCCTGCAAACATAGAGTTCTCCAACATTTGTCATTTATTCACCCCCACTTGTATACTGTGAAGTGGGTCTGTGATTAGCCAGTTGGCACATTAGGCTTATCCTTAATCACTGTAGTTTACAAGCTTTTAACTATAACTTGATAATCATGATTATTTATAGATTATAATGACATGTAAACCTGAAATATAGAGATTAATCTTTCTAAACAAATTAAACTGATTAAAAAAGTAATTGAATTCTTGGATTTTGTTAATATCAGACAGTTTTCTCCATAAATTGGTTTTGTATTAACTTTAGCAAAAACTTTTATAATAATAAATGCTGTACCTCGTACAACACTATGTGCAGTGGAAAAAATGAGTGAAATTAAGTACATTAGTAAAAAAATATTCGTTCTTGTTTTGATAGTCTTTATTGTAGTTTCAATAATTCTTGTAGGAATACTTGTAACTTATCTGCCTAGGGTAAGTGATTTAGAAACACAACTATCTGAAAAAGATCAGCAAATTGCTAATTTAAATACAACAATATCTGGTTTAAACTCCCAAATAATTGATTTACAAACCGATCTATCTCAGGCTAATAATGAAATAACTTCATTGCAAGGATTGCACGGAAATTATCAAACATTAATTGATTCATACATAAGTATCATAACTTTGCAATCATCTGGATATTTGTTAAATGGAGCAACTTTTTCTCAAAACGCAAACCAAACATCGCAGGCTGTTCTCCAATTACTTGAGTATGCAGGATATGTCACGATCGTTATTGAGTCTAATAGCACCACAACATATACCCAAGTAATTTATAATTCACTTGGAGTAAGTTTTAATCAAAAAATAACTGTTGGTGAAAGTGGTTCAGCCGCATTTCCAATACTTCCAGGTGACGTAGAGATTAATATAGGAAATGAAGAAAGCGAGAACATCGTGAGTGGTATTGTAACTGTAAATTACATATATTAATCTTAATTTCTTATTCTTTCTGAAATAGAGCTTATTATCCAATATTGACGATTTTTTGATTTAAAGGGAAAAGGCTAAAATGGGACGGGCGCAAGATATGGGTCACTTTAAATGGTGATTGAAACATGACTGAAGGGAAAAGAATGTCAAATGCAGATGAGTTTAACAATTTAATGAAACAAAGTAAGGATCAATTAGGTCTTTTGAGAATTGAATTACAGAATTTAATGGTAAAGTTTGGATTGAGATCATTAACTCTCTATCAAGCAGCTAGAAAAGAACCATTGCGTCCTAACGAAATGAATTCAATTGTTAAATACGAATTAACATCTGCTATGAGAGATTTTGCTGAACCTGATAATATGGAAAAGGTTATAGAGCAAACCAAGATAGAATGGGAAAAACAGAAGACGACAAAATAAAATAATAAAAAACAAAGTTATTTTTTAGAGAAAATTGGTTTTTTCTTAAATATTTCTTCACGCCATTTTCTTTCCCAGCTGGCCCAACCAGTTTTCACTAGACGTTCTCTTAAATGAGGTTTTTCTGCTACCCATTCTAAAAATGTCCAAAAACGTCGCTTTTCTCGAAGTATCTCTTCTGGAACTCCAACTTCAATGCACCATCGAGCGTAGCTTCTTTCAACCATTTCCTGCAGATGAATTGTTGTTTCCATTTTTTCTACTCTAAAACCTCTATTTTGTAAATGTCTACGAACACTTGAAAGAATGTATCCTGAACAAACTCTAAAATGAGTTTCATCATCAGGTTTCATAACTTCTATTATTTCATCAGCAATTTTTATTGTATCAACTAAATATTTTTTATTTTTAAAGTTAGGTGGTTGAAAAGACGAGGTAGGAATTCTTCTATCCATTAATCTAGGATCTGGAGGCTTTAAAGCTCCAATCACTACACCCAACAATAGATCGCTCCATCCAGCTGAATCAATCATAATTTCTTTTGGAAGTAGAAAATGATCTAGTGTCAAAGAGATTGCCTCAACCTTTCTACATTGATTCCTCTTAAGTTATTGTTGCGGAATTGAAATAAAGCTTTACTCAAATAATTTGGAGATTTTATTTTTTTAGATATTGTTTTTGATTCGCTTTCTAAGTATCAAAGGTATCGATAAGATAATTATCATGAATATAGGAATTAGTCCAGAAAATTCGGGAATTACTTCGGGGTTAAAAAATATGGTTCTTCCTATAGGTGAACGTTCATTATGATTTGCACTTCCACCGCTGCTTCCTCTACCATTAGAGTCCCACATGATCACTAAAGCATAATCATTATTCTCTGACCATTGAATATCGTTTCCGGATGAATCCCCACTATTGGTCTCTTTTTTTAATTCCACAGTTACAACATTAGAAGATGAGATATCAATTGCACCTATCCCATCTTGGGATGCATCAGCGGAAACAATACCTAATCCACCAAAAGATATGTCTTGATACCCGTCTGGAGCTTGATTATCATCTCCAAACAAGGCTCCATCGGTGTTTGATGTCATGCATTCAGTATTATCTAGTTGGAAAGCAACCCACGGATTGTTTGAATCTGCTTGAAATTGCAGCGCAATGTAGAAGTGAGTTTTATCATGTTTTATCCATACTTGTGCGTTTCCATTTGGGTTAATTTCTATGTTGGTATAGCTGGTTACATCAGACCATTCTTGTCCAATTATCCCTCAATTTCGTTGGCATTTATTGTAGTTCCTAAGAACATAGTAAAATCAGATTGAGCATAAACAGGATTAACTAAAAGGATAAGAGTTGAAATAAGCAAAAACTGAATAAATATAAAGAGGCTCGCATATTTTTTAAAAAAAATAAAACTTCGCCATTATAGTTCAGCTAATCTCTTAGTTTTTATCGTTGCATATAATATTTTTCTATATTATATTTCACTAGAACTCCAAAATAGTGAATTTGCGATTATTTTCTTTTAGAAAACGCATAATAGCAATGTTTATTTTCTATTAGAGGAAATGTTTATATCAGCTGAATCTATTTTTGATAGAATTCAGCTATAGATAGCTAGCCCCGTAATTTCAATACGGCGGCGGCTCAACCCTTACCGAAAAGGCGATTGATGCCCTACAGGAATGACGGAGTTGGCCTCCAATTACGGGGACATATATGTGGACCTGACGATGTTAGGTCTGAAATGGGCTTTGACGTTAAAGTAGAATGCTTTACCCTCCAAATCCAGTTAGGCAAAATTGCGTGAAAACGTACACACAAAAATAGATTTATCCAGCAGATTTTCTATCGGAGTTGTGCGCAACTCCGGTTGATCCTGCCGGACCCCACTGCTATCGGGATAGGACTAAGACATGCTAGTCATGCGCTTTCAAGCTAATGTGAGAGCGCGGCATACAGCTCAGTAACACGTGGCTAACCTGCCCTTGGGACGGGAATACCCCCGGGAAACTGGGATTAATTCCCGATAGGTGAAAAATTCTGGAATGAATTTTCGC
>JAOZGY010000122.1 GCA_026015145.1 Candidatus Bathyarchaeota archaeon | reverse complement strand
GCACATAAAAAAAACTGACAAAAGCAAACCCCACGTTGTTCCATCCAATATTAAAAACATGTATGTAGTAATAGTTGAAGGGAAAGTACTCATTGCAGCATATTCTATGCCTAACATAACGAATCCAGCAATAACCACTCTTTTTCGGCCAACAATATCAGCAATATATCCACCTATCGCCCCAAATATCCCTGCTAAAAACCACGGTATTAACTGCATAAATACGATAAAATCCTCTCCTACTGCACTCTCTACAATTGGTGCTTCAGCAAAGTTTATGATACTAAACATTATCCAAGGGAATAAATACAGCAAAATTTTTCTGTCCATTATTAATTCCAAATAGCTAGGTGCTTCTTGAACTTCTGGTACTTCCTCCTCTTTATTTAAAACCTTGAAAATTAAACCTCCAAAAAAACGCCAGAAAGTCAATAAAATGATCAATATCCATAACTGCTCATTAAAACCGGCAAATAGAAAAGCAAGACCCAACACAAAAACTCCAACTAGACTCAAAATTACTCCTCCAGCAAAACCGCGATTTTCAATCTTAGTGAATCCAGCAAAATAACTTAGACAAGAGGGGAATCCAACTCCAACAGATAAACCAAACAAACCAGCAACTATTCCACTAATCAGAAAGTCGCTAGAAGAGATCAAAAAAAGAAGAACTGTTGAAATGGCTCCAAAGAAAGTCCAAACTATCAAAGCTTTGAATCTGAACCGCGGAAAAATCTTTGCGCCAATAATAGCAGATATGGCTACAATAGCAAAATAAATTGAATACAAAACTATCTTAGATTCTGGTTCTTCTAAACCATTTACGATCTCACTAAATACTGAAAATGTCAAAATATACCAAACAAAACTGTTGAACACTAGAAAAATCGCGGATCCGGTGGTTTTCCAAGAAATTTTCTCTTTAGCCAACTCTATTGCTTTCATTAGGTCATTCAAAAACTAACTTTAGTCTTTTTAGATAAAACGTTTCTTACTCAATGTTATGTATTTTTGGTACATAAAAAAACTTTATGTGTATATGTGTTCTACACATATACAGGATAGACAAAATAGAGAAAAGAAGAGTAATCATCAGAGTTAAACTATAAACATCTATAAATCCTCTAACATAAACAAGAGAAGCAATTGTATTTTACCCTTGGTAATTGAATTAGGCAATTTTTCTGCTAAAATTAATCCTTTATCAATTAGCTTTTTCATTTTTTCTTTAAGTTCAACAACAGGTTTAGAAACAAGGGTTAAATCCACAAGTTCAGCAACGTCCTGGTCACTCAAACGAGGTTTAGCAATAATTTTATTTGCTCTATCTTTTACATCCCGGTTATCCATAGCAAAAATCAAAGGCAAGGGAAGATCATTAACTGATAATCGAGTGTTTAGTTCTTGGATATCAAAAACATCGATCAGATCATCACGCAACGTTGCTAAAACCCCCAAAATTCTTCCAATTTCAGACAAAGCTTCAGTATCTTTTTCTTTTCCTCCTCCAAAAAGGGCTCCCAAATACATGTCTGCCTCAACTGAAGCCGCTTTTAATTCAGTAATTTTCAAATAATTCTTTGGAGTGAACTTTTTATTCTCTTTCATACCCACTTCCAATGCATGTGCATTTCCAACTTGAAACAATAAATCCTTAATCTTATCCATGGCAATCTCTTTATTTTTTTCCGATAAATCTTTTGTTGTATCAACAAAAAGCTTAAAACCCTTAATCAAAAACGCGTTACCCAAAAGCAACGCCATCTCTAATCCATATTTACCATACACTGTTGGCTTTTTTTGTTTATCAATTGATTGATCAATAATATCGTCGTGAATATCAAATGCTGCTGCCATCATAGCTATTGATGCTTGAGTAGCAACAACCTTCTCACATGAACCTCCTACCGCATCACATGCAACAGAAAATAGACCCGCATGTGTAAAATCATTCCAATAATACAGATAATGATTTAGTGCATGGCGAAGTTTAGCATGGTACATCTTTTCTTTTTTCATTACCTTTTTTGCAAACCTCAATCCTTTCTTGCTTCTTTTTTTTAGGTCTGCCACTACTTTTTTTCCTGTTTGAGGTGCCATGTTATATTCATATCATTGTTCATATTTAAAAAACTGATTGGACTCCAAAATTCAAAATCCACAATTACTTTTCAAAATTGCTCTTATCATCAAAAAAACCAAAATAACTTGGTAGTTAAAGCAAAACTCTTAATAGCTAATGACTCACTTCAAGAGTTTCATGAGCCATATCAAGCAAATTGAAGAGAAATGGCAAAAAAAATGGGAAAAAGCCAAAATTTTTGAGGCTAACCCAGATGCGAAAAAAAAGAAAATTTTTGTTACATTTCCCTATCCTTACATGAATGGCCCCTTGCATGTAGGTCACACGTTTACTGCTTCAAGAGTTGATGTTTATGCACGATTTAAACGCATGCAAGGTTACAATGTTCTTTGGCCTTGGTCTTGGCATTGGACTGGTCAACCATTATTAGGCGCAAGTCAACGTGTTGCAAAAGGGGACAAGGAATTCATTCGGGTTCTAAGAGATGTGGATGGTGTTCCAGAAAATGAACTCAAAAAATTTGTTGACCCCCTCTATATGGCACAATATTACACAAACGAAGGAAAAATAGCTGCCAAACGTATAGGTTTTTCAATTGATTGGAGACGAGAATTCACCACAATAATGCCCACCTACCAAAAATTCATCAAATGGCAGTATAAAAAATTGAAAAAAGAGGGCTATGTTTCTAAAGGAACACACCCAGTTGTTTGGTGTCCTAAAGATAATAGTCCTACAGGTGATCATGACAGACAAGTGGGAGAAGGAGTAACCCCTGAAGAATATACTCTAATAAAATACCGCCTTGATGACAAAAGATTTTTGCCAGCTGCAACCTTTAGACCTGAAACAATTTACGGAGTAACTAACATTTGGCTAAATCCAGACGCTAACTATGTTGAAGCATTAGTAAATAAAGAAATCTGGATAATAAGCAAACAAGCTGCTGTGAAATTAAAAGAACAAGAAAAAAAAGCAAAAATACACCGGGTTTTTAAGGGCGAAGAACTTATTGGGAAAAAATTTGAGAACCCCATTTCAGGAAAAAAATACCTAATATTACCAGGATGGTTTGTAGATTCAAACCAAGGCACAGGAGTTGTTTACAGTGTCCCAGCACACGCTCCATATGATTGGCTAGCCCTAAGGGACTTAAAAGAAAAACCAAAAGTCATCAAAAAGTATGATCTTGATATTGAAGAAATTAAAAAGATAAAACCTATTTCAATAATCAAAGTTGAAGGAGAAAACGATTTTCCAGCAGTTGATCTAGTCAACAACATGGGTATCAAAGATCAAAACGATCCTAGAGCAGAAGAAGCCACAAAAATACTCTACAAAAAAGAGTTCCACTCAGGTATACTAAAAGAGAACTGCGGACCTTACGCAGGTAAAACGGTTAGCGAAGTTAAGGAATTGCTCATTAAAGATTTTAAAAAATCAGGAATTGCTGATAGTATGTACGATTTACCCCAATCAGTTGTCTGTCGTTGCATGACCTCATGTATAGTCAAGATTCTCTCAGATCAATGGTTTCTCAACTACTCCGACATAGAGTGGAAGAAAAAAGCTAAAGAAGCAATAGCTAACATGAACATTTACCCAGAATCCGCCAGACAATGGTTTATCGGTGTTATTGATTGGCTAAGGGAATGGGCTTGTGCTAGAACCACAGGCTTTGGAACACCACTACCCTGGGGGAAAGGTTGGATAATTGAAACTCTTAGCGACTCAACTGTGTATATGGCATTTTACACCATCAACAATCATATAGTAAAAAATAAAATAGATCCCCAATCTCTAATACCTGAAATTTTCGATTACATTTTTTATGGAAAAGGTACCCTATCAGATCTAACTAAACAGTCTCAGATTCCAATTAATATATTGAAAAAAATGCGAGAAGAATTCTTATACTGGTATCCTTTTGATCTTCGTGTTTCAGCCAAAGAACTTGTACCAAACCACCTGTCTTTTTGCATTTTCCATCATACAGCCCTATTTCCTCCAAACCAATGGCCTAAAGGAATCGGCGTTAATGGAATGCTTATGATTGAAGGAAAACAGATGCATAAATCAAAAGGGAACTTTGTAACAATGAAAAATGCAGTGGACAGTTATGGTGCTGACGCGACAAGATGTGCTCTTCTTATAGGAGCAGAAGCAATGGATGATCCTGACTGGAGAAATGAAAACGCTAAAGACCTCAAAGAAAAATTCAAAGCACTAAAAGGATTTGCTTCAAAAGTAATTGCAGCCCCTAAAGAAAAACAAATCGGACACTTAGAAAAGTGGTTAATTAGTAAACTCCACCAACGAATCATCCAGGTTACAGAAAGCATTGAAAATCTAAAAACAAGAACAGCATTAGAAGTTGCACTCTATGAGATTTGGAATGATTTTCGATGGTATATTAACAGAAAACAAAAAACAAACACAGCAACACTTACATCAGCTTTGGAAATCTGGATTAAACTTCTTACACCCTTTGCACCTTATATCTGCGAAGAACTATGGAGCACTTTGGGTAACAAAAATTTTATATCAATAGCCAAATGGCCTCAAAAAAACGACTTAAAAGTGGATCTTGAAGCTGAAGAAAAAGAAAATATTCTAGTCGACTTAGTTGAGGATACTCTAAATATTCTAAAAGCCACAAAAATCTCACCAAAACAAATATACTACTATTCAGCTGCAGACTGGAAGAGAAAAATCTATCAAAGTATACTGGAAAAAGCAGTAAAGGGGCAAGTCAACTTTAAAGATATCATGCAAGAATTCGCCCAAGATCCTGGTTTAAGAAAAAAAATGAAATCAGTAGCATCTTATGTTCCCAAAACTCTGAAAATATTAAATAAATATCCCGCAGAAAGAAAAAAACGCCTTATCGAGGCTACCATTTTAGATGAGAAAGATTTTATCGACAGTGCAAGCAAGTTTTTAGAGAAGCGATTTAACACAAAAGTATCAGTTTATGCTGAAGAAGATAAGACAAGATATGATCCAAAAAACAGATCTGGATTAGCTATTCCTGGTCAACCAGCAATATTTATCGAGTAAAAAACTAATATAAGAATGATTTACGAGTTGTTTTATTCTTGAAATTTCGAAGACATTCTATTAAGTCAAAAGAATCTAGACGGCTGCTTTTTGAGATTTCAAAAAGACTTGATTTTGATTTAGATGCTTTTTTTAGTCATAAATCAAAAGTTGAGATTGTAGAAACAGAAGCTGGAAAACTATTTCTTGTTGAAGGAAAACCACTATTTTTTAAAACATCAAAATTAATTATGCCAACCTTGCTTTTTGAAGAATTCTCATCTAGTTTACCCAAAATTGTAGTGGATATGGGTGCTGTTCCGTATGTTTGCAAAGGCGCTAATGTTATGGTTCCAGGCATAGTGAGAATAGATGGCGAATTTGAAAAAACCAGCTTGGTTTTAATAATTGATGAAAAACACGCAAAATCTCTTGCTCTAGGAGAAAGCCTGTATTCCTCCAATGAAATCCGAAATATGAAAAAGGGTGTTGTTGTAAAGAGCTTGCATTTTGTAAGCGACAAAATATGGAATACTGCAAAAACATTAATCGAAAAATAATATCTTCAGACCAATGAACAAAATTTTCAATCTTAAAGAAAGAAAATATTTTTTCGATTTTTACTTTTAAAAAGATTAAAAGGGAGGATATTTAAAACTTAAAGACCTAATATCCCAAACAAATTGTACTGGACTATAAGAGCAGCAAACAATGATGCAACTAAAGACATTACTGTTATCATAGTGTTAAGTGAAGGTCCAGCTGTATCTTTGAAGGGATCACCTACGGTATCTCCTACAACTGCAGCCTTGTGTGCATCTGATCCTTTTCCACCGTGAACACCTGTTTCAATATATTTTTTAGCATTATCCCACAAGCCACCAGCATTAGACATTAATAGCGCTAGTAGCAATCCAGAGAAAATGCTGCCTGCCAAGAACCCGCCTAAAGCCTGGAAACCACCCACGAATCCCACTACCAAAGTAACTCCAATTGTTACAGTGCTAGCCGGTAAAAGCTCTCTTAGCGCGCCAGTGGTAGCAATATCAACACATCGCGCGTAATCTGGTTTTACTCCTTCTTTGCCTTCTTTTAATCCTGGAATTTCTTTGAATTGTCTGCGTACTTCTTTTATCATTCTCTCTGCATTTCGACCTACACCAAGCATTACCATTGATGAGAACAATGCAGGCATAGCAATTCCGATGAAAGCTCCAAGCAAAACTTTAGGTTCCATTAAGCTCAATGCTAAAAGACTTTCAACCGTTTCACCGCTTGCAAGTGTAATCAATCCATTTGCAATCAGATCCTCTAACGCTTGTGCGACTTCAGCTTGAAAAGTTGCCAACAGCGCTATTACTGTTAAACCTGCTGCGCCA
>JAOZGY010000114.1 GCA_026015145.1 Candidatus Bathyarchaeota archaeon | reverse complement strand
ATCAACAGCCTCAGTATCAACAGCCTCATCAACAGCCTCAGTATCAACAGCCTCATCAACAGCCTCAGTATCAACAGCCTCATCAACAGCCTCATTCTCTAGCAGATCTGGTGTATCTATAGAGATAGTTTCTGGAGGAGAAGGGGTTTCAAGATTAGAGGAATCTCCTAATAATAAATTAGAGAGGTTACTCTTTGTGTTTAGAATATCAGTCTTTCGTGAACTAGCACGTTTTAGATTTTCTTGAAGCATCTCAAATGCTGATTTATACGATTCCTCGTCGATTTGACCTATTTCATGTTCAAGTTCTAGATTAACAACAGCATAACTTAAGGCGCTCATTTCTTTTTCGCATTGCGCGATTTCATCGTTGCTTTTTTCTATTAAGGTTTGAGCATCAGTTTTTAATTGAGTTAGAACTCCTTCAAAGTTTTTCTGAATTTCCTGATAAAGAGCTGGTGAAATTTTTCTCTTCTCTGCTAGATCTTTAAGAGCTTGGTTTTTTCGCCATATCAAAGGAATTTGACTGCAAAGAACGTTAGCTTGTGTCTTTATTTTTGAAATATATGTAACTTCAGCACCATTAAATCTTAGATGTTCCATGGACTGTTTTGAAAACAAGCCGTTACTAAATTCAATAAAAACTGAGTCAAATTTTCCACTTGGGGTTAAAGCAAAAGATGCAATTTTTCCTATTGTTCGACCATACTCATCCTTAATTGGTTTACCAATTGAAAGAAAAAGATTGGAGTTTTGTGACATTATTTTCCTCCCATTAGATTAAAAACTCTCTGTCTTGGTTTTTTGAGCTACTATTGATGGCATACCTGGTGGTAAATCTGGAAACTTGTCTTTTACCTTCTGCTCTGCAACTGTTGCGGCTTCTTCAAGGATTTTTGAAGCATCTTCATTTACCGAATCAAAGTTCAAAGTCATTCCTGAACCTTGACCTGCTTCTATCATGATTCCGCTTAGCATATTCCCGATTTCACCAAGTTCATTTTCTGCTTCAGGGAAAACACTCACTAATCCTGATCTTACCGTTCGTAGAACACCAACTGCTGGTCCCAAGGTTGAAACTACATCTCCGAGTTCGGATACTGTTCGTAATCTTAGAACTATTTGTTCAAGAGCAAGTCTAGCATTTATGATTAATTGTTCCATCTTGCGGACTTCTGCAAGTTCATTTGCAAAAACGTTTGCTCTAGCTGTGTCGTGTTTAGTGTAAGCATTAACGATTCTAGCGAAAATTGCTTTATCTCTCTGACTGAAACGCTCCGTAGCTTGATCCAATTTCTGGACTTGAAGTTCAATTCTCCTAACTGCAAAATCAAGTCTTGGCTTGAGCGGACCTGGCGGATTTACTGCTTCTTTAATACGGTTTGTAAATGGTTGATTGCCACGCTTAGCTTCCCATTTTTTTGCGAATCTTTCTGACAAATTAAATACCTCTGCCCACAAAGTTGTATATAGAAATATCTTATACATTGTTAATATGATGAAAATATGCACGTATATACGTAGGTATATATGTGTTAAAAAAACTTGGATTTTGCTTTAATTAGAAAATTAAAAGAGAGGGTAGTCAGTATTCGGAAATTAGACAAAAATATGTAAGTTAGACTAAAAAGAAGCTTAATATAATCCTAAAACAAAAGGTGAATTGAATGGGTGACAGAGTAAAAATATTCGGTGTTGTAGCACTTTTAGGATTTTTAGCTGGAGTAATTGCGCAACTGACTGCAGATTTCATTATTCCATGGCTTTGGACAGTTTTGCCAGCGCTAATTAATCTCAAATGGGTTGTCTCTGGAGTAGCAGGCGCTACATTAACAGTAGTCCTAGTGAGTGTGTGGGCGTATTTCTCAGGAAGCAGAGAACATCCTTAAAGCACACTAATCCCTCACTTTATTCGAAAATAGCAGTACTTAAAGTCATTATTTTTTTAAATAAATAAACTATGGTCTTACAAACATAATTTGACGATATATGATTGTTATATAAGTTTAAGATGGACTCAGAAGCGGAAAAAGTTTTCGTCCGCAAAAGCGTCTACGTACCTCGATTACTTACCGATATGCTGAAGAAATCTGGTTATGTGGACTCAGTAGCGGAAAAAGTGTTCATCCGCTTCTCAGCGTCTCTGTACCTCGATTACTTCATTGTCCGCTGAAATCAAAGGACTCGGCAGATTTCAAGTTTTTGGTAATGAAAAGATAACTGTGAAGTCCAATTATTAGAACGTAGGTTCTAATAACTAAATGAGAGATAAAAATTAACCGAGATGAGTTAGCCTCGTGCGGAATGGACACGTTTTCAACTTATCCCGCAAATCTTTCCTTTGATCAATTTTTGAATCATCCACAACTGTTAAAGGTTAAACTCGATAAATTAATAGTAGATAATTTATCATTTTCAATTTTTTTTAAAGGGGTAATCATTAGAATGGATAGATCAAAAACCCAGATTTACTCAAGAAACAAGCCATACGATAACAAAATAATTGATGCACTTGAAGACACCTTCTTTATTTTTGATCCTGAGACTGGAAAAGCAAAACAGTGGAACAAAGCATTCTCTAGAATTTCAGGATATTCAGATAAAGAAATAGCTTCACTAATAGCGCCAGACTCCTACTATAGCAAAGAAGACCAAAAAAAACTGAAATTGCAACAAAAAAAGCTAAAGAAAAGCCAACAAAATTAGAGATGTCACTAATCACATCTGATAACAAAAAGATCCCCTTCGAATACGTAACGGTTCCAATCAAAGATCCTAACGGCAAATTGCTAATATGCTCAATTGGAAGAGACCTAAGAGAACGTAAAAAAACACACAAAGCAATCCAAGCATCAGAGAAAAAATACAGAACGCTCATAGAAAACGCCAGTCAGTCGATAGCCGTTGTTATGGACGAGAAGATAATGTATGCAAATTCTAAGTCTGAAGAGGTAATAGGATATCCCCTAAACGAATTAATTGATTTACCTTTTCTAGAACTTGTTCATCCTGACGACTTGGAGAGGATCAAAAAGCGCTACAAGAAGAGGATAAAAGGCGAGAAACTTTCTCGATTTGTGCAATATAGAATGATAAGTAAAAAAGGTAAAGTCAAATGGTTTGAATCCAACGGCGTACTGATACCGTGGGGGAAAAAAACAGGTGTCATGTATTTTACAACTGACATAACCGAGCGCAAAAAAGCAGAGAAAGAACTTGAAGAGTCTATGTTAACGATGAATTTGATCTTATCCTCGCTAAACGAGGGAATAGACATCGTGTCTACAAATTATGTTATCGAGTTTCAAAACAAGTATCTAAGAGATCGTTTTGGAAGTGCTGTAGGCAAGAAATGCTATGAAACCTATTTGAACCTTGATGAGCCCTGTGTTGATTGCTCTATGAGAGATGCGCTTGAGCAAAACAAGATTGCCGTCACAGAGAAGATTATTGAGGACGGTAGGATTTTTGAGGTTATAGCTATTCCCTTTAAACAGTTTCAAGGTAAAGGCAATGTTTTAGAGGTGGTAAGAGACATCACCGTACGTAATAAGGCTCAACAAAAATTGAAAAAACAACATAAAGACCTTGAAAAACTAGTGCATGAACGAGCAACAGAACTGCAAACAAAACAAAAGAGCTTAACTAAAACCAACAAGGAGCTATCAGAAACCAAAAAAGATATCGAAGCCATACTATCCACCCTTAAAGAAGTCGAAAAAAGAATAAGCGCAATCATCGAAAATTCGTCCTCAGGAAATTAACAAAGAAGGAATCATCTTAAAAACTAACGATAAAGCCGCTGTAAAAATTTTATTAAACTTCTTTTTGCATTCAGGACCTAATTCCTTTTCTATTTGATAGATCCTTTCTTCAAGGTCTCTAATTTTCTTTTTCTTTCTATTCATTTTAGTCATAAGAATCAAAAACCTATTTTAATAAAAAGCATTAAGTAGAGAAATTAATTTAGTAGAGAAATTAATCTGGAATGGTTGAAGCGTCTAACAGATTTTAATTAAGATTCGTTCAGGAATTCCGTTGTTTTGAACTACTTGCAATTTAAGACCATCCGTATCATTAAATTGCTCAAAGGGTCTGAGTCCTTCACGTGCTTTTTGTAATACAAGCAATCGCTCTTGTTGACTTCGCACAACAGATTCGATGGCAATTAGTTCATCAAATGGATTTGCATCCAAAACAATGCTTATATGGCCCAACGAGATTTCACCCAAACTTTCTTTTTCAATTTTTTTACCAGCTAATTTCATAACGATTTGCCGTATTTTCTTTGATTTTTCTGCTAATGATCTAATTTCATCTAATCTTCTAAGATATTCTCCTAGGGTGCTTTTTGTTTGAGATATCTCTCTATCTATTGTATCAGAGATTTCATCTGCTGAAGAGTATTCCTTAATTTCTATTACCATTCCTTAAACCTCTTAATGTGTGACAAGTTGAGGAGAGTAGGTGAATAAATTAAAGCTTGTTTAATAGTACACCATATTAAACTTAAGCAAACTTAATAAAAGAGCAAAGGAAAGCGAGTAAGATTTAAATTTTAGCTAATTGGTTTTTGAGGGTTCTAACCAATTTCTAGAACTTAAAACAGTTTTTCCACCTGTTTTTGCTGTTAAACAACCTTTATATGGACACATTTCAACGCATCTAAAACAATGGATACAAATAGAGGTTGAAACGTTTCCACCTCTGTTTTCATAAACTTCTGTAACCTGAGTTGGACACACTCTCTTGCAAATCCCACATTTAGTGCATTTTTCTTCTGATTTATCCAAATGCAGTAATGGAATCCATCTAAAACCTCTGACTCTATTAATTATCACAAACGATAAGCCTAAAGGACAAAACCTACACCATAAACGTCGAACTAAAAAAGTGCCCAATAGAGTTAAAATCAGAAAAAGAAGACCATTAATTACTGCAAAAAATTCACCCGAATAAAACATAACATCTCTAACATAGGGATAACTAAAATTCAAACCCTCAATTACCAAAACCCCAGTATCAGGAATAATTAAAGGTTCTAATGGTCCTAGCAAAATCGTTAAGTGCTTAAAAGATCCAGCAAAAAATAAAGCCAACTGCCAAGATTGAGAATGTAATGGCGCCAAGAAAAAAGGAATAGCCAAAATTGCTGCAAAGATAGCGTATCTAAGCTTATTAAGAGCTTTATTAAAGCGGTTTGGAAGACTTAAATAACGCACTTTAATGCTTTTTCGAAATATAGTCACAAGATCCATATATAAACCAAAAGGACAAATCCAACCACAAAAAAATCTTCCCAAGAAAATAGTTGAAACTAAAATAACAATTAATATAACTAGTATCCATGGGAAAATGGTAAGTATAAAATAAATAGCTACAAGAGAAGCAAACTGAACAAAAACTCTAAGAAGACTAATTCTTCTAGTTTTATCTCGTATCCAGATATGAATTATCAACAATCCCGCAATAAACAAAGTGCTAGCAATTATCCATCTTAGAATCTCACCAATAACTTCCATTGACACTAACATTTGTTTATGAACCGCCAATAGACCATTTATTAATCTATGTGCTATAATTGAGCTAAAATTTAAAGTTTCTAGAATTAATAACTAAACATTTGTTTGCAAGTATTGAAAATTAGACCATATTCAAAGATTTTGATTGGACTTAATAAATTGAAAAAAATTTTCTATCGTCTTAGATGAAAAAACCTGAATTTTTTCTTTTCAGGAAGTGGTCTAACTTTTTTAACAAAGTGTAATTCACCTTCAGAGATGAATTCAGTTACATATTTGTTCTTTTCTTTTTCATAAAAATGAAGTTTCATAGCCCCTCAAAGTCCTTTTTAAGCGCTTATTGTATATAAAATATACGCTAATATCTTAATACACAAGATACAACAATAAAAACACCCCCAATAACTATTTTTTCAGAAAAAAGAACAGAAAAGTTCATATTTTTCAGAAAAATTAAACATAAAAATAAAATAAGGCTAACTGAACAAGCCTTCAGCAAATTATTATCTTGCCAATATTCAATAATTTAAGATCTTAATTAATAAAAATTTTATATTTAGATCTATGACAAAATTATAGTTTTCAGGTTTTTTGCATCCGCAATCCAATTTTGAACTTGACTTAGAGGTGGTATTCTTCTTACCAAGTTTTTTTCTTTATTAGTTTCTTTCAATAGCAAATAGAGGTTTTTTGGATTTCTTCTTGAGAGATCAGTAACTGTATTTACTCCCGCTGATTCTAAAAGAGATGAATATTGCTTGCCTATTCCTCTCAAACGGAAAAAGTCTGCACGATAAATCCATTTAAGCATTGTTTTAGGAGCAACTCCAAGTTCACTTGCTAGTTCTCGTCGTCTTTTTTTTGTAGAACCAGCTCGCAACAAATCCTCCACAATTCTTATCCCTCTTCTTCTAAACCTAGTCCCGTAAGTAGGACCTATACCTTCTATTGTTTCTATTTCTTGATCTAAAGGGACATAGGTTCTTCTTTTTACAATCCTTGGTGCTGGTTTTTTTACAGGGTAGACCGCTTCTGTTTTTTGAGGTACTGGTTCGGGAATATATGTTGGAGTTGGCATTGGTGGAAGAGCTTCTTTTTGCGAAATACGATTTGCAACTGCATAAAAACCAAGAATGAGAAGCCCCCAAAACATACCATTAATCAAGCCATTTATCAGAGTTACTCCAGATATTCCCAAAAGTGACCAAGTATCTATTGAAATCCCTAAAGCATTGAATATCATTTCACCAGGAGGTAAAAGTGGAATTATTAAAGTTAAACCCAGAATTGCTACAAAGGCAATAGCAAATACTAATACTTTTGACATGCCTAATTAATAGGAAACCTACCTTTTTTTATTTTGCGTCACCGGGATAACTTAAAATTGGAAAATCAGAGAAAAAAATAACTTATGAGTCAAATATATTTTTCTAAGAGCAAAAAATAATCATATCTCAGATATTTTACCTTTAAAACTTTGAAATGGAATTGTTTAAAAATAATTCTAGCCTTTCTGCTTGAAATTCTGATATTACTTGGAGGTCCAAATCCTTCTCTTTTCTTCTTAAAGTCAACTACTGCTACTTTTCCAACTGGCTTTAGAACCCTATAGATTTCTTTTATAGTCTTATCCAAGTCTCTAAATTCATGTAGAGTATTAATTGTGAGTAATAAATCTAAAGAATAATTTTCTAAAGGTATTTGATCATCCTTTGAGAGCAAAGGTTTAATATTATAAATTTTTTTCTGCTCAATTTTTTGTTTAAGAGCATCTATCATTTTTTGTTCTATATCTATTGCGTAAACTTTCTTAACTTTTTTAGATAGTGGAATTGAAAATACTCCACTTCCACAGCCTAAATCAGCAACTAAATAACTTGGCTTTAAATTAACCAAAGAGAGAACTTGCTTTGGATTTAGATAAGAACATCTCTCTTTACTTTCTAAAACATGAATTTTCTTAGGATCAAACACTTTATGATTGGACATAATTTCTCACAGCTTAAGATTCAATAAAGATTATCAAATATTTACAATCAATTAATTTTCTTTCAAGCCCATTTTTTCAGCCCAATCTATTCCTAATTCCTTTAGTTTTTCAGATGTAGGAATTCCTCTTTCGTCCCAGCCAACCATTTTGTAATAAATATCCTTTGCAAGCTCAAGATCACTAACACGGATTGACGAATCAGAAAGAGGACCATTAATTTTTGGCTGCATGAGCCTTGTGGGTAGCGTATCATCTTTGCGTGTAAATCCTTCTCGAATGTTAAAGATTCTAGCAAGATTTGTTGCCCGTTCAGAAACTTTCATCAATTCAAAAGCCGAAGTATCCCAGCCTGTAGCATAATTTACGATTGCTACCTTTTGCTTCACATTCCAAGGTGTAAACATGCACAAACAAAGGCTATTATCCAAACTATTCCATGTTGAAACGTAATGGAATAAACGTACTTTCCTAGGACCCATATCCTCAAGGGGAACCGGTTCAAGTACTCCCAGACCTTCAATTTCGTGAGGGATCTTTTGCGTATACAAACTGTCAAAGATATTATGCATATGATCAGCACCCGTAGGAGAAACAGCATAACCTAAACCCTGCCCTCTTCGATATCTAGGATCGTGCATTGGCACTTCTTGACCTTTTACATGAACTAAATATTTCTCAGTTAGTAAACCCAATTTTTTAGCAGTTCTTTTTGAACCTTCAGCTAATAAATTGCCAATCCCTTTTCTTTTTCCTATTAATTCGATAATTTTTAACATGGACTCCTTGTTTCCAAAATTAAGATTTATTCCATCAGTTTGATCTAAAGTCAATAAACCATTTTCAAAGCACTCCATTGCATAACTTATAGTCATTCCAGCACTTATTGTGTCTAATGAGTAACGTTGACATAGTTCATTAGCTTTTGATATCGCTCTCAGATCATAAATTCCACAGTTGGATCCCAATGCGCCCAAGGTTTCGTATTCTGGTCCTCCATATACAGGATCCACTTTCCAAGGTCCCTCATCAACTTTAACAATTTTTTTGCAGCGTACTACACAAGCAAAACAACTTCCCATACCTACACTTATTGTCTTTTTTATTGCTTGAGCAGAAATTGAATCTGCTTGAGGAAAAACACCCTCTCTAAAATTGTTTACAGGTAAAGCACCTAATTCTTCATATGCATCCATAAGAGCACCAGTACCATAGTTATGTAAATCATAAACTAATCGATCAACATTTTTGGCCATCCATTTAGCAAGCACCGCAAGTTTTTCAGGTCTTGCCACCTTTGTCTGTCCAGTCCCCTTGACAGCAACAGCTTTAAGATTTTTTGAACCCATGACAGCTCCCATTCCACACCTACCAGAGACATGCCTAAGATCATGTATTATTGATGCAAAACGAACCAGTTTCTCACCGCCTGGACCAATCGAAGCTATCTTGGTTAGCTGAGATTTGGTCTGATTTTTGATAAATTCGTTTGTT
>JAOZGY010000106.1 GCA_026015145.1 Candidatus Bathyarchaeota archaeon | reverse complement strand
TACTTTACCTGATTTAGAAGAGAAAAACAATCCAAGCGAATTATACTGTGCCATTAAGGTAGATCTCATAAATACACTCAGAAAAAGAGTGACTTTAACTTTTCTAAAATAATAAAAGCAATACGAGTTTGCTGTTAATCTCTAGTTAACCATCTCTGGGGTACATGAATAGCAACCTTGCAGGTCAAATCTCCTTTTCCTATAAATCAAAGATTCAAACAGTCTACAATACTATTTCTATTTTGCAAAAACTATCAATCATATTTCAAATGAATAAAAAGAAGACAAAAACCATTTAAAGTCCAAGAGAACAATCCCAGCTGTCAACAACCTTGAATAATAACAACAAAAACCAAACAGATTCAAAAGCAAACTCAAAGGGAGGATTGCGATTTAGCTACTATAGAGGTTTTTCTGAAGAAACTAAATATCTAATCCTATCTTTAATATTGCCTTCAGTAGCTTTTGGTATGTTTTTCACTGATATCTCCTATTTCTTAACTGTAGTTCAAGGACTACCCTCTGACTTTATGGGAATAATAATAACCACTATGGGTGTTTCCGCGTTTGCTGGTAGTATTCCGCTTGGAATTGCAGCAGATAAATACGGGAAAAGAAAAGTGCTAATTATCGGAAATATTACAGCTAGTGTTGCAATTGCAGTTTTCGCTCTGAGTACAAATCCAATAATCCTATTGATTGCAGCTTTCTTGGAAGGTATTTCAGAAGCTGCATCATTTGCTTCTGCTAGTTCTTTGCTTGCAGACAAATGCAATGCTACACAAAGAAATGGTGCCTTTGCTCTTTATGGATTCGCTCAAAGTCTAGCGTTTGGAGTAGGTAGCTTCACGCTTTCAGGAGTGATCATTTTCGAAAGTTTTGGATTTAACAATCAAATCAGCCACGTTATTCTCTACCTAATTTTAGCAGGTCTTGGTCTTTTGTCAACTCTTCTAATGTTAAAGATTAAAGAATCAAAAATACTAAAAAACCCAAAAACAAAACTAAGAAACCTCCTTCCAGTGAAATCAAAAAATGTGATAGCAAAATATGTCACAACCTCAGCAATAATAGCTTTTGGTGCAGGATTGATAGTTCCCCTTATGACCTACTGGCTTAAACTACAATATGGAGTCTCTGATGCTGTGAGCGGACCAATACTTGGAATATCAAGCATTATTATTGCACTATCAATACTACCAGCTCCCTACCTAGCCAAAAAACTAGGAACAGTCAGAGCCATCGTCCTAACTCAAGCAGCATCAATAATTTTTCTAATAACCACTCCAATTCAACCAAACTATCTCCTAGCAAGCGTAGTTTACACAACTAGAGCATTTCTAATGAACATGGCCACGCCACTAGCACAATCAATGATAATGGGATTAGTCACAAAAGACGAACGTGGAGCAGCCTCAGGGATAAACGTAGCTTTATGGCGACTTCCAAACGCGCTTAGCACCAGCATAGGTGCTTCACTCATGGGATTAGGATTTTTAGCTGAACCATTTTTCATCTCAGGAATTTTCTATTCAGCATCTATAATACTATTTTGGATATTCTTTAAGAAAACAAAAATGCCAGAAGAAAACATTCAATGTCAACAAAAAACCTGAACAACAAACTAAGCTCAGAAGCTTTCTATTAAAAACTCAAAGATAATATCTGAGCTCTTTTAACCGTGAAAAGATATAAACGCAAATAATAAGAAACTATTTCAAACATAATTCCCCTCTTTGAATTAAATATATAAAGAGTTGGATGACATTTAATGGAAAAAGCAAGAAAAATTCTAGATATTGCCATTATGAGCGTTATCTATTCATTAATAGTTGTCTTAGTTAACCTGGTTGTTATTTTTCTTTTCACTCAAGATATGATTCAAATCCTCTACTGGCTTTCATTCATCACATTGATTGAAGGCGGTTTAGGATTAATTGCCGGTGGAGGCAGCGTTCTTTATTCTCCAATTTTCAACAAAGCATTTGAAAAAATCTTCCATTCTGAACCATGGGATTTTAAACGACAAAAAAGAACAGAACAACAAGCTTTAAAATGGATTATTACTGGTAGTCTTTTGATCATAGAAGCTCTAATTATCTCTGCCATTTAAAATTTTTAAAAAAAAAAGGAAAGGTGAAGAATTTATATCAAATTCATCTTCTTCGAATGAAGTACACAGCACCTATAGCTACTACAACAACTACTACGGCTACAGCCAAGTAAAGACCATATTCTTCTAAGAAGTCTCCGGCTGGAGGTGCAACTCCAGTGTCATATCCAGCTGCTGCTAACAAAGATTTTGCTAATTCAACATCGTATGCATGAAATGCAATTGATGGATCGTATCCTGCGGTCAATGTGCAAATTGTATTTGTGATTGCTGGTGTTCCAAATCCGTCAAGTATTGTATCAATGATGTTTTCTCGGGGTATTAGGTGGCTAATTGCTTGTCGAACGTATCTGGCGGCTTCAGCGGCTTTTGATGGATCTTCCTGACCTAAAGGAGTATCAACGCCTGTACCAAGTATTGGATGTTCCATGTTGATCCCTAATTCTTGAACTCCAAATGCCTCATAGCGTACCCAATCACCCCAAGGAGCTTCAAGACTGTCAACTTTGGTTTCAAGATGGTATTGCGAATCCAAAATATCCACATCGCCTTGTCTAAGGGCAGTGATGGCGGGATCAGATCCTTCAATGAAAACTACACGGTATTCTTCAATTTCATACAACCCAACAGCCTCCAGAGCGTCAGTATCCCAGTAGTTCTCCATTCCACCTAATTCGGTATCAAATTTGCCCATGTAGTTAGTGAAAGTAATAGGGTCATAAGCCATATACCAGTAAGGTCCACAACCAATAGGACCGTATGCAGTGTAGCCATTTACATCATAACTACCTTCACCTGTGTTGAATGTGTGAGTTCTCCATTGATCATAGGGTACATCTTCAAGGACGTGTTTTGGTAGCATCCAGCCAGTGACGGAGGAACCTAATAGGTTTGAAATAAAGTACGAATAGGGCTCGGGCAAACGGAATATCAATTGATAATCATTTACTATCTCGATGTTATCGGGTGAACCAATTATTGCTTGTACGAAGGCTCCAGTTTGTGAAGCTAATTCTTCGTCCATTGATGCGCTATAAGTGAATTTTACGTCTTCAGCTGTAAATTCTGTTCCATCATGCCACTTAACGCCTTGTCGCAGGTTTATAGTATATGTCTTTTCGTCATCTGCAACAGACCAACTTGTTGCTAATTCAGGTTCTATTGTTAAAGTTTCAAGATCCGCAACTCTAAATAGTTTGCTAAAAACTGCTCCAAAAACGGTTAAGTCATAATAAGAGGTTGAAACCCAAGGATTCAAACCCTCTGACGGAGCTGGTCCGGTCTGAGCCATCACGATTGTTGTTTGTTCTGTACCTGGAGCTAAATCCATTAGTTCAACTGCAGGCCAAATAGGATAGTGATTAGCCTCGAATGGAGCACCTTGTAGGGCGGTTGGATCGAAAGCAACTACCTCTTCTGTGTACATAAGAACTAATGAAGGTGATTCTTCGTGTATTAGGTCTTGCCATTCTGCGATATATCCAAGTCTTTCAGTTTCATCCACTGTTTCTTTGATAAGCGTACATAGTCTGTCATTTTCGTCGTTTACATAATTATAGTAGTTTTGTCCGGGTGGAACTTGACTACTATGCCAAACTGGATATGGATCAGGATCTATAGACAGAGCATAACCAACAAAAAGGGCATCAAAACCCCCATCCTCAAAAGATTTGCCTACTAGATCCGGGGGAGGATCCAGGGCTCTATCATAGATTGTATCCCAGTCTTGAATAACTCTCTGTGCGTCGATTCCTGCTGCTTGCAAACTGTTCTGTATTACTTCAGACCATTCCTGCCTAGAAGGATTGGTTGACGGCGTTGTTAACGTAAAACTAAATAATGTTTCTTCTTGACCGCGTACCATTAAAGTAGCGGGTAATACAAAGGCACTTACTAGTAGTAGCAAGCCAATCAGTATTGCTTTTTTATTTTTTTGTACCATTGAATAGCTCTCCTAGGTTCTATGTTTCCAGGTATTTGATTTATAAAGATTTGCCATTATTTAAAAAAAGAAACAAAAGTTCATGGAAAAAAAAATAATAATAACTTTAAAAACAAAAAAAAATTGATTAATTATTCATCTTCCAAAAGTCTTTTTAGCATTTGTACACTAGGTTATTGACAAATTCAAAAGAGTGAAAGAATTTGGCGATGAGCAGATATATTATCCGAAGACTTCTGTATTTGATTCCTCTTTTTCTAGGAATCTTGATTATTGTTTTTGCTGCAACACGAGTAGCTGGAGACCCAGTAAGGCTAATGACTGCTCTAAATCCATACATAACAGAAGAAGCAAAAAGTAACCTAGTTAGTTATTATGGACTTGACCAGCCTCTATACACTCAATTCTTCATATACCTCTCACAACTATTCCAAGGAGATCTAGGCAACTCCTACGCCATAAGAGGGGGCATAGAGGTCACTTCACTCATTGGAGACTACATAGGGCCAACGATACAACTCCAAGTAGCAGCAATGCTCTTTGCTCTAATAATAGCAATCCCAGTAGGAATAATTTCTGCTAAGAAAAAATATTCAAAGTTGGATATGACAGTAACCACAACATCTCTTCTTGGTACATGTATTCCAGTTTTCTACATGGGAATAATCGCCATTTTGATCTTCGGATATTTTTTAGGATGGTTTCCTGCAGGTGGTTTATTAACCCAAGTCACAGAGACGCGCAATTATTTTCTAGGAAATCAGACTCTGGACATATTATGGCATATGACTATACCTACTGGAGTGCTAACTTTCGCAATTCTAGCTCCGATAGTTCTATTAATTCGATCAAGCATGCTAGAAGTTCTCAAACAAGATTACATACTCGCAGCGCGCGCAAGCGGCCTTAGCGAACGTGTGGTAATCTATAAACACGCTCTAAGAAACGCACTAATACCAGTTGTAACATGGGTAGGAATCTATTTTGGAGGCATGCTTGCAGGAGCACCAATAACTGAAACAGTCTTTAATTGGCCTGGAGTAGGTCGCCTTTTTGTACAAGCAACAACTAAGCTCGATTTTCCAGTCATTATGGGAATTACAGTAGTAATAACAATAATGACTTTAATTGTCAACTTAATCACTGATTTAACTTATGGCTACATAGATCCAAGAATAAGAATGGAGTAACATAACATAGGGGGTAGCTATCAAATAAAAACACAGAATAATAATAAGAAAAAGAAAGGAGTAAGCCAATGGAATATAGCCTGGAGAAGATTCAAAAAAAACAAAACAGCCCTAACCGGTGCTTTTATCATTGGAATCGTAATATTTCTGGCAACTTTTGACACTCTAATAGCACCCTACCCACCAAATGCACTCCCAGGATTTTACGCAGTCCCCTCAGAAGCAAGAACACCACCTAGTTCAAAATACTTATTTGGCACGGATAATATCGGCCATGATGTTTTCAGCCAAGTAGTATATGGGTCCAAATCAGCACTCTACGTTGGATTTGGAGCGGCGGCAATAGCAATGTCAATAGCAACAATAATCGGATTAGTTTCCGGCTACTACGGAGGAATAGTCGATAACATCTTGATGAGAATAACAGAAATCTTCCTAGTTATACCGTTTCTTTTGATCCTACTTGTCTTTCTCAAAGTAATTACTGCATTAGCTCCTTCAGGAGGAGGAGGACTATCAATGGTGACCCTAATGATAGGATTATTCTCTTGGGCATCAAACGCCAGAATTATTCGAGGCGAAGTGTTAAGAGTTAAAGAACAAGAATACATTGAAGCATCAAGAACCCTAGGGGCAAGCAGAACACGAATAATATTTAGACACGTATTACCTAACGTCTTACACATAATAATAGTTTTAACAACCCTCATGATAGCAACATCAATTCTGGTTGAAGCTGGAGTAAGCTTTCTAGGATTTGGTGATCCAAACGCCATCACTTGGGGCCAACAACTGCAAAAGGCTAGTGAAGCTGTAAAGGAAGCCTGGTGGGAAGGAGTATTTCCAGGATTATTTATCACTCTTCTAGTCCTTGGTTTTAGTCTATTAGGAAATGGACTAAGAGATGCACTTGACCCCCGTCTTAGAGAATAAAAACAAAAGTTGAAGCAAAAAAATGGTCAAAAAAATACTAAAAATCGAACAACTGAAAACATACTTTTACACGTGGGCAGGCATAGTAAAAGCAGTTGACGGAGTAGATATTGATGTTAATGAAGGAGAAACCCTGGGGCTTGTGGGGGAGTCTGGCTCAGGTAAATCTGTTACTGCTCTATCAATAATTAGAATAGTTCCAAGCCCAGGAAAAATCGTAGAAGGAAAAATTCTCTACAAAGGAGAAAATCTTGTAGAAAAAAAAGAGAAAACTCTTCAAAATATTCGCGGAAAAGAAATTGCATATATCTTTCAAGATCCTGCAACCTCACTAAATCCCGTGTTCTCAATAGCAAACCAACTAATAGAGGTAATACTTCGTCACCAAAAGATTAGCAAAAAAGAGGCTTTAGAAAAAGCTATTGAATTATTTAGACTCGTTGAGATCCCAGATCCTGAAATCAAAATCTGGAACTACCCCCACCAACTAAGTGGAGGTATGAAACAAAGAATGGCAATTGCCAGAGCTTTGGCTAGTCAACCAAATTTGCTGCTTGCTGATGAACCAACAACTAATCTGGATGTAACAATTCAAGCACAAATTCTAGAATTAATGAAAAACTTAAGAAATAAACTTGGAATGTCAATGATTCTAATAACCCACGACATGGGTGTTGTAGCAGATATAGCCGACAGGATTACTGTTTTATACGCTGGACGAGTGTGTGAGACAGCAGACACAAAAACAATTTTTTACAATCCAAAACACCCATATACACAAGCCCTACTAACAGCAGTTCCCAGTTTAGTCTTAAAAACAGAAAAACTCACTGTTATTCCAGGATCAATACCTAACCTAATAGAACCTCCATCTGGATGCAGATTTCATCCACGTTGCGAATATGCCCAACAAGGATGCAAAGAAACAATCCCCGATTTAATAGAAATCGAACCTGGACATAAGGTAGCATGTCTTCGTACATCTGAAATCGATTTAAAATCTCCTTTAGGAGGCATAAACAATAACTAAAACAATTCTAGAAGTGCAAAATCTTGTCAAGCATTTCCCAATAACTAGCAGAGGAATAATACTAAAAAAACAAGTTGGCCTTATTCACGCTGTTGATGGAATAAGTTTTTCAGTTAATAAAGGAGAAACCTTTGGTTTGGTAGGAGAGAGCGGGTGTGGAAAAACCACAACTGCCAGATCAATACTATACTTAGATCCACCAACTAGTGGGAAGATTAACTTCGAAGGAAACGACTTAGTATCAGTTTTCAAATCAAGAAATAAAGCAGAAAAACTAAAACTAAGACGCAAAATCCAATACGTCTTCCAAAACCCTTACGCATCATTAGATCCCAGAATGACAGTAGCAGACATAATTACAGAACCACTAGTTATTCATAATTTAGTTCCCAAAAAGAATTGTCTTCAAAGACTCTATGAACTATTAGAGCTTGTAGGTTTAGAAGAATACCATGCAGAAAGATACCCACACGAGTTTAGCGGTGGACAAAGACAAAGAATATGTATTGCTAGAGCCTTAGCTGTAGAACCCACATTATTAATCGCAGATGAACCAGTAGCATCCTTGGATGTTTCAGTTCGAGCTCAAATACTAAACTTACTTAGAGAACTTCAACAGAAATTTAACACAACCTTCTTGTATATTTCTCACGATCTAAGCACAGTTCGTCACATCTGCCATCGAGTAGCAGTAATGTACATGGGAAGAATTGTAGAAGTCGCAAAAACAAAAAATCTTTTTGATTCACCCCTTCACCCGTATACAAAAGCGCTTATCTCTTCGATCCCAATACCTGATCCAATGGCTAAAAAAAGCAGAATCATCCTAACCGGAGAAGTACCAAGCCCCATAAATCCACCTGTTGGTTGCAGATTTGAAGCCAGATGCACCTACAAAAAAGATCAAAAATGCGTTACCAACGTGCCAAAGCTAGTTGATGTTGGGAATAATCATTTTGTTGCATGTGAAAAAACAAAAAAGAGCTAAAGCAAATTCAGCCTATTGAACTAAAACCAAAAAATTTAATAGAAAAATAACTAATGAAATTTCTTTTTATAGAAAGCGTTCATATTGTGATAATTGCGGATTTTTTTCTTTTGAAACGAAAAGCTTTCCCCTTCCATTCTCAGCTAAATCACCAAGAAACACGTAAAAAGGCCCAACTGCTTTATCACCAGGTTCAATTTTCACTTTTCCCTTGAGGCGCTCTATCGCAAAAGTTGGCATTATATTCTCTAACCTACCAGACACCACAATTTTTCCACCAATCATACAAGCACCCAGCCTTGTTCCAGCATTTTTCTCAATATGAATCACACCACCCGTCATGCGAAAACCAATAAATGGACCAGCATTACCACGAATTCTTATTGTTCCACTCTTCATGAAAACAGCAGCATCACTACCAACATTCCCATCCACAACAATCTTTCCTTTGCGCATTCCAACTGTACTCCCCCTATAAGGTGAACCCAAATAGTCACCAGCATCACCCTTAATCTCAATCAAACCACCCTTCATCTCAGAGCCCGCCCATCCTTCAGCATTTCCATTCACAACAATTTTTCCACCCGACATCTTTTTACCCAAATGCATACCAACATTTCCATTAACTACTATCTCTCCTTGTGTCATACCCCAACCAATTCTTCTAACCTGGGTAACATCACCATTAATAGTTATACTAGTCGAATTCGCAGAATTCTTTTCGACTTTAAAAAGGTCAACAAGTCTTCTTTTCTTATTGCCGATCCATACGGGTAAATTTCCAATTTCTTCTTTAGATTTTTCCTGAAAAACATCTGGATTTATGCATTGAGCAATTATTGGGTATTGTGATTTCTTGAAGGGAGTTAAAACTATCATGTTATACATCTGCCTTAATTGTCAAAGGACTTGAGTGTTTAATATAATGATCAGAAACTGGATAGTTTTCATATTCAACTGTCCAATACTCTCTAAATTTTCTCTTGATTTCTTCGCTAATTTCTATTTCTTTTGAGGTTTGCAAATCAAGCCATATAGTTTTTCCATCTGATTGCTGCAAGATTTCACCATCTTTGACTAAAACCTTCCCAGCTTTAATTGTATAAGCAGCATTGCTAAATGCCCTGCGAAAAGTTTTGTATTTATTGGCAATATCTACTTCTTCTGGATTCAAGTTAAAGATAGCAACATCAGCATCTGCTCCAACTCCTAAGTGTCCTTTTTCTTTAAGATCCAAGGCTTTAGCTTGACCTGATCTAGTAACAATAGCTATATCATAAAGACTTAATTCGCGATCTATTGAGGGGAGAAGACTCTTTTTCTGTGCTTTCTTATGTAGTCTCTTAAATGTGGCCATTCTAGCTTTTTTGCTTGCAAGCCATGCTAGAATCTTAGGATAAGCCGTAAAGGGTCCAGCGTTGGGATGATCTGTAGTCATAAAAACTTTCCATGGATTCTTAGTCATAAGAGCAAGTTCCAAACCAATAGACCACTGTATAGCATTAACTGGATTCTTTCGTTTATAATGAAACGGAATTATTCCTCCACTTGTTTCAGTTTCAATATCAGTATTTACCCATTTATGACCGCTTAACTGATAGAGAGTATACTCAAATGGCCCATCTGCAGTCATTGTAGTTGTATCCGTAAAAACTATTTGACCCATATCAAAAGTCACATGATCATGATTGTTAATATACTTAGCAATTTCTCCAGCACCAGATCTAAATGATCCCCAATCTTCACCTGCAAAACTACTAAATTGTAAATGAGTTATATGAACCACTGGTTTACCATCACTAGGAATACTTTCCAAACACTTCATTGTTTCCAATGTAGTAGCATAATTGCCTGGAATCCCCAGATTATTGGTGTGAAGATGAATTGTATGAGGTAAATTCAACATCTTATTAACTTTAGCAAGACCACACATTATCTCTCTTGGAGTAATACCAAAATTGGGAACCTGATCATCAATACTATGAACGTTACGCCCAAAACCCCAAGATTCCAAACCGCCCGGATTAACTATCTTTATGGCATACCCTTTTGTTATTTCTAACATCCAAGCTACATACCTTGCACATGCCTCTAAATCGCCTTTCGCAATATTCTCAAGAACCAACCACCAATCACCCAAAAGAGGGTAAGTAGCCTTATCCAGCATAGGAATATCATTTAATTCCTCATGAGTATGCTTAGCTTCTAGACACGCCATAGATGGATTCATTACAGTTGTATAGCCCATACGCGAATACCTATAACCAGTTGTAAATGTAGAGGGAATAGAGTACCCTACCCCAGATCGAGTTATCGCTGTCTTTCTCACAAAATCTTTTTCATGATCTTCTGGTCGCACCAATCTACCAGTATTAACCTCACCTCCAGCAATATGAGTGTGGATATCAACACCACCTGGAAAAACCGTTAAACCAGAAGCATCAATAATCTTTGAAGTTCTTTCAGGAACTGACTCAACAATTTTATCGTTTCTAATTGCTATATCCATTATTTCGCCATTAATTTCATTAATTGGATCATACACAAAACCATTCTTAATTAACAAGTTCATGTCAAGCGGCCTCCAGTTTTTTTGATTTTATTTTTCTAACTTCCTTTAGAATTCTGCGCAATATTTCTTCATCTGAAAGTAATCCTTTTGGTGGATCAACCACTTTTTTTAATGGTAGCGGAACGTGATCCATTCGATAAGCGGTTCCTTCTTTTTCTATACCTACAATTTCTGATGGTAAAACTACATCTCCAACCAGAGAAGTAGCATTCATATGAGGATCAATAACAATAAGAGGTTTTTTAACTAGGTGCTCAACTGCTTTGCGGGGAAAGTTACTTGCTGGATCAGAGGCAATAACTAACCCTGCATCAGATTCTTGACGCAACAAAACATCGACAACAGTTGTTTCTCCTGGATTATATCTAGGATAGCCTAAAGAGAAGTCAACAGCATATGGATAACCACTTTGCCAAGTAAAGACCGTGTTTGCTCCTGTAACATTAAAGTGTCCACGCATCGGCATTATAGCAAATTTTGTCCTCATATTCAAATCGCGAATCAAGGAAATGGCAACATCTATGTTTCGAAATTTGCTTGGACTCTGAGTTAATCCCATACCAAAAAATATTATTCCAAACTGACAGCTTATCATAGCGTCAACTAATTGCTGCAAATATTCAACTGGAACACCAGCTACTTCTTCAACATCTAATTCTTGGTCCCGAACTAATGCTCGCATAGCTTGAATCAACTCGTAATCTTTCCCAGGTTTAACTTGAAGAAAATAGTCAGCCATCTCAGCTGTCATAGATTTGCGAACATCAACAACAATCAATTTTCTGCCTTTCTTGTTTAAGATTGCAGGAGGTTTATTATCACTAACAGTTGGAGCCACTTGTTCTGGTTTATGTTTTAGAACACCTATTCTTTCAAGGCTTCGAAGCTTTTTTCTTCCAGCTGCGGCCTTAACTTTGTTGATATAGCTTTTCCATTCGCTTCCCTTAAATCGCCCTTCAGTAAAAGCCGTGTAACGTTCAAGGTGTCTGGGATGTGCACTCCATGGATTACAACCCCAATAAATTAGCAGATCAGCTCGATGTCTAATTTGCCCTAAAGTACAAGTTGGAATTCCCACTTCTTGGACACTTAGAATTGATGGACCATGACAAACAACTGCTGTATTATCAAGAACTCCCCCAACTTCCTCCGCTAGCTCTACACCTACGCGTTGAGCTTCACAATCAGTAGAACTCCAACCGTATAGAATAGGATAATTTGCTTTAGCTAATATTTCAGCTGATTTTCTTATAGCCTTATCATAAGTTGATGGTACAAGTTTGCCATCCTTTCGTATCAAAGGAGTTTTTAGTCTATGGTCATTATTATGACTGAAAAATTTTGCTTCACACATTGCACAACCGTTTTTTACTTGTGCTACAACACCATCAGCAATAGTTAATTCGATGTCATCACACAAGCAACCACAAACAGGACAAGTTACAGCATCAATTTTTGACATGATTTTACCTTCCAAATTCTTTTTTCAGAAGCTCTTCTAGGGTTAATACTGGCTGATTAGGAGCAGGTTTTACCTCAACCGGTGTTCCTTTGAAAGAGGGCATCCCTATGCTTGTTGTTTTAGAGCTACAAATTGCGTTAGCCCAAGGCCCATATGGAATATAAATCATACCTGGCATTGCACCTCGGGGATGTTTTATTGCTCTTAAAACTACAGATCCTTCTTCCGTTGTCGCCATGATATGGTCATTGTTTCTAAGTCCAAGCTTGTTCATATCTGTTTCATCCATGTAGCACATAGTAGTGCTGTCAAAATACAGTTTAGTGCTTTTTCCAGATTCCTTACCCACACCCTGGTCTATTGTTCTTCCGGTGAGTAAAATTAAATTCAATTTTTCCTGCACCATCGCCGAAACCCTTTACCACATATTTGATATTTGGCTAATATTTAAGAATGAAGCAAAAAAAAACTTCAAACAAACATCACGGCCGATATCCAGCTAAAACAAAAAAACCTAAAGTAGCAGATATTAAATCAGCTGTAGTTCCAGGATTCAATTTGTTTCCATTTTCCCGAAGTTTTCTATCAAACTTGATTAATCCTTTCCGACCTACTTCTGTATCCAAGCCACCTAAAAGTAATAATCTATTTGCCTCTGAGGAAATTTCCTTGGAAATTTTCTCTCCAACTTTTCTTGAAATAAGAGTATCGGGATACGCAGATAATAGTCTCAGATAAGTATGAACTATTGATGTGTTAAGATCTCTGGTTTGCATTTGCTCTTTTAGAAAAGGATATGCTACATCAAGAGTTATAGGATAGTTATTTACCCATTCAAAACAAATAGAGTCATAATCAGCAGCAATTTTAAAGACTTCATAGAGAGAAATATTTTCTCTGATTAATCGCTTTTTTGAATCTGGTGAGTTCAGATCCAAGTCGGGAGCTCTATTAAGACCACCTGGTTTTACATCATTAATAGTCTCGTAGAGATAAATCGCATCTTCAGATGTTGTTGATTCAACTATTTTCTTTAAATTCAATCTTAACTGTATCAGATCAAAATTCTCTTCTAATTGAGTCATACCTGCTGCAACAGCTATTGGAACACACAAAACTACACTTCCAAGCAAAGTATTACCACCCTTTTGCCATGCATTTATCTCCCCTATGCAATTCTGAATTATTTTGCCCATACCTACTTTTTCAATTGACAAATTTCCCTCTTTCACAGAGATTCCTTGAGATGCAGCTTTCACAAATGACGGAAAACAAGCTACACTGGATGCTAGAAAATGCTCAAAATTTGTCCCTTCAAAACCTGATAACAAATTCACATTCCCAGGTTTTTTTGCGCTAACTTCTAAAAGCATGCCTAACTGCAAACATTGAGAAATGAACTGTGATTTATTAAGAGGCGACAAGTAAAGAACAGCACCTGTTTTTAATGTAGCCAAAAAAAAGGTTTATTAACTTTATGCAAAAGTCTACAAACATCAGAGATTAACTTTAGAAAATTGAGTAAAACAGGGAAACAATAATGCAAGCAAGAGAAGGGGAACTAATAGAAACAAAAGATGGAATAATCTTTGATGTAAAAGGCTTGGTACATCCTCCAGACAAGATCATTGCATTTCCCAGATTTATTCCCTCACACAAAGGTAACCGAAAACGAAAAGAAATCGTTTATGATAAAATATACAATCTCAAAGAAAGATTCAACTTTCTCAAAAATAAAGCACCCGAGCTCATAATTTATGATCCTATTTTTGATGAAACCCTTTGTGAAGTACCAATTGATAAAATAAAAAGGCATTACAATCCAATTCACAAACTTAAAAAACTGCGGGAATCTAAAAAAAACAATGATTTGGAGAAAAAGGCAGTCGATATGCTTCACATATTAAAAGAAAAAGCAAACATACCTTGGAATTCAATAGGGATTTCTGGCTCAATCTTGGTGGGATTGAGCATTTTAAATTCTGATTTAGATCCAGTAATTTATGGAACTAAAAATTGTCTTAGAGCCTATAAAATACTGGAAAAAATACTAGAAAATGATGATATAGAACTTAAGGCATATAATCGGGAGGGTCTCAAAAACCTTTTTGATTTTCGTTCCAAAGACAGCCATATGAATTTTGATGATTTTCTCAAAGTTGAATCTCGTAAAGCATTTCAAGGAACTTTTTTGGAAACTGATTTTTTCATAAGATTCGTGAAAGACTGGAACCAAATAAGCCAAGAATATGGAGATATTCAATACAAGAATTGTGGTGAAGCGAAAATTTCAGCTACAATAACTGATGATTCAGAAGCACTTTTCACACCATGCACTTACAAAGTGGAAAATGTAAAAGTGATTAAAGGCATAAAAAATACTCCAATAAAAGAGATAACATCTTTTCGTGGCAGATTTTGTCAACAAGCTAAAAAAGAAGAAAGAATAATTGCACAAGGAAAAATTGAACAAGTAAAAAACAAGAACAATAAAAGCCTATACTATAGATTGATTCTTGGAAGCAAACCAACTGATTACATGATTTTGTCATAGATTTAAATCATTAACTTTCAAAACTTGTTCGTAATAACGTGGACAATAAGTTAAAGCAATTTGATGAAAACTTCTTTTATTTGAAGACACTTCTTCCAAGTTTCCTTCAACAATTATTGTTTCATCTTTTCTTACTTGTTGTCTGAATTCTTCCATGTAGGAAAAAACTCGAATTACTTCAATAGCAGATTTTGACCCTTTGATAACTGATATTGGTTCTACCTCATAGATAGATGGAATAAACGGAGCATCACTATCACTAGTCACTCTTGCCTTGATTCTTGTCCACCCCTTAGGAAAAATTCTATCACTTTGCTCGTAATTTGGAGCCATTTCATTCCATTTTTTTACAGGTTCAAACTCAGCTTTTATTATTCTACCACTTTTAGTGTCATTAAATAAACCATAGAT
>JAOZGY010000077.1 GCA_026015145.1 Candidatus Bathyarchaeota archaeon | reverse complement strand
TAGGGGTTGGAAACATGCTTCCATCAACCGTCAAACTAGTTTGTCTTGACATTAATCCTACATCAGTAACAAAACTCTTAGACAGGGGATCAACTCAAGCAGCAGGTTTAGTATCAGATATTGGTACGTTTCTGCCATTATTATCCCAAGAAGTGAAAAAAGTACTAAAGAAATAAACCCACAAAAAACATTGACAAAGACAATAAATCTTCCTAAAATTAATATATAGCATTCAAAATTCGAAAAAATCATTCTTCATTAAAAAGAATAGCAACGATTTAATTACTACAATAAGAGGAGTAAAGGATAGACCATAACCAAAGGTTTAGGAATAAAAGTCCCTATTCACCAAAAGAGGTTTATTCATGAGAGAAACCGTTGAATTTGAAACCCCAAGTTGGAATCAAATACATAAAATGCTTATCAATCAATCCGAAAAAATTCTCGCGGACAATTATAAACCAGACATAATAATTGCGATAACTAGAGGGGGATGGATTCCCGCAAGAGTACTATCAGATCTTTTAGAAGCTCATAATCTCACTACAATAGGAATAGAGTTCTATTTAGATATCTCTAAAACAAGAAAAAAACCAATCCTTACACAGGAACTATCAACTCCAATTTCAGGAAAAAAAATACTCTTAGTTGATGATGTTGCAGATACAGGAGAAAGCTTACAATTAGCTAAAAAACATATTCTCAAAAAGGATAAAGCAGACTTAAAAATATCAACATTATTCAAAAAACCTCAGAGCGTAATTGAACCAGATTATTATGAAAAAACTACAAAACAATGGATAATTTTCCCTTGGGAATTAAAAGAAACAGCCAGAAAAATCTGGGATAAAAACGCAGAATTCGAATCAAAAAAAACCGGTTTGACAGAAGATCTAGTTAAAAAGTTTCTAAACGAGTTTACTGAGGGAAATCATTGATAAAATGTTTGGAAGAAACAGAAGAAATTGCACAAATTACAGGATTTAAAAATTTAAGAATAGATAATGCAAAAGAATTTGTGAAGAAAGTAAGGGACAAGATGCCTCAAAAAGTATGGATACAATTTTTTGACGCTTCAGTAGTTGCTACGTGGCAACATTTATTCTTTGCAGTACTAAACGCTCAATTATCATTTGGAAACCATAGAAACATCTCAAAAAGTATCGAAATGGAAACCTTACTCTTTGCTTCTGCACAGCATCAGATTAATAAAGCCATAAAAAAAATGGGAATAAAAACCGATTCTATTAATATTGCAGTTGTAATAGTAGCTAAGAAAACCAAACAATTAAGTCGCGCTCTTTCAATAATTTCTAGAATCACTGACAAAGAGCCAGATGAAACGGTATTAGAAATTTCTGATCAAAAACAAGAGATGATCCTTACTAAATTTGAGATATCTCAAAATGAAATTGAAGCGGTGATTAAAACAGAAAATACTCGAAACGCAATAAGAGATGTTGTTTTAGAGAAAATGTCCCTTCTTTCAACTAAATCTTAGTCAAAGCATTTTTTCTTTGGTCACAACTAGGACATCATCAGGTTTGATAAGAGAAAGACCTGTTAATTTGCCCAATACTTCAATCAATAAAATATTATCAGGATTTTCTAGATTGACTGTTCTTTTTATTTCAGCAGCAGCAACTTCAATGAACTCTGCAGAATGCAACGAAGTTAAACGTTTTTCCACAGTAACCCTAAAAGTATTTTCTTCTGGAATTGATTTAGAGAGCTGAATTGAAGCTTGTCTTATTTCATCTAGATCAGTAGCAATAACTCTTTGAATAGGAATAACTCTCAAAGCATAACGAAACTTGTAAGGGAATTCATGTATTATAGCTCTAAACCTTTTTATTACCTCAAAGGGATCGAGGGACACCTTAGCAACTATTAAACCTCTTATTCCAGATTTATTAATAATTGGTTCAGGATCACCCAATTCATCTGTCAAAAGGTATTTCATCTCAGAGCATAATTGTCTCTCTAGACCCCGAAGAGTAGTTATTAAAAGATTAAAATCACCAACCAAATTGCAAAACCCTCGTAACAATTATCACAGCAAACATATTTCTGTTTTCTTAATAAAAAAAACTAAAGTATTAACTAATAATCCGCGCAAAAAATAGTTAAGGTCAGCGAAGATTTCTGGCTTTTCTCACAGCTAAAAGCTCAAAGCCGTCGCCTCACATCATCCCAAGATGTAAAATAGTACAAACAAATTTAATCATTATGTTATTTTTCTGGGTAATTTATTCCAAATCCGGAATAAAACAATTCAGAAAAAGTAGCTTACACAAAAAAACAAACTAAATTTGCATGCTATAACTTGATAAAATAGTCATTATTTTCAACAGTTAGATCGGTAATTTTACTAATAAAAACCAATTCTTTTTATACAGGAATAGCACAAAAATCAATGTTTCAATATAGACTAATTAATAGAATTTGATGGATCAAAATGATGATTAACTCAACCCCAATTAAGCCCAAAACCTTTGAAGAATTCATGGAGGTGAAATGAATGATCGAGGAAGAAGAGTGGAAAGATGAGGAAGATGAGGATTGGGAAGAAGATGAATGGTAATTTCTAAATTAAAACATGTTTTTTCTGTTTACATTCAATTGTATTTTATTAATGGGTTTACAAGTTTTTTTCAGATATCCATATTTATAACTCAGAATTTAACTTCATTAATGAGTTTACAATGACCCGAGTTGCAGTATTAGATTCTGACAAATGCAAAGTGAAAAAGTGTGGTCAGATATGTATTAAATTCTGTCCTATGGTGCGAAGTAGATTAGAAGCCATAAGAATAGAAGATGATAAAGCAGTTATATCAGAGATATTATGCAGTGGTTGTGGAATATGTGTTAAGAAATGTCCTTTTGAGGCAATTTCAATAGTAAATCTTCCAGATGAACTCGACAAAGATTGCAGTTATCGCTTTGGACAGAACAAATTTAAACTTTTTAGATTGCCTACCCCTTCTCCTGGAATTGTATTAGGTCTACTAGGGAAAAATGGTATAGGAAAAACAACAACATTAAAAGTGCTATCTGGCGAGATAAAACCAAATCTTGGATATTATGAAAAAGCTCCAGAATGGAACCAAATTATTAGGCATTATCGTGGATCAACTCTCCAAGATTACTTCCTAAAAATGAGTGAAAAAAACCTCAAAATAACTCATAAACCTCAATATGTCGACAAAATACCTCAAGCTATTTCTGGAAAAGTCAAAGATTTGTTAGAAAAAACAGACGAAAGAAATATCATAGAAAATCTTAAAAAAGATCTTGAACTTGAAAAAATTTGGACACGTTCACTGAGTGTTCTTAGTGGAGGAGAGTTACAAAGAGTAGCTGTGGCTGCAGCATTAAGCCGAGACGCGGACGTATACCTTTTTGATGAACCTTCAAGCTACCTAGATGTTAAACAAAGATTACAAGTAGCTAAGGCTATACGGACTCTAAAAGAGGAAAAAAAAATAATAATAATTGCTGAACATGACTTGGCGATTATTGATTATCTATCAGATCAAATATGTGTTTTTTACGGTGAGTCGAGTGTCTATGGGGTTGTTTCACATGTTCATGGAGTAAGAACTGGAATTAACATATATTTGCAGGGTTATATCCCTGACGAAAATATCCTTTTTAGAAAAGAACCAATAATCTTTCACCCCAAACCGCCTTCCACATCAAAGAGCGTCGAAGACTCGACCCTAAAATGGGAAAATTTTGAAAAGAACTTCAAAGGATTTGAACTAGTCGCTAAATCAGGAGAAATAAAACGAGGAGAGATAATTGGAATCCTTGGACCAAACGGAATTGGAAAAACAACATTCATTAAGATCTTAGCTGGACTGGAAAAAATAAAAAATAAGCAAAAATTTCCCGAATTGAATGTAAGTTATAAGCCCCAGTACATCGCAGCGGATTATGAGGGAACAGTGCAGGAACTTCTTAAGAATTTAGCCAAAAAAACTTTTACATCAAGTTGGTACAGGACAGAAATAATTCAACCGCTAAGAATAAATTTGCTTTTCGAAAGAGGAGTCCAAGAACTTAGTGGAGGAGAGCTGCAAAAAGTTGCTATAGCTGCTTGCTTATCACGTAAAGCAGATCTATTCTTACTTGACGAACCAAGTGCTTACCTGGATGTTGAAGAGAGATTAAACATGGCAAAAACAATAAGAAGAGTAGTTGAAGCGCACAATATACCTGCTTTTGTTGTTGAACATGATGTTGTTACCCAAGACTTCATAGCAGATCGACTCATGGTATTTAATGGTAATCCTGGCAAAAAAGGAATAGCTAATCCTCCTTGCACCTTAAGAGCAGGAATGAATAGTTTCTTAAAAGACATGAACATAACTTTTCGTAGAGATGCGACTACTCGACGTCCCAGAGTTAACAAAGAAAACTCAAAAATGGATAATTTTCAAAAAGAAATTGGAGAGTACTATTATACAAGCTTAAATGAAAAATAGATATAAAAGCTAAAATTAGCTGAAAAAAGCCGGAAAACAAAGAGCTTTTGGCAGAAAAAAAAGAAAAAATCCTTTAAAAGCGTAGTTAACTTAAAAAATGACCGAAAACATATCGTAGGCAAATTAAAAATGAGAGAGTTTAGTATTGGTGGAGGTTAAATGTCGCAAGCATCTTTCCAAGAAATAAGTGCATCTGATTTCTTCTACCGAAATCGCGACATTGCAGGTTTTACTAATCCATCAAGAGCTATTTTCGCTGCAATAAGAGAACTTGTAGAAAATTCTTTAGATGCAGCTGAAAGTCTAAAGATATCTCCAGACATTTACGTAAGACTTTCTTCTGAAGGCAAAGAGAGTAAGGATGCACAAGTTTACAGATTAAGAGTAGAGGATAATGGTAGTGGAATACAACCAAGATTTATTCCATCAGCTTTTGGGCAGGTGTTGTATGGTTCAAAATATAAACTAAAGCAAATGAGAGGGACTTTTGGTTTAGGAGGAAAAATGGCTGTTCTATATGGACAAATAATGACACATAAACCAGCTACAATTATCTCAAGTACCGGCCAGGCAAAGATTTATTCATTCAAATTAATGATCGACATCCAGCGAAACCGACCCATAATAATGGATAGGAAAGTATTCATAAATAAAGAAAAATGGCGTGGAACTATAGTCGAATTCTACATTGAGGGTGATTATTTAAGGGCCATGCCTAAAATTTTGGAGTATTTCAAACAAACAGCTATGGTTAATCCCTATGCAAATCTCACTTTTGTTGATCCTAAAGGAAGATTATACAGATTTAATAGGGTTACAACAGAAATGCCGGAACCCCCAAAAGAAACATTGCCTCACCCCTATGGTGTTGATGTTGAGCTTCTTCAAAGACTAATCTATGTTACTAAACAAAAAAACTTGCTTGAATTTCTAAAAAACCATTTTCATAGAGTGGGAGATATAACAGCAAAGAAATTCCTCGAATTTAGCGGTTTAAGTCCAAGTAAAAGACCCAAGAAACTTTCCCATGAAGAAATCGTAATTCTTGTGCAGAATCTAAAGAAGTTTAAAGAATTTCGACCACCTGATGCTAGTTGCCTATCCCCTTTAGGTCAAGATCTTTTAAAAGCAGGTATAATGAAGGAATTAAAGCCAGAATATATAGTAGTTAATCAACGTAAACCTTCAACTTATGCTGGTCATCCTTTCATTATTGAAATGGGAATTGCTTATGGAGGAGAAATTCCCAGACGAAACTCTTTTCAGATCTACCGGTTTGCAAACAAAATTCCACTGCTCTATGATGAAGCAAGTGATGTATCATACAAGGTTATAAATGCTATTAACTGGCGCCGATACAAGGTTTCTCCAGATATGCCAATTGCAATAGTGGTTCACATCTGCAGTACTAAAGTGCCCTATAAAACCGTTGGAAAAGAGTTTATTTCTGATAGACCAGAAGTCAGACGAGAAGTAGCAAACGCACTAAGAGAAATCAGTAGAAAAATCCAACATTTCATGTCTAAACGTGAACATGTTAATCGAGAAAGAAAACGCATAAGCATTTTTGCTAAATACTTACCAAGAATAGCTGAGTTTTCAACCAGTCTTGCAGGAAAGGAAAAACGCCCTGATATTAAGAAATTAATAGCGAGTGTAAGAAAGTATGGCAAAGAAGAATAAAAGCAAAATTACTAAAAAGAAAACTGAAATAATGGGTAGCCTGAAGAAGTTAGGCACACAGATTTATGATCAATTAGATAGTGGAGTTTTTCCAACAATAAGTATGCCAAGCCGTTCAACAGAGAATATAAACTACGATCCTAATCTTCGTCAGTATATTTTGGGTGAAAAAACAGTAACCAGAAGTGCAAGAAATATTCGACATGTAAAACCTTTCACACAATTAGCCTGGGCTGCTCTATTCTCAAACGAACTTACTTTTCATCGAAAAACCTCAACTTTAAGAGATGTTTATTATTCAGCTCAAGCCTATAACATGACTTTCAAGAATCAACAGGAATCAAATAATATAATTACAGATCTAGAAACTGCAACAGGACATTCAAGAGAAGATTTTCACATATTTCCAGAAGAACGCTCAGCAGTTTTTGGTGATCTTACTATTGGTTATACAGTACCTGGATATGAAGGTAAAACACTAAATCTATCATCTCATCCAGATGGAGTATTAATTGGTCCAGCTCTAACTTCCTCTGAGTTTGTCAAAACATCAGCAAATAAAGTTATTGCCATAGAAAAGGGTGGATTATTCACTAGATTTATCGAAGAAAAGGTCCATTCAAAACATAACTCGATTTTAGTATTAACAGCTGGTCAAGCACCCAGACAAACAAGATACTTCCTTAGAAGACTCCATGATGAACTGAAAATTCCCGTATACATTTTTACTGATGGTGATCCTTGGGGAATGCACATAGCAATGGTAATAATATCTGGATCAGCAAACGCTGCTCATCTTAGAAACCTAAATACTCCAGATGCGAAGTGGAGTGGTGTTTGGGCATCAGATATAGTAAAATACAAACTACCATCAGATCCCCTTGATGAAGTTGATATAAAAAGGTTGCACGAACTACAAAGAGACCCAAGATATCAAGGAGATCCTCTTTGGCGAAAAGAAATCAAAACTTTCCTTAAGATAAAACGAAAAGCAGAACAAGAGGCTTTTAGTCGTTATGGTTTAACATACATTGTGGATGAATATCTACCAACAAAACTTAAACAAACCAGTTAATGAGAGAAATTTAAAATAACTCGTCTTATTTAATTTAAGAAATACGTTGCAATTATTGGAAGGAATTGGTATGAGTGAAGAAGAATCTTTCTGGCTTTCGATGTCAGGGAAACTTTTTGGAGTATTAATTTTAATAATTGGAGGGTCATTCCTCTATTTTACATTCACAAGTACTAATGCTTTAGGAGTTTTTACGGGATTATTTGGTTTTTTAGGATTCATAGTCTTGATTCTAGGTTTGTTTATGATATTTGTAAAACCAAAAGAATAGGGAATTAACCACTATTTTTTCAAATGACGACTTAGTGTTTATAAACTGAGTTAGTATTATTTTGGGATAGTCAAGATTATGCAATATAAGAAAGTGGGATGTAGTTCAGATGCCTATCCGCCAGCCTATAGTGTGCGTACTTGGTCATGTAGATACAGGAAAGACTCTACTCTTAGATAGAATCAGAAAAACTACTGTGCAAGCAAGAGAAGCGGGAGGAATTACACAGCATATTGGTGCAAGTTTCTTTCCAGTTGAAACTCTAAAAAAACTGATAGGTCCATTACTTTCTTCTCTTAAAGGGGAAATTCAAATTCCAGGTCTATTGATTGTTGATACTCCAGGTCATGAAGCTTTTACCAACTTAAGACGAAGAGGAGGCAGCGTTGCTGATATCGCAATTTTAGTTATTGACATCTTAAAAGGATTTGAAGCTCAAACTCTAGAGTGTATAGAAATTCTAAAGGCACGCAAAACGCCTTTCATAGTTGCCATAAATAAGATTGATCGGATTCCAGGTTGGAAAGCTCAATCGTCCTCACCTTTTAGTAAATCTTATCCAAACCAAGGGACTTATGTTCGAGAAGCGCTCGATAATAGACTTTACGAGATCATGGGCACTTTCTCTCGTCACGGATATAGCACAGATAGATTTGATAGGATCAAAGATTTTGCATCAACAATTGCATTGATACCAACAAGTGCTAAAACAGGTGAGGGCTTAAATGAACTACTCATGGTTCTGGTTGGTCTTGCTCAAATTTATCTCAAGAAAAGATTAAAAACCACAAAAGGACCTGCTAAAGGCTCAGTTCTTGAGATCAAAGAAGAAGCCGGATTGGGCTTGACTCTCAATACAATAATTTATGATGGGACCTTAAAAAAAGACGAGCTTATTGTCATTGGCGGAAAAGATAAACCAATAGTAACTCATATCAGAGCCATACTTGTTCCTAAACCTTTAGATGAAATAAGAGATCCCAGAGATAAGTTCTCATCTGTAGACTATGTTTATGCTGCTTCTGGAGTAAAAATAGTAGCCTCTGGTTTGGAAGGCGCCCTTGCGGGAGCACCATTATACGCTGTTCCTTTAGGAGAAAAACCAGAAAAATATACAAAACAAGTAACTGAAGAAATTGGGAAAATCAGAATAGCTACAGAAACTAAAGGAATAGTCTTAAAAACAGACACATTAGGTTCACTAGAAGCTATCTCTGAAATTCTAAAACAAAATGATGTGCAAATAAAAATAGCAGATGTTGGAGATGTTTCAAAGCGCGATGTAACTGAAGCTTCAGTAGTTAAAACACATGATCCATTGCTGGGAGTCGTTTTGGCGTTTAATGTAAAAGTTCTACCTGACGCAGAAGAAAACGCTACAAATATTGGTGTCAAGATCTTTAGAGAACCAATAATCTATAATTTGATAGATAATTATCTAGATTGGCTAAGATCCAAGAGAGAATCAAGAAGTCAGCAAGAATTTGGAAAACTAACGAAACCCGGAAAAATCATGGTACTGCCGGGTTATGTTTTTAGACGTGCTAAACCAGCAATTTTTGGTGTTGAAATTCTGGAAGGGCGGATCATACAAAAATATTCTTTAACAAGAATGGAAGATGGAGCAGTTTTAGGAGATGTACAACAAATACAGGATAAAGGAAAAGCTGTATCGGAAGCAACAAAAGGTATGGAGGTAGCTATATCATTGGATAAGCCAATTTTTGGAAGACATATTTTTGAAAAAGACATCCTCTATGTGCGAGTTCCAGAAGAAGACACAAAGATTTTGCTAGCAAAACATTTAGATAAACTAACAAATGAAGAACAAGAACTACTCAAAGAATATGCAGAATTTATGCGAAAGAAAACACCGTTTTGGGCATTCTAGATAAAAAGAGGTAAAATATGATTTAGCCCCCTCCAACAGGAGGTAAAATAGCTAAAACATCGCCTTCATTAAGTTTTGTTTCAATTACATTAATTGATGAGACACTTTTTCCATTTATAAGAAACTGAAGAAAGCCTCTAACATTGTGGGTTTTGGGATCGTAAACATATTCTTCAAAGGGAGTACCATATCGCTCATTTAATACCCTAAGAATCTTATTTATCGTTACTTTGTTCTTAACTGCAAAGTCTAATGATTCCTCTTTCTTCCCAGTTATCTCTCTTAGACTTGTAAAAAAAAGAACTTTTACAATCAACTTTAACACTAAAAATACTACAAGAAAACTTGTAGAATTAAACTGTTTTGGACTAAAATTTTAACTAATCCCAAACGTGTGTACATGTTGATTTTCATTTAGTCTAATCATTACTTTGGATTCGGGTATTTTCTAAGGAAAAATGAAAGCAAAAGTTAACAGCCTGATTCCAGCTATGAAAGCTAGTACTATCAACACTTTTCTTATTGTTGTTCCTTTGACATACTTGCTGAGAAATGCTCCTGCTTGAGCACCAACTATGGTACCCAATGTAAGGGGAATCGCGTATTCAATCAGTAGATTATCTAAAAGGCCATGAGCTATTAAACCAGTTACATTAGTTAAGGCCATAGCAAATTCTGAGCTTGCAACAGCAATGTGTGTAGGAATGCCTAAGAGGATCATGGTTGAAGTGTCAGTTATTCCGCCTCCTAGACCAGCAAATCCTGTTACAAGTCCACCAGCAAAACTGCTCAGAAAAATCAGTACTGGCCTTTTTATTTTATACGAAAAAGCCTTGCCATCAGAATCAATCTTTTTTCGGATCCATCCTTTATTTTGGTTGGATCTTTTAGTGGTAGAGTATTTAGGTGCAACAACAACAGTGTCCTTTCTAATCATAAGGAGAATAGATAACGATATTATGAAGACACCAACCAATCCAGTGAGCAAGTCTGAAGTTATTAATGAAGCAAGATAGGCTCCGATAATTACGCCCGGAACATCGAAAACATCATAAAGCAAAGCAAGGAAAAAATCCACTCTTTTTTGTTTCAAATATACTACTGAAGATGAAATTGTTGTGCCACAAATCGCAGCTAGACTTACCGCCACAGCATTTTGTGCAGGTAAACCAAAAAAAAATATTAATACAGGCATAATCAAGAAGCCCCCCCCTACTCCAGCTAAAGAAGCAGGCAATCCAATAACAAAACCGAAAACAGAAAGTAAAATGATTTCAATTATACCCATGGAGAAATTGATTGCGACAATTTCTTTAAAATAGTTTTCTCTTGTATGTAAGTATACATGCAGGAATTGTAAGGTAAAAGTTTATATTCCCGTTGGTTTTTTGCATATTTCCGATTAGAATAAGATTCTACAAGGAAAAGTGAAATAAAAAATGGCCTATTTAACAACAACAGGTTCTGGACAACCAGTATTAATTCTGAAAGAGGGAACAACTCGAAGTAGAGGAAAAGAAGCGCAAAGAAATAACATAACAGCTGCTAAAGTAATCGGTGAGGTATTAAAAACAACACTTGGACCACGCGGTATGGATAAAATGCTTATTGATGGTTTAGGCGACATAACAATAACCAATGATGGTGCAGCAATTCTAGATGAAATAGATGTTGAACATCCAGCAGCAAAAATGATGGTAGAGAT
>JAOZGY010000069.1 GCA_026015145.1 Candidatus Bathyarchaeota archaeon | reverse complement strand
ACAAGTTGAGGATTAATTTGAAAAAAAAACAACAAAAAATTTATCCTAGATATTTTATTTTTACTGATATCGAATTATTATTTCTTAGTGTTTGTATTCTTCTTGATGTTAGTGAGTATATAATGGCCATTCTATTGCTACCTTTATTTGGAGATTTGCTTGATTTAGCAGGAATAGTTGCTAGTTTTGTAATGTTTCGTTGGATAGGATTAGTGTCAATAATTGAACTTTTGCCAGGTGCAGATATCTTGCCAATTTTCATTATTACTTGGATTATATGGTATGTAACAAAAAAAAGAGTCATACCATTAAAAATAGGAAAATAATATCCAAAAGAACAAAAAAAATAGAAAAAGTGTTTTCCTCTTATCTTAAAGATGCATAATTAAAATTTTAAGACGGTCATTGACCACTATGAATCAATCGGATAGCAAAAACATAAAGAAATATTACAAACAAGATAACTCCACCAATCCGTTTTGACATAATTCTTAATTTCTTAAATTTTTTTTCAGAGGGTTTATTCAATTTATAGACCAAATAGAACAAAAAGGGTACTGAAATGACATAAAAAAACAGATACCATGAAAGGTAGGGTACTATTGATAGATTAAAAAATTCGTATATGACTGGAAGGTTTATTGTAATAAACAAAAAGATGCTTGTTAGCATCAGCGAGTTTTTTTTGCCATATTTAACAGCAAAAGTATCAATATTAGCAATTAAATCAGCTTCATAATCACCTGCAACTTGGAACAATTGACCAGCGCTTTGAACTAGAAAAAGTGGAATCGCTACAAAAAAAGCATCTTGATACCGTCGAAGCATCCAAGGTGAAGACAAATCCAATGTTAATTGAGCGGATGTCTGTAAGCCCATAAGAAAAGGTAAAACTCCTGAGCCAAATCCACAAACTATGATATCCAAAAGAGGTCTTTGTTTAAAACAAAATGGGGGAGTAGAATACCCGATCCATATTAACACATAAAAAGAGAATAGAAAAAAAAGACTAAAACTCGCAAAAAAAGCTCCAACTAAACTAATAATAATAAATACGCTAGAAAGTTCTAAACCAATGATTGGAGGAATATTTCCAGATGCAATTGGTAGATCTTTTTTTAAGTAATTTTTTTTATCCTCTTCATAATCGATGTATTGATTTAAAATGAAAATTCCGCCTGTAGCTAAACAAAAAGAAATTAAAACTAACATTAGCTTATCTAATTGAGGAATATCAAACAAAACACTTCCAAACAAGAAAATAAACATCCAACCTTGCCAGCTGTCAAAACGTAGAATTTTTAAATAGGGCTGGATTTTTCCTAAATTCAAGACTTTAACCTTCTCTAAGCATGTTTATTTGATTCTTATAAAATAAGTGGACAAACTTAATAATTACATCATTTGAACAAATCAATTGCAAATCGCTGGAGAAAACAAAACAATAATCTTTTAGAGAAAGAAGTTATTAGAATAATTATTTTATTGAATACTTGTGAAACAAAATGAAGAATGTATTAGTATTTCTAGCACCAGGATTTGAGGAGATAGAAGCTACAACAATAATTGATGTTCTTAGAAGAAGTAATGTTGACGTTAAAGTTGTGGGATTAAGTCCCAATGAAGTTGAAGGAGCTCACGCTATGAAGATTATTCCTGACGTGTTTATTGATGAGGTTGACTTGAACTCTTTTGATGCAATAATTCTTCCAGGTGGATCTCCCGGATATATAAATTTGAAAAAAAATAAAAAGGTTTTAGCAACAATTAAAGAAGCCTTCAAAAATAATAAGTTAGTTGCAGCGATTTGCGCTGCTCCAGCAGTTCTAGCAGAGACCGGAATTCTAAGGGGAAAAAAATGTACAATTTATCCGGGAATGGAAATTGAACTTGAAAAAGGCGGTGGAATCCCACAAAACAAATGGGTTGTAGAAGATGGAAACATAATAACTAGCCAAGGACCCGCAACAGCCATTCTATTTGCATTAAAATTAGCAGAGAAACTAGCAAACAGTAAGACAGCGGAACAAGTAAAAGAGAGAACCTTAGCAATGTTAGTTCTAAAACAAAGTTGCTGATTACTATAGTCAATGTCTGATATGTTATTAAAGATATTAAATAATCCCTGATTAATAGCAGAGAAAAATTAATAAGAAGAAATCATTCAAATAGATGCAAATTTCACTTAAAAAAATAGCTGGAGTGTATATTTACAACGATGTCCACAGAAAAAAAAGATAATTCTGCAATCTTGATAAGAAATTTAGTAAAGAAGTTCGAAGATATAACAGCTGTAGATGAATTAAATCTTGAAATAAAACAAGGAGAACTTTTTGGTCTTTTAGGACCTAATGGCGCAGGAAAAACCACAACTATCAATATTTTATCTGGACTTTTAGAACCTACAAAAGGGACAGGTCTAGTAAGAGGATTTGATGTAACAAAAGATCAACAGAAGATCAAAAGTTTAATTGGTCTTTGTCCTCAAAAAGCCGCTGTTTTTAACTTTCTCACTGGTAGGGAAAACATTGAACTTTTTGGAAATCTGCATTCGATTGCAAAAAAAGATTTAGAAGAAAGAATTGAAATCCTTCTAGAAAAACTTGAATTAGTAGAAGCTAGCAAAAGACAAGCAAAAGGATATAGTGGAGGAATGCTCCGAAAACTCAACCTAATTATAGCACTAATTAATGATCCTCAAATCGCTTTTCTCGACGAACCTACCGTTGGATTGGATCCTAGAGCTCGCAGAGCAACATGGGAGTTTATTCGGTCACTTAAGAAAAAAGACAAAACGATTATTCTCACAACTCATTACATTGAAGAGGCTGAAGCTCTTAGTGATAGAGTTGGAATCATCGATTATGGCAAACTAATAGCTCTTGGAACTCCAAAAGAATTAATGAGAAAATACAAAACAAAGAATCTTGAAGAAGTCTTCTTAAAAATTACTGGAAGAAGAATCTTGGAGGGAATATAAAAATGAAACTGCAAAGTTTAAAAGCTCTTATAAAGCTGGAATTTAAGAAGTTAATTCGTCAACCAGCAATTCTGTTTTTAAATTTGCTTTTTCCAGCAGTTCTCACGATTGTTTTCCTTTTTGCTTTTTCAGATCCTGAATTAGGAATGGATTTATCTTTTGTTGTCCCAGGTTTGATCGTTTACGCCGTGATTTTTATAATTATGACTGTTGCTCAATCTTTTTCGGCGGAAAGACAGGAGGGATTATTGAAAAGATTGAGTACAACACCCATGACTTCTAGTGAATTCATGGGAAGTCGAATTATAACACAATTGCTGATTGCAGTTATTCAAGTTATAATTGTAGTTGCATTGGCTTTCATCTTAGGTTTTAGACCAGTTGGGGGCATAGAAGGAGTATTTCTAGCTTTGCCTATTACTGCCATATTTTCACTAAGCTCAGTTGGATTAGGGTTAATTACTGCAACAATTTCAAAAACACCTGAAGCGGCAACTGGTATTTCTTTTATTTTCATTCTTCCCCAAATGTTCTTTGGAACTTTCATTCCAATAACAGAAACTACAAGACAAATTGCTACGTTTATGCCAAGCTACTATTTACTTGATAGCCTAAGACTAATTTTTGAGGGAAACTGGATGGACCAAAGAATCTTCACGAATCTTATCATTCTTTCGGTAGTTAGCATAGTTATTATAATAATAGGTATAGTACTCTTTGGAAAATATGGAAAAAAATAATTTAATTATTTTCTAAATGATAAAAAATAGTAGTGATAAGAATTTGACCATTATAACAAAAACTTTATCTTTTCAAACCAAAGGAGAAAACGATATTCTAGATATAACAGATGATATTATTGAAACTGTAAATACAACAAAATTAGATAATGGAATTGTAACTATTTTCGTTCCCGGGTCCACAGGAGCATTAACTACAATAGAATATGAACCAGGACTTCTAATAGATTTGCCAAATATTCTTGAAAAAATAGCTCCAAAGAGTTTACTTTATGAACACGAAAAAAGGTGGCACGATGGAAATGGGCACTCTCATGTAAGAGCAGCGCTAATTGGACCAAGTTTAACTGTGCCATTTGTTGATGGAACTCTAACCTTAGGAACTTGGCAACAAATAGTGTTCTTAGAATTAGATGCCCGAAGTAGAAGAAGAAAATTGATCGTGCAAATAATCGCAGAATAATATCACAATATAAAATAAGTAAATAACACTAAGATTAACACGTTTTAATAAGAATAAATCCGGAATTTGGTACACAAGCCTGGTTTAAAAAATTATTTTGTTATTTCTCGTGTATTGTACTCCTGAAGATATTGCACGTGCTCTTGATCATATGGGTAGCTTTCTGTATCTAAAGGATATGGGAATCCACTCATTTCCATGAAGGGCAGAGGATCAACAGTGAAATCAAATCCATATCCCCAATTACCTGTTTTATCTTTAAACCAAAGAGCAACGAAAACGAAATAGTCTCTTTCCATTCCTTCCGCTATAGGAGCTAAACCTGAGACAGGGAACAATAATGATACTTCATCTCCTTGCCTTCCAATCACAAATTTGTCA
>JAOZGY010000068.1 GCA_026015145.1 Candidatus Bathyarchaeota archaeon | reverse complement strand
GTCTCAACTTCAGTTAAGCCAACAACAACACTCGAATTCACTGCTCCAGACACTACGTGATAGAGCAAAACTTCCGAAAGCACATCCGGGTTTGCAAGCAAATAGTCAAGAAACGCAGGTTCTAATGCCGCAAACGCGTCATCCGTAGGAGCAAACACAGTAAACGGACCTTCTCCTTCTAATGCACTTGTCAGGTCAGCAGCATCCAAAGCAGCAAGCAAAGTCGTAAACGAACCATCAGCATCAGCTGTTTCAACTATATTTAGAGTTGGTTGCGCTTGAATTAATGGAGAATAAACACCTAAAATCAAAGTCAGTAGTAAAAGACCTATTGTTATTTTCTTTTTCAAGTTAATAACCAGCAGAAATAAAAATTATTTTAGCTTAAAAAAGTTTTCTAAAACACTAGTAAAGTGTACTTTTTTCTCATATTAAAATATTATTTTGAATCATATTTATCATATTTTAAAAAATTTTATTAATTAAACAAAAAAAAGTTATTTTCTGCACTAGTATATCAAACTGAAGTGGGGGATCTGTTAATAAAAAATTGCTCAATAAAAGCGAAGTTTGATATCTTTGATATGAGAAAAATGAGTAATGGGAATTACTTTGAAGCTAAGGTTCAAAATAATAATTGGTGTTCTCCTCGCAGTCATAATTATTTTAGTTGGTTTTGTGGTTTGGGCAGAAACTCCACCTGCACCAATGCTGGAAGCCTATGATGCTTTAGAAACTGATTCAGAAGTCATTGTATCAATTACAGATTGGCTCGTTTTTCAGCCATCAATTTCTAATAAAAGCGTTGGTTTCATTATTTATCCTGGAGGAAGGGTTGATTACAGGTCTTATGCTCCCATGGCGCATAGAATTGCTGCGAAAGGATACCTGGTAGTGATTGTGAGGATGCCTCTTAACTTGGCTGTTTTTGGTGTTAACATAGCTAGTGATGTAATTAAGTCCTATTCGCAGATTAGTTCTTGGGTTATCAGTGGGCATTCTCTAGGTGGGACAATGGCAGCTCAATTTGCTCATGAAAACCCTTATAAAGTCAAAGGACTGGTGTTGTGGGCGGCTTATCCAGCTTCGGGAACTGATTTATCAAAAGATAATTTGTTGGTGACAACAATACACGGTACCAATGATGGACTTGTTAGTGACTCTCAAATAGAAAATTCGCTAAAGCTTCTTCCAAGTTCCACAACGCGAATTGAGATAGCGGGTGGGAATCATGCTCAGTTTGGATTCTATGGTGACCAAGGAGGCGATAATGCAGCAACAATAACTAGAGAACAACAACAAAACCAAATCTTTAATGCTACTCTCCAATTGCTTGAAGCCGTAGCTATTGAATAATTAATCTTTTAGTGTTTTAGTTTCTTCTACTTTGAATTTTAATATTTTTCTTAAAATAATAGTTAGTTTTTTTAAGTTCTTAAATACACAAAGGAGATAGTAATTCTTATGAAGAAATTTCCAAAACCTATTGTTGTTATTAGCAAATGCATAGAATTTGAACCAGTAAGATGGAATGCTCAGAAAGTTGCAAGCGATTTCGTTCGAATAATGAAAAAATATGTTAATTTTTTGCCAGTTTGCCCTGAGGTAGAAATAGGATTAGGAGTTCCAAGAGAAACACTTAGAATTGTAAAAAAAAATAATGAATTAAAGCTTATTCAAACTGCAAGTGGTCTTGATTTAACAGATAAAATAAAAAAATTTTCAGCTAAATATTTAAATTCTTTATCTGAAGTTGACGGATTTATTCTAAAAAGTAAATCTCCGAGTAGTGGATATAAAGACGCAAAAATTTATCCAAGTACAGAAAAAGTTGGAGCTATAGGAAAGGGTCCAGGTTTTTTTGGAAATGAAGTCTTAATGAAGTTCCCCCATTTAGCAATTGAAGATGAAAAAAGACTAATAAACCTAAGAATAAGAGAACATTTTCTAACTAAACTTTATATCTTAACAGATTTTAGGAACGTTGAAAATTCAAGTTCGCCAAAAGAACTTATAGCTTTTCAATCTCGAAATAAACTTTTATTCACTGCTTATAGCCAAAAATATCTTTATATTATGGGAAGAATTGTTGCGAATCAAGATAAACAAGATTTCAAATCCACTATTGATTCTTATAAAAATAATTTATGGAAAACATTTGTTCGCCCTCCAAGACGTGGGTCAAATTCAAATGTACTAATAAAAGCAGCTGGATATTTTTCAAGAAAACTTTCAAAAGAAGAAAAAAATTTCTTTGCAGAAGTAGTAAATAAGTACAATAACAATAAATTACCTTTAAGTACACCTTTAAGCTTGTTAAGATCTTGGATTATTCGGTTTAAAGAAGATTATTTAGCTAATCAGACATTTCTTGAACCATATCCTAAAGAATTATTTGAGCCTTATAATTTAAAAAATGAAGATTTAGAAAAGGATTATTGGAAATAGAGTTTCCCGATTAAACATTAAGATGGTGTATTTTTTTCACATATCCTTCAGCGTCGAATTTTCGACGTAATCCCTTATCATTCATGTATCTAATTTTTCCAAAAATCGCTCTTTCTTTCCAAGGTCGGTCATGTTTGCCAAAACACCAAGCTACTCCAGTGAATCCGCATGGGTCTCTGCCATCTAGCTCATAGATGTTGTTTAAGAAAAGAGCGATTTCGAAGGCTTTTTTTGGATTTTTTGTCCATTCTAGAATCTTTTTTCCCCAATACATTCTCATATATCCATGCATTTTGCCTGTTATCCTCATTTCATTTTGCGCAGCATTCCAAAATGGATCATGAGTATTAGCTTCTTCTAGATCTTTGAGAGAATAATTATATTCTCTAAAATCACCTCTGTGTTCCAATAAACTATTCTTAACCCAATTTGGTAAACCTTCAAAAGAAGCATATTTATCATTATAAAAAACATAATTTATTGCTAATTCTCTTCTAACAATTAGTTCTTCAAGATAAACCTCTTTGGAATCTCTAGGATTATCTGAAGAAAGAACTTCTTGAGCTATTTGTATCGGAGATATCTGCCCAAAATGTAGATAAGGACTCATATTTGATAAGACATTAGAAGTAGGATCATTTCTTAAATTCGCATATTTTATCAATTTATTTTCTAAGAAATATTTAAGAAGATATTTTGCTTTGTT
>JAOZGY010000045.1 GCA_026015145.1 Candidatus Bathyarchaeota archaeon | reverse complement strand
AAGAAAAGTACTTTGAAGCTTGTACGTTCTTACAAATTGAAAATGGGTTGTTCCCAGAAATGAGTCAAATTAAAAGTAACAACTCGAACAAGTTAATTACTCTATTTCAGTTGTGAAGTATCAAGATAAGCTTAAATAATCAAAAATCGCATTATCCATCTCGCGCCTTTGGCTTTTGTAGCCCAGGTAGTATAGTTCGGTCTAGTATAAGCGGCTGTCGCCCGCTAGACCCGGGTTCGAATCCCGGCCAAGGCGCCAGTTAGTTTTAGCAGTTTAGATTTGATAGATTTTTGAATAAACTATCTTTATTTGTCTTTATGGAATATTTTAAGTTTTAATTGTTAGAATACAGAAAACATAAAAACCATTTCAATCATCATCACACACAAATATGACTTTATTATCTCGAACTGTCAAATCAAAATCATCTAATAATTGGGTTTCAGAATATGTTAGAAGTCGTAAGAATTTTGGTCTTGAAGAAAATCAAATAAAAACAAAAGTCTCAAAGAATGGATTATGCATTAAATGCAAGGGTTCAAGATATCTTTGTGGAAAAACTCGATGCCCCTTACTATTGAGAGTTAATTATTTTCTGAAAACTATCCCATTAATTTCAAGCAAAGAAATTTCAGGAGTTTCACCTCCCAGTATTTTTATAGGCAGAATTGGGTATCCCAATGTTTATGCTGGACCCCTTGTTCCACCAATTCATGAAGATACAAGTATCTATGATTTGCCAGAAAAATGGTTTGGGAGACCAATAGATCAGATAGTAGGATTTCGTTCCCTTCTAGTTCGCGGGAAAAAACGAATTCACGTAAATAAATTCACTGAAGCTGGAAAAATTTTCGAAAAAACACTTGAATTGGCTCTTGCCGACAAAAGTGTAGAAACAGAATTAAAATTTTCTAAAAAACCAAAAGGTTCAATATTTTTAGATAGCAATGTTCAACCTTTTGGACCATCAGCGGTCATTAAAAAGTTCCATGTTGGCAATACCCGTTTTGACAACAGATTAGAGAAAGCATATTATGACACAGATCTCAAATCCGCTCAAGCTGTTTTAGATCTCTACTCGAATGGTGTAAATGTAACCAAGATTCAAAAGGCATTTAGTGTTGGAGCATTTGGTATCAAGAAAAATAGGCGCCTTGTTCCTACTCGTTGGAGCATAACAGCTGTTGATGATATTATTTCAAAAAATCTTGTAGATCGTGTTAAGAGGTATCCGATAATTAACGAATTTAGAATTTATGAGTCAACATATTTGGATAATATTTTTCAGATTTTGATGCTTCCATCAGCTTGGAGTTATGAATCAATGGAAGCCTGGTATCCAGGTACAGTCTGGAACCAGAATGGAGAAAAAACAGTGATCTTTTCCGATTATGAAAACTATAATGGAAGATCAAAATATGCAAAAATTGGTGGATGCTATTATTCTGCTCGATTAGCTGTGTGTGAACAACTTATTAAAGAAAAAAGGCAAGCAACAGCTATCGTTTTACGTGAAATCCATCCTGGATACATAATGCCTATTGGCGTATGGCAGGTAAGAGAAAATGTCAGAAATGCCATGAAACAAAAACCTCAGCTATTCAAATCTTTAAATGATTGTTTAAAATTCGTCAGAAACAAATTAGAAATTCCAATAACACAATGGATCATTCAAGGCGAGCTACTTAAGAGGTCTCTTTACCAAAAGAAGATTTCAGAGTTTCTAAAATAGGAATCGAATTTAATAAAAAATTTTAAAAACTCTACTCGTCAGGTATACTAAGGGACGCAATGTCAAATCTAACTCTGTCAGCAGCTAAAGCAATTTTACCTTTCTCAGTTTTATCGGAAAATCGCACGGATCCCTTCACTTCTGAGATGGAAATAGCAACAATTTACGCCCTTGCGGAGCTCAGAAGAGAGAAGGGAGGTGGATTGCTCTCAAAACGTCAAGAGGAAAAAATTTCCTTTATCTCAAAAATAGGATATCCTCTATGGTTAATCCCACTATTTAAAAAACCGTTACTTTTCGATGGGTTAAATAGATTCAATCATAAAGTGGCTTATGCTAAGATTCCTAATGTAAAACTTTTTATTGAGAATCTAAAAAGAAGTTCAAAAACATATGAAACACACTTAGCTTTTCTTTCAGATCACCTCAATTACTTCGAAATACCAATTGAAGAGGAAGAAACCATAATCAAAGGTTTAATAAGTGATTCAGATTTTTTAACAGAATTTGATTCTTACTATAATGAAGCAAAAGAAATCGAAGAAGAACCATATGAAATAGGATTATTGTCTCAAATCATCGAAAATACAGATATCTCATCTGGATTAGAAGAGCTTAAAACCATTCATACTTCTATTAAAGAAAACAAAGACAGATTGTACCGATGCATGAAATTAATTAAGAAAATAAACAGTCAACATGTTGATTATTTAAGAAGCATTACAGGAGAAACAAAGTACAAATTCAAAGAGAGTATTAAAAAAGAAGAAGAAATAGTAAAACCCCAAATTGTCCACTTAAAAAAAGATTATGATTATCAGATAGTCAAGACAACAAAATCTTTCCAGAGACAAGAACTTCCTCTTTATAAAGAAAAAATCAAACTTGAGAAATCAAAAAAAACAGATGAAACAAAAATAGGAAATTGTAAATTCGAAGCTCTGAGATGCGCTGAAAAAAATGATAAAACTGGTGAACAAAAATGGAAAGAAAGAAGCAAAAGAACAAAAAAAATAGTTTCTGAAATCTCAAAAAAACTAAGAGAGACGGAAAAAAACCTTGAAATCTTAAAAGAGCGCAAAACCCTTGCAATTTTCAGATTGAAATCTGAATTAGAATCAAAAATCAAAGACTTGCAAAAAAACCTTCGAGATTTAGAAGCATCGTGTGAAGCTAAAGTTTTAGGTTATGAACAAGAGATAGAAAAACTCAAAAAAAATAGCAAGATAATTATTGATCAACTTGGCAGATTCACCAAAATTGAAGAAACGGATCTAAACGAGTTTGCTAATTTAGGCATAAAAGAAAATCCTGAACTTAGAAAATCTACTTTATTTTATGTTTCATTTTATTTAATTTGTTATCAAATAAAATCCAAGAAACGTTATAGCATTATGTCTCCATCAATTGTTAATACTGTGTGTCTTACAACAAAACTAAAATCTTTTGGCAGATCAAAAATTAAACAGGTTCTAAGTAACCGTTTTCATACTATGGCGTCTCTTGTGGATGAATTATATATCTTAATCCAGCAAAATCATATGTTCCAAGTAGAGATAAAAGAGATTGGAGAAAAATTCAACCTACTAGATAAAAGTTCAATAAATACTCAAATATCAAAAGGTCTAGCACTTTTAAAAAATGAAGGCTGGCTTTCAGAAAAAGAATATGAGAGTTTAATCCCGAAATAAAATTAACTTGAATCCAGACTCTTTTACGATAATAAAAAATCACATAAAATCGAAAATTATTACTTAATAGAATTAAATTTAAATGTAAATCTTATTGATTTTTTAAGGGAAAGTTATCGTGTTCAGATTCAATAATTTGATAAGGTTCATTCCATATTCCTGAAGACTCTATTTCCTCGGCCATTGGATATTTTTCTTCGTAATCGCTCCAATAGTTGCCTCCGCTTGGAAAGCCATTATCCCAATAACTTACAGAATCATAGGAATACACTTGATTATTATTATTGTAAAACACATTATGGAAAACATAATTACCTTCAGAAAAGCTCAAGCTAATACCATACTGTTGACTATGCATCACATCATTTTCGTTGATTGTATTATTAAGAGAATAAGAGAGACTTATCCCTGCAGCACAATTAGAAACTAAGTTCCCGGTAATCAGATTAGAAGGACTTTCATTTAATATAATTCCCTCGTCAACATACTCTATTTGATTTCTAAAAATACTATTATTCATGGAAAAAGAGGAAAGACCTATACCACCAAGTCCGTTTGCTAATTCATTTTCAAGAATAAGATTCTCAGATGAAGATGAGAGAGCAATGCCTCCTTCACAATTCGAAATAATGTTTCCAGAAACACTATTATTCGAAGAGTAGGAGGCTAATCCAATACCAGATAGACTATTAGATAATTGGTTTTCAGCTATGATATTATTTGATGAGTAAGAAATACCAATTCCGCCCTCACAATTCTCAATTATATTTTCAGAAATTCTATTATCCGAAGAAGAAGCAAGAGTAAGACCATATTGTGTGCTAATGTTATTTTTAACAATTTCGTTGTTTGAGGAATAATCCAGCAAGATGTTATTATTATTGTTTGAAAGAGTATTCTGGGAAATTATATTATTTGATGACAAGAAAACGTGAATACCTGAACCAAAGTTAGTTATTTCCAAATTTTTTATTGTCACATAACTTTTTTCATTTAGTTCTATTCCTTTTGAAACATCCTTCTTATTTCCATTAAGAAGATGGTTTGCGCCATCAAGAACTATGTTATCTTTTTCAATAACAATCGATCCATAAATATCATCTGTAAGCGCATAATTGTTTTCCGCAAGTTCTATAATAGGTGCGGTATTTGGGTCAATTGATCCATCAGATCTGATATACATTGTTGTAAATGGTGTATCAGGATTTTGAATTATCAAATAAGATCCTAACACAATAAATAGAATTATGATACCAACAACTATTTTGCCTTTAGGCCATTTTCGAGGTTTGTTTTTTTTGGCTTGTTCTCTTTTTAGCTGATATGATTGTTGTGCATTTTGTTCCTTTAATTGTCTGTCGCGTTGTCGTTCTTTCCAGCTTTTCTTTTTCTTTTTAGGCATTCTTTCAATACAGCCTCAAGATAAACATTATTGTATTCTCGATTGGAGTGTGCGGGTATTAAAGAGTTTTTCGGAAGTTAGATGTTTTTTGTTTTATTAGAAAAAAGAGGTAAGTAATCTATCCTTAAAGTTTAACCAAACTATTAGCTTAGATCATTAGTTAAATTCTGTTTTTGATTTATTAATTAAGAAGATGCTCAAGATTGAAAATACTAATATTGGAATTTCACTGAATAAAACAATATCTGCATAGCCGTAAGCATAATACTGGATTATAATAAAAGTAGCCAATGATGAACATAATACTAAAATTGCGGCAATAAATGAAAACTTGAATCGTCTTTTAAATAGAGCAGATAAACCTCCTAACAATCCGGGAATGAACATAATAATATCAATAAATCCAAAAAGTAAAAATCCCAAATAAGGAGCGATGTCACCACCAACCGAAGCAATATAAGCTACAGTTGCCTGGTAATTCATTAAACCAATAATACCAATTGTTAGTGTAAAGGTAGCTGCAATAATAAGCAAAATAGCCCCCTCACCCAGTAGTTCTGTTTTATTCTTTTTTGAATCAAAAGGATTTCCACAATAAGCACAAAAGCTACTATCTTCATCGATAATTTCTTTACCGCATTCAGCACAATTCAACAATAATTCAACTTCTTTTGGTTATATGTTCCCAGTAGTGATTAGCCTATCTTTATACTATATAACTCTATTCCAGAATTATGAAACATTGAAATATCAAGAATCCTAATTTTTATTGCTAAATAAATCGATTTTCCACAGATTTTTTCTGAGCAAAATTAAAACATTCGAGAATAAAGAATTTTAAATTATAAAACCATTTCTTTTTTCTTATAATTTTTCATTGCTTTGTCAACTATTTCTTTGGCTTCACTTGAATTTTTCCATTCTTTAACTCTTGTCCATTTATGGGGCTCTAATCGTTTATAGGTTTCAAAAAACTCTTGGATTTCTTTTAGTTCATGGTCATGGACATCAAAAATATCTTCATAGCCACTAAATCTCGCATCATCTACTAAAACAGAGAGAATTTTTGGATCTAACCCTTCTTCATCTTCTATTATTAAACATCCAATTACTTTGACCTTAGCTATACACCCTATTTCTAAGGGTTCAAAGCTAAGAGCCATAATATCCAATGGATCTCCATCTGCATACAAAGTTTGAGGAATAAAACCATATTCAACTGGAAAAACTACCGAGGAGGGAATTATCCTGTTTAATACAAAAGTTTCCCAATCAGGATTATATTCATACTTATCTCTTGAACCACTAACCACTTCAACAACCATGTTAAGAAACTCAGGAGGATCATCACCAATGGGAATATTTTTCCAGAAATTCATTATGAACCCCTTCGCCTTTGAAATTCAAGATGTGAATCCAGTCATTTAAGCGTTCTTAGGATTTAACTAATTCAATAGGTCTAGATTAAAGAATATTCTTTAGAAATAATTTTCAAGTTTTGTGTTTTCAGGTTTTTTCAATACTTTGGCACACTTCTTGGGATCTAGAGCAATAAATTCCAATTTTAGACTAAATAATAGTCTTTGCACACCCTTGCCTATATTGGGAGCAACTAAGACACCTCTAATCTCACGATCAGCTTTATTTCTTATAGCATTCACATAATTGGCAAGTTGAAGAACAGCTTCTTTTCCAGCAATTTTTCGTTTTACTTCTATTACAACTAATTTGCCGGTTTTATCAACTCCATAAACATCAATAAATCCTGGTTCAACTTTTTTTTCATAGCTTATAGGCTTAAAACCATCCTCTATTAGAGAAGGGTTTAGTAGAATCGCTTGATGCATATCTTTTTCACTGGCAAAAAGAGTAAATTCTGCAGAATCATTAAGGTTTAAAGCAGAGAGCATAAAAATCTTATCAAATATGACTCTTAATCTTTCTCGAGGATTATGTCTAATTGCGCTAATCTCTAAAGCATTCGATTTCAGTTTAACATGCAAAATGCTACCTGAAGGTTGCCAATTCACTGGTTCATACCCAAGGGAGCGATGAACAAGAATTGCTCCATCATTTTTCACAATGAGTAATCTCTCACCAGGTTCTAGTTTGGAGCTAGCTCTTCCATTGTAAAGAACTCTACAGTTTCCAGCGGCAACCAGAGTTTTTCTATTCAAAAAAACCTTCTCAATTATGGATTTAGCTTCCTGTAGGTTTGGATTCTTTATCACAGTGAACTTTTTATTATCAAGCAAGTATTTCAGCCAAATATTTTAGAGGGAATCTATGTAAATAAGAGTTCTGAAGGGTTTTTTGTGACTACATGGAAGGAAAAACGCAGAGTTAAAAACTGTTACAATTTGACTTCGGATATTTATAACAGGCGTTATCTGAAAGAGCAAGAAAAAAAGTTTAAACAGGCTTTATTGCATCTAAATCTAAAACCTGATAGTGCTGTATTAGATGTTGGATGTGGTAGTGGATTATTTTTTACCTATGTGTCATCCAAGGTTGGTTTTGTAGTAGGTATTGATATCTCCATTGAATTATTAAATAAGGCAAAAAAAGAAGTAAATGCACCCAACATTCACTTGATTCAAGCTGATGCTGACCATTTACCATTTCAAGCCAAAAGATTCAATATTGTGTTTGCTTTCACTGTCCTTCAAAATATGCCGTCTCCATTAAAAACTCTAAAGGAGATAAGAGTAGCTACAAAAAATGATGGACAAATTATTGTTACAGGATTAAAAAAGGTTTTTTCTATGGAAACTTTTTTGGAGTTATTAAGAAAATCAGGTTTTAATATTATTTCTTTAGAAAATGGATCCAAATTGAAAGGATACATAGCTATTATGCAAAAGTAACCTGGCGGAATTTTGGCGGTTTTTCTGATTAAGAGGGATTCTTATGACGTTTTTTCGGTTAAACTGTTTAGATTTAGCATTTCAGAGTGAGCTTTCATGATTAATTCTTTTATATTGTTTTTGTTTGGTATCGCTGCGTTTAAGGATAGTATGTAAGCTTTCTGATGTGCAGATTGTAGCAAAGTCTCAGTATTTTGAGTAGTGGGAAATGCAATTTCTAATGATAGAGCAAAAGCTTCTTTATAATTTGTTGCTAGATCGTTTCGGGTCTCTTCGAGATCAATTTTGAGATCTTCTCCACTAATAATTAAACCATCATTTAGAATAGCTTGCATAGAAAGCCCCAATTCGACTGATTTTATTCCTAGTTTTGCTAAAACAGCCGCCAGTCGCTCTGTAATAATATCGCCTTTCTTAGCTACAAACGTATCTTTACTTACCCAAACACTTCCAGATTTTAATCTAGTGGGTAAACCTGCTGAATTTAGCAAGCTAATTACTGGACCTGGGGGTTGACCAGTGTTTCCTTCAGGGATGATTATGTCCATGGCTGCTTTGTCACCTGTCTTGGCGATGGTTTTGATTTTTCCTCTTTCCAATAGAAGAGCTAACTTGAAGGGATTAAGATCAGTAAATAAATAGATGTTTGAGCCTGAAATATATTCTTCGATCTTTTTTAGGTTTTTATCAGCCAGAGAATCTAAAGCAAACTTGAGTAGTCTGTTCTTGAAGACCTTCATTTGAACTCTGCCGGCTAGATTCTTTTTCATTTCTTGAAGTTGTGAAGATCTAACTTTCTTTAAATTTGCAATTCCAATAGCTTTGTAGCTCTTGAGTATGGTTTTTATTTCTTCAACTGCATTATTTTTTTCTTGTAATATTTGTTGGGATGGCATTTTGTTTCTCTCATGTTAAGGTTTAATTTTCACTGGGGTACCCATAGAGGTTTTAATAAAAAGGAATTTTATGTTTTTAAGACCTCGTTTAAGTTTGCCATCTAAGAAACGCAGAACTGCTTGAATGTTGTCAGCTAGTTCTTCATCTTTCATGTCTTCAGTTCCTATTTGGCACTGAATTATGGGTTGATTTCGCATTCTAATCATAACTGTTTTTCGATGTTTTTTTATTACTTCTGAAATATCTACATTTGGTGGAACAGGTATAGGCAGTTTTCCCCTGGGACCTAAAACCGGACCAAAAGTTTTACCTACAAGAGGCATTAGTGGGGCTTCGGCAATGAAAACATCATATGTGTTACCAAGTTTTCGAAGTTGCTTTTTTTTGCCATATATTCCTTCAAGCTCGGCTTTTTCAATCACAATATCTGCCTTAGATTTTCGAGCTTTTAGAGCTAATTCTCCTGTTGCAAAAACGCAAATCTTATTTGGTTTTCCTGTAACATGTGGAAGTTCAACAATTTGTTGAATTCTTCCTTCTGGAGCCTTCATGTCTAGCTCTTTAATATCCAAGATTAAATCTACTGATTGTGTAAACTTTCTTTCTTTGGATTTTGACTTTGCTTCTTTTACTGTTGTTAATAGTGTTTTTTTATCTAAGGGCATTTTGAAGCCTCGCGTTATTGAGGGATTGGAACTCAATTATAAAAATATTCACTTATTATTCGCCTTTACTAAATATCTCACTGTAATTACCCGCATCTATCTCTTTTTGAAGTTCACGGGGATCTTTACCATCCACAGTCACACCCATACTTACACATGTTCCTAAGATTTCTTTGGTTCCATTCTTCAAGTTTTGTGCAAGCATTTGTGGAAGTTTGATTTTTGCAATTCGTAATACCTGATCCATTGTAAGATCACCTACTTTTTCAGTATTAGGTGTTCCTGAGCCTTTCTCAATATTCAATTCGCTTACAATAAGAGCGGAAGTAGTTGGAGTACCTACTGTAACTTCAAAAGATTTGTCTTCAGGATCAGCGGAGATTTTAACTGGAACTCTCATTCCAGAATAATCTTTGGTAAGCTCATTAATTTTGTTTACAACAGACAAAATATTCAAGCCTAAGGGTCCAAGGGCCGGACCTAGAGGCGGACCAGCAGTTGCTTGACCTCCACTAACAAGTAAGTCAATAATTTTTTTATCAGCCATTTTATGTTTCACTAGGTTTATTTTTAGATCTTTGAACTAATTTTACATAATCTGAGTGGACTGTTATTGGAAGGGTGAATGTTGCTTCAAGCAATTCAAGGGTAACTTCACCTTTTGATTTATCAATTCTAGTTATTTTTGCTCGCATTCCCTTAAATGGTCCACCAGTGATTTCAACAACGTCATCCTCAAACAAGTTTTCTAGAACAGGTTTTCTGATTAGGTACCTTTCGATTTCCGAAAAACTGACTAGTCCCGGAATTCTAGAACGAACATGTCTTACTCCAGCTATTGCTTCTTCAACTAAATGTGGACCATCAGCTTCAATAAAGACATAGCCTTTTAATGTATCAGGAACTAGAAGAGCTTTAATTGGTATTTTGGAAATTTTGACTTTTGTGGTAATCAACCTGGCAACGTTGCGTTCCTGTCCAGTAGTTGTTTTCACAACAAAAATCTTTGCTGAATATTGATCCTCATCATTTTCCATTTATTTTCCCTTCTAGGATGTGGCCGCAGTGGCTCCACCTATTGCAAAGGATAAGAGTTTTATTATGAAACCGATTAATCCAACTGCGCCTATGCCCAATACACTTATTTTTATTGATTGCCAAAGCTCAGTTCTTCCTGGTTTTGATGCTAGTTTTAGTGTTCTTGCACACTGGGAGAGGAATGATTGTACGCCCATATTTACCGCACACAAAAGATTAACTAACAAATAATAAACGTTACTATGGCTTTTGTTGTTTAGAATATCGGTTGGATACAATTGTTGATTTTTTTCTTGACTATCTTAACTCAAGGAAGATAGCAGCAGTATAATAATGAAGGATTAAATTTTCTTGTAAGAGAGATTAATGTCTTTTAGTGTTTGTATAAGTTGAGTTTTATCAGAACTTTTTATACCCTTCCAATCTAAAATTGCACAATCAATATTTTCTAAGGTTTTTTTTACACATTCAAAAAGGATCTCCGAATCAAGGTGCTGAATCATGTATTTAGGTATAATATGACCAAAGATAGTTTCAGAAGTTAGAGCTAAATTGGTAAATTTATGATTGTAATGAGGTCCCCCGATACCTAAAACCGCGCTTTTCTCTGATATTTTGAATTTTGAAATTGCCAATATTGCAGCGTGACCAACGATTTCTGCTGCCTTTGAATCACGCCATTGAATTTTAGAGCTCCCTAACTCCACAAACATTGCAGGAATATTAAGGGAGGGACCATGATGTGTACATTCATACGAAACATCAAAATCTAGTTCAGATCCGTCTCTGAAGTATTCCAGAGCTTTTAGAGCATTTTTCATTGCTTCCCCTGGTGAAACAGATACTTTTTTTGGAAGACCTCCTAGCTCAGCAGTATGCAAGTTGCCAGGAGTGTGGACTGAAAAGGTTGGTTTGAAACTTGAACTGCAATGTCTTGATATAAAGACAACGAGGTCTAAGCTCTGGAATTGCTTAGGAAGATTTTGAGTTTTAGTTGTTTCTTTATTAATTATTGTTAAGATTACTTTTTTGTTATGAATTTGTGCTGAGTAAATAGGATTCTTTTTGGTGGATTCATTGGTTTCTTTAAAGGGATAGTTCGTGATAAGTTGTTGTGCAATGTTAATTCCTGCAATATCTTTACGTGAAGCGACAAGAAGAATCATAATTTTACCGTGTATCATTGGAAAGATTACTGACGAAAAAAGGTTTCCATAAAACTTATCTGTTTAACTAAAGTCAATCTTCCCAGTGGGAGTATCTTTAAAGAAATGGACTTAATCAATTTTAAGGGAATGTCTGGTCAACAAATCGAAGATATCGTGGATCTTGGAATAAAAGTTAAGAGTAAACCTGAAGAGTACAGTAATCCTCTTTGCGAGAAATCTTTGGCATTAGTTTTTCAAAAAACTTCAACAAGAACAAGAGTTGCCTTTGAGGTTGCAATGACTCAGTTGGGTGGTCATGCCCTTTTTATTGATTGGAGAACTACAAATTTCACATTAGCGGATATCTATGATGAGAGCAAATACTTGTCTCGAAATGTTGAGTGCATAATGGCTAGGGTACTCAAGAATTCTGATTTGCAAAAGATGGCTTTGGCTTCACAAGTTCCTGTGATTAATGGATGTGATGAGATGTATCATCCTAGTCAAGCAATTGCAGATTTGATAACAATTAAGGAGACAAAAGGAAATCTAAGAGGCTTAAAAGTTGTTTTTGTAGGTATCCACAATAATGTTTGTAATTCGTTAATTGAAGGTTGCACAAAAACAGGAATTAAGATAACCACAGTTACACCAATCTTAAATGAAAATGCTCAAGACCAAGTTTTGCTAGAGAACGCAAAAAAAACGGGTTTATGGAAGACATCTTTAGATATTCATGAGGAAGTTAAAGACACAGATTTTGTTTACACTGACACATGGATCGACATGGAGTTTTTCACTGATCCAAAATTTGCAAAAGAAAAAGAGAATCGCATAAAAATCATGAAGAATTACCAAATTAACAAGGAACTGCTAAAAAGAAATGCGCCATATATTATGCATGATATGCCTATCCATCGTGGATATGAGATATCTGAAGATGTAATAGAACATCCACGATCAATTATTTATCAACAAAGTGAAAACAGACTTTACTCTGCAAAAGCAATATTATTAACGTTAATAGGTCAATAATGCAAAAATTCAAAATGAAATTTAATAAAAAATTAAAGATGACATAATTTATTAAAATTAATATTTTTTATTGCAGGATCATTTTTACAAAGTTTGTTGGAATAAAAAACTCCAGATCATCATAGGTTTGTCCCACACCAATAAATAATATGGGTTTTTGTGTAACGTAAGTAACACTCAAAGCCGAGCCCCCCTTAACATCAGCGTCTGCTTTTGTGAGGATTGTAGCATCTATTCCTATAGATTTATGAAATTCTTCGGCTTGCATAAAAGCATCGTTTCCAATCAAAGAATCTAAAGTTAGAATGGTTAAATCTGGAGAAACGATTCGTTTTATTTTTGCTAGCTCATTCATCAGATTCTGATTGGTTTGCATTCTTCCTGCTGTGTCAATTAAAACAACATTAACACCATGAGCTTTTGCATGATTTATTGCGTCGTAGGCTACTGCTGCAGGATCTCCGCCGTAATTGTGTTTTATTACTCGCAAACCAAGACGCTTGCCATGTTCTTCTAGTTGTTCAATAGAGCCTGCTCTGTAGGTATCTGCTCCAGCGAGTACAACAGAGTGTCCTTTGTTTCTTAGAAAATTAGCGATTTTTGCTATAGTAGTGGTCTTGCCCGTACCATTAATTCCAACAAAAAGTAAAATAAATGGTTCTTTTTTTTGTTTTTTCTCTTCAATTTTTTCTAGTAAATTGATGGTTTTTTCTGGAATCATTATTTCTAAAAGTATCTGTCTTAGATTTTCTTCAACAATTTTTTTCCGATCTTCCAAGCGTTTAATCTGAAGTCCCACTAAACGCTTTTTTAGATCATCACAGATCCGATCAACCACTGGAAAAGCAACATCATTTTCAGCAAGATTCATTGTAAATTCTGATAGAATTGGATCTAAACTCTCAGTTGTAAGCTCAGTCGTGGTGACTTTTGTTACAAGTCCTTTAAGACCTGACTTGAGCCTATCAAACATTTTGTTATTGTTTCCCTTCTCTCACAGAGCTAAGTAAGGATTCAAGTCTTTTTCTACCTGTATTAATGCGATCAATTATTTGGGAAAATTGTTGTTGTGCAGAATTCATAGTTTTTTGAAGTTCAGTTAATCTCTCATTAACAATCGTTTTTGCTTCAGGCAGGGTTTTTTCAATTGAAACCCCAGCTCCCATTCCAACAATTACTTTATTGACACTTGCAAGCATGACTTTTATGTAAGAGCTACCACCTATAGGAACTAAGAGTTCAGCATTGTCTTTTTCTTTTTTTATTCCATCTAATGTCATGTTGGCATAGGCTAAATCGGTTAGAGCTGCGTTCATCATGTTAATTCTTTGTTTCAAAGTTTCTGCAGTTTGTTCTAGTAATCGTAGTTCAACACTTAGTTTTCTAAGTTCTTCTTCCTGATTATTTTTACTTGCCAACTGTTTATTCTCCGGTGACTATTTTTTTTATAATTGGATTTGCTATCTCATCAATTGATATCTCTTCTACATTTGAGATTTTGAGTTGAAATCTTTTTACTCTGTGTTTGCTGCCAATTTCTGCGTAGACTTTCTCAACTGCATGATCTGACTTGGCAGCTAAAACTTCTTTAGTGAATGGAGTCTTTAAGTTTGGCTTGTTTATCTCGCCGGTGACTCTAAAAACCTTCAATTTACTCATCGTCCTGCACAACATCGATTGCATTCTCAATTATAAACATCTCGGGTCCAGTTGTTAAAGATCCAACTACTCCTGCACGAGAATTAGCAATTAGGCCGGTTCCAATATAGGGAATTCCGCAGTTAACAGTACCTTTTTCAACTGGTACTTTTAGAACATCCTCTAGCAGGTCTTTTTCTTTGTCTTTAATTCCTGGATGAGCTAGGGTTCCCTTATTTGTGGTTACAGCTAAAGAGCCTACATATGGTAATCCTGCTATTTCTCCTGGAATAGCCTCAACGCCCAAAGTATTGCTTATCTGCTTTTTTTCAGATTTAGAGAAGCTGGGATCAACAACTGCTCCTTTATCATTTGCTAGAACTAAATTTCCATAGGCTGTTTTTTTTGTCTCCATTATTTTAATTGTGCCATCAAACAAAGATTGTATAATGGATAGTTCTTCTTTTCTAATTAATTTAGGAAGTAGAATACCATTTGAATTTGAGCAAGCTAGAGCACCTGCAAGAATTGAATTTGAAATTGTTGTATAAACTAATTTTGCTTTTAGCCAGTTTGCTGTTTCTTGGGCTTTTTCTTTTGGAACCATTTTAGGAATTATAACTATCTTATCATTGGCTAGAGAATAAACGCCTATGCATACGCTTCCAATAATACTTGATAGGTAAACGGCCAAGGATTATTCTCCTTCAGCCAAGAAAATTTTGATATTGCCCTCTTTATCTTTGGTTGTACGAACTCGTATTTTTCGAGGAGGTTTTTTGATGCTTCGGCTCCAAACTTTCTCGTTAACAGCATTGCTTATTGTTAGTTTGGGTAATTCGCCTTTTTCCTCTTCGGTTAAAACGCTGGTGTCTAGTTTCATATGTTTTGTTACAAATTCACGAATGAGGCTTATTGCTCTTGGAGCTCTCTTTTTTGGTGGTCGAACTAGTGCTTTTCCTAAAGGTATTGTATAGATTCTTTCTTCTACAATATCTTCGTCTTTTTCTTTCTTTTTCTTTTTTGAGGATATGGGTTCAGGCTCTTCCTTTTCTTCAACTATGGCTTCATCACTATCTTCAGAGAGGAGTTCTTCGATTTCATCTTTTGTTTCTTCTTCGGTCATGTTTTCTGATGTTTTCTCTTCAACCTCTTCAAGAACCTCTTCTTTGTCTTCCATCTTCATTGCTAGCTCTCTCCTAGGGCTTTATTTTTCCTGTTCTCCAGTTTCTTCTTCGCTTGGGATTTGTTCTAACTTTGCCGGCAGTACGTACTATAACCCAAGTTGGAACTGCTTTTGATTCCTTGTTGGCTTTTCCTAATCTTCTTTTCTTGGCTGGAGGTTTGGTTCGGGCCATTTTTTTATATCCTTCTAATTTTTGTTTCTCTTTTTCGTGATTGAAGTTGAATTAATATTTGTTTTAGTTGAGCATCGGGTAAAGGTATTGGAACCTTGCCCATTTGAGCTAGTTGTATTAATTGAAGCTCTATTTGCTCTGTGAATTCTGGTTTTATCATTCTTAGATTTGTGAGTCTTTGTCTTGATTCAGGTGATAGAATTTGTTTTAGTAATGCTTGTTTTTGGGCATCTATTTGTTTTTTTGCTTGAGATTGTTTTTGGTCCTCAGATGCTTGCTGTTGCAATTCTGAAAGTCTTCTTCGGCGTAGATTTTCAAGTTCATCATCAGACATTTCAATCACCGCTATATTTCTTGAGTTCAGGTGTGGTTTTTACGAGGCCTTTATGCAGGTCCTCAGCAACTTCTTTTACTAGTTTTCGTCCTTTAGGAGACATGCTTCTGCCTTTAGAAGCGATAATTTGAACCAAACCAGCACTCTCAAGCTGTTGTAAGGATTTTCGAATTATATTGCCGCTTGCTTTTACTGCGTGTTCTGGTTTAACACCAAAATCTTTTCTTCCTCCATATTGGGCGCGAAGTTTTTCTAAACCTATAGGGCCTTGAATGTATACTTTGCGCAATATTGAAGCGCTTCGGGTGTACCACCAATCAGGATTTTGAGGTTGTTTTTCTACATGTGTACCAGTTTTGGCAAAGCTTGCCCAAGAAGGTGGTTGGACTTCCTCGATATTTTCCTTTAAGTATTTAGCTAATTTTTCTATGAATTGTGTAACGGGGACATCATAGGGAGTTGTCAATATGATTGTTTCCTATTGTTTTTCCTTGCAGTAGATTCATTAAGCCTAATATAAAGATTATCTGGTCACCAAGAAAGATCTTAAGTTGGGTTAATCGCTTATTTTATGAAAGGGTTATAGAACTATTCTCTATAATACAATCGCAATATTTTTTAAATATCACTATCTCCTCAAGTTCTCAAAGGGAGCAGGGAATATCTAAGTATTAATATAGTTTAGGAAATCAGAAGGTAAAGACGGTACATAGTTTGGCAAGTCCAAGAATAAAAAGATCGGATATTCTTTTGGGATTGGTTGTTTTAGTAGCAGTAATAATGTCAGTTGCCCTTTTTTTGGGTCAATTACCAGGATTTACTGACAATCCAAATGGTCCTAACCTGTCCTCACTTCAGATTATCGATTTAGCAACAAATGCTGAGTCAGGGACACTTATTGCTTATGTTGAAAATATTAGAAGTGAAACTTTTACTATTGATTCTGGTTTTAGTATTACAGTCAACGATATTGAGATTCCTTTATTCAAAGGATCAGTTGATAAAGATGTCTTAGAACAGGGACAGATTGCGACAATTGATATACCTTTCAAAATCACTCCTGGCATACCTTTAGTTGTAAGAATATTGAAAAATGATGTGGTTCTTGCTGAAAGAACAGTTAGTGATCCTGATACACTTTTGAGAGCATATACCTTAAGGGTGAATATCCAAGGAGATTCTGCTAATAAGATTACAAAGATTCCGGATCAGGCGTCCTATCCTAGTGGTACATCGGTAAGCTTAACAGCTGAAGCTGTAGAAGGGTGGGTTTTTTCTGAGTGGAGTGGAGATGTAGCTGGTTCTAGTAATCCAATCTCTTTAGTTATTGATGGTGACAAAACTGCAAATGCAATGTTTATTGAAGGTGATATTCCTCCTTCACCAACACCTACTCCTAAACCTACCCCTACTCCTGATCAAACTGTTGATGTTACTTTTGTTCAATCGGGTCTTGATTCAAGTGCTACTGGCACTGTTTTGACTGTTCAGGGTACTTCTAAGTCATATAGTGATTTTCCATTCACTATTATTGTGAATAAAGGTAGTTTTTTGAATTATGATTTTTCAGATTTGGTAGAAAGTGGTGATTCAGGAAAGCAATTTGTTTTAGCTAGTGTCACTGGTCCTGATTCACCAATAAGTGGAACAAGTGATGTTACTGTTCGAGCTAATTTTAAGACACAATATGAGGTTACATTCTCGTCAAATCCAGAAACTGCTGATGCTTCAACCCAGCCAGAGGGAGTTCAATGGTTTGATTCTGGACAAAAAGTTGCTATAAGTACAGATACTTCAAGTTCTAGATATGTTTTCTTCCAATGGGAAACTTCAAACCTAGATAATCAAATCGAGAATGTTAATTCTCAGAGTACAAATGTGACTATTAATGGTTCGGGCAGTATTACTGCAGTTTACTCATTAGTTCGACTCCAAGTATCTTTTGCGCAAAATGGAATAGATAATCCAGCCATAGAAACAACTGTTACATACAGTATTAATGGTGGCTCAGCAATAGAATCAGCAGTTCCCTTTGATGTTACAGTTGACTATGATAGCACCATTGAATATTCTTATGAACAGACTATAATTGTGAGTGCCTTTGCTGAAAGATATCAACTTGCTGACACGAGTCCAAGTAGTCCTATCACTATCACTGGTAATATTGAAATTGTGGGCAATTATGATCTTCAATACTTTGTCATATTTGATGAGATTGGATTGGATAATTCAGCTGAAGGAACAGTGCTTACTATAGATGGAGAAGCAAAAAACTATAATGATCTTCCGATCGTTTCTTGGTTTGATAGAGGATCAACATACAGATACTCTGCTACTGTTTCTGGTGGAGCTAATAAACGATTTATTCTAGTGAGCCCTATTGGACATCGAACAATAAACTCTCCAGATTCCGTGGATGGGAATTATGAAGTTCAATATTTCTTTGAAGTAATCTCACCAATTGGAAGTCCCACAGGAGAGGGTTGGTATTATGAAGGAGATACAGTGTTTTCCAATTCTGGTTCACCGATACCCCCTTCTGGATCTCCAGAGATTGGATATACTGCTACAGGTTATACTGGAACTGGAAGCGTATCAAACGGAGATGGAACTACAGTAGAATTTACTATTGATTCACCTTCAACTGTTACTTGGTTGTGGAGAGGAGTGATGAAATTATTTCCTGATGGAATTGTAGAGCAGAATATTCCTTATTCTGTTGGAAGTGATGATCACGTGGAATGTGTTACAGATCAAGTAAATCCAGATAGCAAATATATTTATCATAATAATCGTACACAGCTAATTGATTATTATTCTCTGCAAGATGTGGGCTCAATATCTGGAACTATAGAGAGGGTAACTGTTTATGCTCAATGCAAAAGTTTAGTACAGCAAGGTGATGGACGTATTTATATGAGATTAGGGGGAACACAAGCTAGAGGTAGTGAATTTTCTTTATCAGTAGCTTGGACTGACTATTCGTATTCTAGGACTTCAAGACCAGGGGGAGGGTCATGGACATGGAATAACATAAACAATCTTCAAGTTGGAATACAACTGCAATCAAACTTTGAGCTTTTTGAAGAAGCTGCATGTACTTTAGTTTGGGCTGAAATAGAATTTACTGTTTAGAATTTGAAAATTCATTCATTATTTTCAGTGAAATGGCTATATTATTTGTTTTTCTTTGCGTCTGTAAATAATAAAAACATGTCCTCTTAGATCTACTAGTAGTGATCCTGTTTTTTCAGCGGTTATATTTGCAATATCTTTTGCTTTTTCGTTTTGTAGCGTACTTTTTAAGATTTTGATTTTTACCATCTTATTTTTTTTGAGTTGTTTTTCAATCTCATCTAGAGATTTTGTTGTTAAGCCTT
>JAOZGY010000038.1 GCA_026015145.1 Candidatus Bathyarchaeota archaeon | reverse complement strand
GCTGAAGCAGTTACCGTTTTTAGTAAAACCGCTGGCTTAGCTGATGCTGCGGCTACGGCTGTATGCAATGTTGTTAAAGGCAATAAATACAATGATGCGATTAAAATTGGAATTGAGAAATCAAAATCGATTCAAGATGTTTTAGGTATTTTAATCATATATAATGACTTCATTGGTACCGCAGGGATTATCCCTAAAATAATTAAGATCAATCCAGAAAATTAAAAGGATATTTGGTGCCTTTTTCTTCTTTGTCTTTTAGTTTTTTAGCGATTAATTTGTCATATTTTCAAAAAATATATGTTTATATAGATTTTTTATTGAAAATATTTTTTGATCTCATCTAGCTTTAGGATTTCAACACCATTCTTGCTGAGCAAATCTTCAGCCTCTTCTACTTTGTCTATTCGTAAAATCAATGCAACTTTTCCGTCAATGTGCACTGCTGATGAGTAAGCGTAATCTATGTTGAGATTTTTTTGTGCTAAAATTTTTGTAATTTTTGATATTTTGTTTTTTTCTGAAATAAAAGTCGCAGTTACTTGAGTGTTTTTCTTGGATTTTGCGAGATTAAAATCGTTTTCTTCAAGGATTTCTGTGGTTTTTTGAGGATTTTCTGTTATCATTCTAACTAAACCAAATTCTCCGGCATCCGCAATTGATAATGCGAATATTTCAATTTGATTTTTGTCTAATTGGTTCATTGCTTCTGATAATGATCCAGGTCGGTTATCTAAAAATACGCTAACTTGTGTTATTGGCATATAAGCACCTAGACTCAATTAGCTTCAGATAATATTTATATTTTAACATAAAGTATGTTAACGGGTTCGTGATTGGAGACGGTTTGTTTGCTAAAGTGCATCGGTGTTTCAAAGCGCTTTGGGGGGCTTCAGGCAGTAGACAATGTTGACTTATCTGTTAAAAAGAATGAAATTGCTGGTCTTGTTGGTCCTAATGGCTCTGGAAAATCAACGTTGCTGAATCTAATTAGTGGAGTTTACAAACCAGATTCAGGAAAAATACTGTTCTTGGATGAGGAAATTTCAAATTATCCCTCCCATAGAATCTGCTCAAAAGGGATAACAAAAACATCGCAATCTGTTCAATCTTTTCCGGATATGACAGCTGTTGAAAACGTTCTTACTAGTTTGCTTTTTGCCAAAGGAAATCTTGGTAAGACTCAGTCTTTAGCTCAAGCAGAAGATCTTTTAAATTTTGTAGGTTTAGATAAGACTAAGTATTATCAACCAGCAAAGAATCTTAATGTAGTTGAGTTACGTCGTGTTCAGCTAGCTAAAGCTTTAGGCACAAAGCCTAAGTTACTTCTTTTGGACGAGCTTCTTACAGGTTTAACTCCCAAAGAGAGCGACCAGGCGATAAAATTAATTAGGCTCATAAATAAGCAAGGTATCACTGTTTTGATTGTTGAACATGTGATGCGTGTAATTATGGGATTGTGTGATCGGGTAACAGTTCTGCATCATGGGGGAAAGATTTTTGAAGGAACTCCCAAAGAAGTTGCCAATAATGAAAGAGTTATAAAAATTTACCTTGGAAAACGATATCTGCTCTGTGATGACTAAAATGTTAAAGATCAAAAAGGTGTCTGCTTCATACGGTTTAATTCAGGTTCTTAAAGATATTTCGTTTGAAGTTAAAGAAAAAGAAATAGTTAGTATTATCGGTCCTAATGGTGCAGGGAAGTCGACTTTAGTTAAAACAATTATGGGTATAGTTCCTCCAATCTCTGGGGAAATCTGGTTTGAGAATGAGAAAATACATGGTTTAACTCCTTATTCGATAGTTAAAAAGGGTATAACACTTATTCCTGAAGGTAGAAAAATTTTTCCGAAAATGACGGTTGAAGAGAACCTAATGTTAGGAGCTTATGTGGTTGCAGATAAGGGGAAGGTAAAGGATGCTAAAGAACGAGGTTATCAAATATTTCCTATTCTTAAAAAGAAAGCAAAGAAATTGGCAAAAACCCTGAGTGGTGGTCAACAGCAAATGCTTGTAATAGGTAGAAGTTTAATGTCAAATCCAAAATTATTGATTTTAGATGAACCTTCATTGGGTTTAGCTCCTATTCTTGTTGAAAAAGTTTTGGATACTGTAAGGAAAATAAATGAAGAAGGTGTAACCATTCTTTTAGTTGAACAAAATATACGCGATTCTTTAGATATAGCTAATAGAGGATATGTTATAGAACAAGGGCAAATTGTTTTGCAAGGAAAGGGCAAAGAATTATTGTGTAATAATCATATAAAAGAGGTTTACCTTGGCTTGTAATGAAGTGATGATAAAATGGTTGAAAATAATTACTGGAATAGCAAAATTGAAACCTTAACTAAAACAGAATTAAAAAAACTTCAATTAAAAAGATTAAAGAGCATTGTGTCTCACTGCTATAACAATAGCTCTTTCTATAAGAAGAAATTTGATAAATCAAACTTGAAACCATCGGATATAAGGAATCTGGCAGACTTAGAAAAAATTCCTTTCACTGTTAAGAATGATCTTAGAGATAATTATCCACTTGGGATGAAAGCAGCAAAAATGGATGATTTAGTTGAAATCCATGCATCAAGCGGAACAACTGGGAATCCGATTATTGGTTCATATACAAGTGAGGATATGACAATCTGGGAGGAGCTTATGGCCAGAACAATCTATACAGCAGGTGGAAGAAAATCTGATGTGCTACATAATGCTTATGGATACGGATTATTCACAGGTGGTTTAGGTTTTCATTATGGCGCCCAAAAACTTGGATCGCTTATCGTGCCTATTAGTGGCGGAATGACCCAAAAGCAAATAAAATTAATTAAAGATCTAAAAGCTACAATTCTTTGTTGTACTCCTAGCTTTGCAGTATATTTAGCTGAGGTCATGGCTAAGCAAGGAATAATTCCAAGCAAGGATTTGGACTTAAGGATCGGTCTCTTTGGTGCGGAACCATGGTCAGAGAGAATTAGAGAACGAATTCAGAAGGAATTAAGCTTAGAGGCTTTTGATATATACGGTTTAACAGAATTATTTGGGCCGGGTGTATCAATTGAATGTAATCAACATGATGGTTTGCATATTTGGGAAGATCATTTTTTGATAGAAACAATCGATCCTAAAACTGGTGAGGTTTTACCTTCGGGAGAAGAGGGTGAATTAGTTTTCACAACTCTGACAAAAAATGCTCTTCCAATGCTAAGATTTAGAACAAGAGATATTTCAGTAATAAAAGAGGAGAAATGTGCCTGTGGTAGGACACATTCAAGAATGCTAAAAATTCGAGGACGATCCGACGATATGCTAATAATTAGAGGAGTAAATGTCTTCCCCTCTCAAATAGAAAGCGTGGTTATGGGTTTTCCAGAATTGGCTACTCAATACCAAATAATCGTTGATCGTCCGGGTGCTTTGGATACGTTTACAATTAATGTTGAGTTAAGAAATCTGGAACTTTATAATCAGATTAATCATGAAAAGCTAAAAAATGGAATTAAAAACAAAATTCGAGACATAACAAGCCTATCTGCAGCTATTAATATTGTTCAGTGTGGTGAGTTGCCTAGAAGTGCAGGCAAGGCGAAGCATGTCTTAGATCTTCGTAAAGGTAAAATGTGAAAGGTCAAAATTTAATGCCTTCGAAAATTTCTTTGAATAAACCAGGTAGTTATCTTCTACTTAATGGGGATGAGGCAGTTGCAAGAGGTGCAATTGAAGCTGGAGTAAAGTTGGCTGCTTCTTATCCTGGAACTCCATCCACAGAGATTTTAGAGGCGATTGCTGATGTAGCGAAGAAGTTTGGTATTCATGCTGAGTGGAGTATTAATGAAATAGTTGCGTTAGAGGTGGCTGCTGGATCTTCTATGGCGGGATTGAGATCTATTGTTTCTATGAAGCATGTTGGATTAAATGTTGCTTCTGATGCTGCGATGACTTTAGCGTATACTGGTGTTATTGGTGGTTTGGTTATTGCTGTTTGTGATGATCCTGCGATGCATAGTAGCCAAAACGAACAAGATACGCGTTATTTTTCCCCTCATTCTGATCTTCCTCTTTTTGATGCAGGTAATCCCCAAGAGGCAAAGGATATGATTGTGGAAGCTTTTGAAATGAGCGAAAGATTGGAGTTACCAGTAATTGTTCGTCTCACAACCAGGGTGGCGCATGGTAAAGGTAAGGTTAAGATAGGGGCAATAAAGTCTCTTTCTCGAAAAGCCGCATTTGATAAAGATCCTAAGAGATGGGTCATGGTTCCCTCAAATTCTATAAAACGCCATCGTGTTCTAAAGCAAAAACTAAGAAAAGCTAAGGAATTGGTGAATAAATCAAAATTTAATCTGATAGAAGATAATAAAAAAGAAATTGGTATTGTGGGTAGTGGAATTGGTTATTACTATGCTCGATCTGTTGTTGACACAAGCATGTTTTCGTGGTTGAAGCTTGGTTTGGTTTACCCGTTTCCATTGGAATTGTTTAAAAAATTCTCTGCGAATATTAAGAAGATTTTTGTTATAGAAGAATTGAAGCCCTACGTTGAGAACCAAGTTAAATACGCTCATCCTGAAGTTCTTGGAAAACAAAGATTAGGTCTGAATGAGATTGGTGAATTTAGTCCGGATATACTAAAGGATGTTTTTGTGCGGTTAGGTTTATCTGAGAAGCTTGAGATTCGAGCTGATTTAGAGCTTCCTTCGCGTCCTCCAGTGTTATGTCCAAGTTGTCCTCATAGGGCGTTTTTTTATGCTTTAAACAGTGCAAGGCAATTTGTTAATTGTGATCCAAAAAGATGTGTTGGTTGTGTTGTTTGTGAATATGCTTGTTCTCTGGTGAAAGAAAAGACTTTCAATCCTGGTAAATCAAGGATAAAGACCATCCGGCTTAATCCCCTTTCTAATATAGCTGTGGCATGTAGAGTTTGCGAAGATCCAGCATGCATACAAGCTTGTCCAGAAGGAGCCTTAATTCAATCAGAAGAAAAAGGAGTAATTAGAGTGGATGAGGCTAAATGCAATGGATGTGGTTGGTGCATCGAATCATGTGAGTATGGAGCCTTAACTCTGCATTCTGGTAGTGGAAAAATAATTGTGTGTGATACTTGCGATGGAGAACCTGCTTGCATAAAATGGTGTCCAGAAAGTGCTCTAAGTCTAAAAGGAAAAAATAAAGATAAAATTGTTACAGGAGATATAGGGTGTTATACTCTTGGATTTATGCCTCCCGTAGAAGCTCTTCAATCTTGTTTATGTATGGGTGCTGGGATTTCTCAGGCAGCTGGTATGTTTCATGCTGGAGTGGAGGATAAAGTTTTTGCAGTTATTGGGGATTCGACCTTTTTCCATGCAGGTATTCCAGGTTTACTAAATATAGCCTATAATCAAGCCAATGTGTGTGTTGTAATTTTGGATAATCGTGTTGTTGCAATGACTGGTCATCAGCCAACTCCGGGTTCTGGTATTAATGCTTTGGGTGAGAAAACTAAAATGATTTCTATTAAGGATATTACACGGGCTGTTGGAATAGAAAAAGTAGAGGTTGTTGATCCTTACGATTTAAGGGGAACTCAAAAAGTTATTAGAGATATTTTGGATTATAATGGTCCATCAGTTATTATTTCAGAAAGACCTTGTCCTCTTAGGGTAGAGAAAGGCAAAATTAGGGAAATTTCGGATGAATGTAATTCTTGTGGTGTATGCGTTGAAGCTTTTGGTTGTCCTGCAATTTCAATAAATGCAAATCTAGCTGAGATTGATCCAACTCTTTGTTATGGTTGTGGAGTTTGTGAGCAAGTATGTCCTTTTGATGTAATCAGGAGTAAAGAACAATGAAATTGGATATTGTTTTTGCAGGAGTAGGGGGACAAGGAATTGTGGTGGCTAGTGATATTTTTTGTGAGGCTGCTTTACTAGATGGATGGGATGTGGCGAAAGCTGAAGTTCATGGTATGGCTCAAAGAGGCGGATCTATAGTGGCGCATGTTCGGATAGGTGATAATGTTCAAGCCCCTCTAATTGAGAAAGGTAAAGCGGATATGATTCTTGGGTTCGAAATGCTTGAAACGGCGCGTACTCTTTCTATGTTAAGTAAAAATGGGACTGTGCTTGTTAATACTAAATATATTTCTCCCAGTACCTACTTTGATACTTCGAAAAAATCCTTAACCTCTGAAAAACTCTTCATGATGCTACAAGAAAATGCTAAAAGACTTTTCACAGTAGATGGGCAATCCATTGCAGTAAAACTTGGGAATTTACGTGTTGTTAACACTGTTTTGTTAGGTGCTTTTTCAACTCTTTTAGAGGACTCTATTCAAATAGAATCGTTAAAGAAGGCTATTTCTGATCGATTAAAGGATAAACATGTAGCTGTAAACTTGAAAGCTTTTCAATTTGGTAGAGAACAAGTGGTATTGAGTTAATTTTATTAACTGATTAGGTTCATTAGTTAAGAAAAAGAGGAACGTACATTTGATGAATAACAAATTACTTGCAGGAATCGTTGTTGTTATTGTAGTTATTGCTGCTGTCGCGGTATGGCAATTCTTACCCTCGGCTCCCGCGCCTGAATCTATTAAAATAGGTTTAGTTGCTCCATATCAGATACCTGTTGGTCAAGACATGGATCGTGCTGCTCGTATGGCTGTTGATGAAATTAATGATGCTGGTGGTATCTATGTGTCGTCGCTTGGTACTAGTTTGCCAATAGAACTGGTAATTGCTGATACAGAAAATGCCAATCCTGAGGTTGCAGTTACAGCTGTTACCCGTGCTGTAATTCAAGATCAGGTTGACCTTCTTATTGGAGGCTTCTCAAGTGGAGCTACTTTAGCAGATCAAGTTGTGGCAATAGAGAATCGGGTACCTTTCATAATAACTGGTGCGTCAAGTCATTTAGTTACGAGGAGAGGTCCCCAAGCTAACTATGGTGGCCTTCCAGAAGGACATGCTTTGCGTATTGATGATGCCGAAGGTATGAGTTATATGTTCCATTATTGCACTACTACAGCTCACTATTCCAGAACTGTTGCCTATTTCTTTGCTGAAGCTATGAAACCTCTGCTTGATAGCGAGTATGAATTTGATGCGTCTCGGCCTCTTCGTCTTGCTGTTATGTATCGTGATGATGCTTATGGACAAGGTGTCTGGGGTGACACAAAGAGATTTGTTGAAGACGATAACCTTCCAATCGAAATTGTAGCTGAAAAGAATTATCCTATAGATACACAAACTTTCCAAGCAGAATTAACCGCCATAAAAGCTACTAATCCTGATGCTGTATATGTTGTCGATTTCACCACAAACAGTGCCACAATCTATCGGCAAGGCCAAAGTGATGTTGGTTTGAATAGTGTCTACATAGCTGTTGAATGTTGTGAAGAACCTGAATTTTATGCGGCGCTTGGAATTTGGGGTGATAATCAGTTATTGGAATCCAAATTTGCCTCTTATGCTGGACCGCCATTCTACCTTGAAATGATGAATACTTACGTTGCAGATTATCAAGATATATATAACACAGTACCAGGAATGATGGGCGCAGATACCTATGATGCTTTTTACATTGCTAAAGATGCTATTGAAAGGGCTGGTACCTTAGATAAAAGTGCTGTTAGAGATGCCATTGAAACCACAAACATGGACCAAATGCTAATAATTACTGAAAGTGGCAAGATGGAATTCAGTACTGAAGCTGAAACTTATCATGAAATTGCTCCATTTACTTTCGTAGAGCAACTTTTTTATGATGAACAAATAGGCGAGACAAGACCTTTAGTTATATGGCCTGAAACTGCTCCTGGAGTAGGCACTATAAAGCAAACTGATTTTATCCTTCCTGATAACTACGAACCTGGACCCCCATAATAGTTTGTTTAGAACTGTAATGGGAATTCCTAACAACTCCTTTTTTTTCTATCTGATTACTTTATATAGTTTAAAGGCCTTTTTTTAAAAAAAGTCATTTAAAGAAAATGATTGGAGAAGGCCGACTGGTTAATGCTTGATGCTACTACTATTATCTTAACTCTGATTTGGGGAGTTGCAATTGGTAGCATCTATGTTTTGTTAGCAACTGGTTTAAACTTGATTTTTGGGGTAATGAAACTAGTTAATTTTGCTCATGGTCAACTTCTCATGATTGGTGCATATATCGGTTTTACTGTATGGAGTATATTTGGTGTTAATGCTTATTTAGCGATTTTTTTTGCTATGGCTTCAGTTGCCATAATTGGGATTTTAGTTGAAAGATTTTCTTTTAGAAGGGTTCTGGGTGAAGAGAAACTTAATGAGATTTTTGTTAGTTTGGGTTTGATCCTGCTTTTTGATAACGTGGCTGTATTATTATGGGGTGAAAAATCTAAGAGAATTATCAGTCCGTTTGAGAACATGAGTGTATTGATTGGTGAATTGTCAATAAGTTATGATTGGTTAATAGCTATGGCTATTGTTGTGGTTATGCTCATTTCTTTAATCTTCTTAATTAAAAAAACCAAGATTGGCTTAGCTATGAGAGCTACAAGTCAAAGACAAGAAGCTTCCATGTTGATGGGGATAAATGTGGAGCGAATATATATTTTGACGTTTGCAATCGGTGCAGCAATGGCTGGTGCTGCCGGAGTTTTATTTGGAATTATTTTCCCTTTTAATCCATATATTGGCGCCTTACCTACGATCAAAGCTTTTGCTATCATAATCCTGGGAGGTTTAGGAAGTATCCCTGGTGCAATTATTGGAGGTCTATTATATGGTATAGCTGAGCAATCAGCAGTAATTTTTCTGGGTGGAATCTGGAGAAATGCAATCGCTTTTACAGTATTAATAATCGTTCTAATTTTCCGACCTAAGGGACTTTTTGGGGAGAAAGGCGAGTAGATGTTTAACAAAAAACAAATTATTAGTCTAAAAGGTTCCAGAAAATTTCGTTTTCTTGTGATTGCTATAGTGTTTTCATCCCTAATACCTCTGTTGCTTAACGACCCGTTTATGATCCATGTTTTAACACTTATTGCCATCTTTGCTGTGTATACTTCTAGTTGGAATCTGCTAGCAAATTCTGGACAGGGATCATTAGGTCATGCCGCATTTTTAGGGATAGGTGGTTTTACTTCTTCTTTATTAGCAATAAATTTAGGTATACCTCCAATTATTGGAATTTTTATTGGAGCATCATTTTCAGCTGGAATTGGTTTTCTAATAGGTCTTACATGTGTAAGACTTGAAGCTTGGTTCTTAGCAATGGTAACTTTTGGTTTTTCGGTTATTGCAGAAACTTTGGTGAGTCAATTTGACGATGTAACTCATGGTGTAATGGGTTTTAGAACGCCTCTTCTTATGCCGTCAGGGTTGCCTTTTTATTATTTTGCGCTTTTAATGGCTATAATTACTGTGATAATCATTTATCTTTTAATGAAATCCAAAATTGGATTAGCTTTTCGGGCATTAAAGGAAAATTCTTCTGAAGCAAGAATGATTGGTATAAACATTGCAAAATATAAACTGTATGCTTTTGTTATTAGCACATTCTTTGCAGGTTTAGCTGGGAGCCTTTATGCTCACTTTTTAAGATATATCAATGTTGCTGTGTTTTCAGCTGACAATTCCTTTAAACCATTAATGATGGCAGTGATTGGTGGTTTGGGCACAATTGAGGGGCCAGTAATTGGTTCTATCATATTGGTCTCTATTGACTCGTTTTTGCCTAATATCGATAAATATTTGCAACCTGTTATGAGTCCTCTGTTTTCAGCAGTTAGTAATGTGGGTCCTCCGCTTCGTCTCCTGGGATTGGGTCTTTTTCTATTATTGGTTGTAATTTTCTTTCCTAAGGGAGTAGCTTCGATAATTAAAAGATTGTATAATTATTTGTTAAAACAGTTTAGAGAGTGATTAAATGAAAAATATTGATTCGTTTCGAGAGATTTTGGGTATTAAAATATTGGAATTAAGAGATGGCTATGCCAGGTTATCGCTTAAAATTACA
>JAOZGY010000015.1 GCA_026015145.1 Candidatus Bathyarchaeota archaeon | reverse complement strand
TTCCAAGTACACTCTAAATACAATTAATAAAACTAAATTTCAAAGATTCATTAAATATCTCCTAAAAAGAGAGAAAATTCCAGAAAGCAAAATTACTCAAATTCACATTAGAGTTTTACCTCTTAAAAATAAAGAAGATCATTGGGTTATAGGAAGATGTCACCCTAAAGGCGTTATCAAAATTTTTCCAAAAACAAAAAATTTATGTTCAAAAATAGTCTCCAGATTTGGGAAAAAAACACTTTTTTCATATATAAAAAATCGGGGCAGAGCGGCTTTAATCCATGAACTCTTACACATAAAATACCTAAATGATGAAAAAAAAGTGCGTGTACTTACAAAAAATTATTTTAAAATATACAATAATAACAAGATCCCTTATGCTGCGGATAAATTATTATTTTCTTAATCTATTTTCTGATCAAATAACTTCAGAATAATACAGATTTTGCTTTAATGAAAAAATTACCTATTATTTATCTATCAACAGTTTATATTTTTAGAACAAACTTAGGAATAAGTTTGGCAACTATTTGTCCAAGTTGAAGCTCTACAGTTCTCAAAACCACCGCTTTTCCTCGATAATCAAACTCCATATCACGAACATCAGAACAGATTTTATTTCCAATTTCAGCCCTCATCTCTAAAATAAAATAACGAGAGTCACCAATCTCAATTACTTCTTTAACCTTTAGAAAATCACTAAAAGAATAACCACCACCATGAGGAAGAACATTAGATCCTCTCAATCTATCAGTAAAACCCAAACTCTCTGCTCGCTTAGAAAAACCTGAAACCTCAATTATCTCATCTGAAATATTCTCATTTCCTTCAAATAAGAAACCTGGAAGATCAGCTTTTAAAGCCATAGGAAAAACAGTACTTGAATCCTTTGTGTTATGACAACCTAAAACAAGCTCATTATAGCTTAATAGACCCTGATGGGTTACATTGCAAATCTCTTGATATTTTCCAAATAATAACTCACCGACAAGACTTCTCTTTTTTTTGGAAAATTGCTCTGCATACTTATAAAAATCATAATATTCTTTTGCAGCATTATCAATTAAAACATTAAGACACCCAAAGTCTGTTTTAATATTCTCGGAAATATTTTGAAGTTTAGGACTTTTGTCAAAATAAAGCCCAACTCCTTTCTCATTTTTTCCACATAATTCAGGTACAGCGCCATGAATGATAAAAACATATTTTGGGAAATTATAGTCTAATTTTAAACTTTCAACCTCAAATAAATCAATAAAGTGGTTGCTTTCAGCAAAGTCCCAATCCAATTTAATATTATCAATATAGCATTCGTTTTTATAGGAAGTTATTTTTTCTATAAGGCTCTTAGGATTTGGAAGCTCATCAAGACCCCCTACTAACATTCCACATGCATTTGGTTTTGTATCAAGTACAATAAAATGTTCTTTTCCTGAACCCCAAACCAATTTTCCACCATATCCAAATCCTGCTTTCCAACGTGTCTTATTTCGGGTAACTGTTTCATCTGGAGTTGAAAGAAAGGTAGCATCTGGCTTGAATCCAAGCTTCTCTTGTGCAATATGGATTTTTGCTATACCATATTTCATATTTTCTCTGCATAAGTATGATGCTCCATCTCCAAGACCAAGAGTAAAATAATGTTTGGATGCTCTCTCAAGTAACTTTGTTTTTCCAGTCAATTTCATTCTCCTAAAATTTTTTCATTATTTTAAGGTTGAACAATTTTTGTTTTAGTAAAAATGAGTAATATCAGTAGGTTTTTTTATGTTCTTTTTAAAATTTTTAGAGTCAAATGATTGTATATTTATTTGATTGTATTGTCTACAAACTGGACAACGAATTACTACATTTAATATTTGGTTATTGTCTTCGATTAATCCTTCAACCAAAATTTCGTTACAGTTTCCACATAAAAGATTCAGATCTCCATCAAATTTGATTAACGGCAATCTTTCTCCTTTTTTAGGCAATAGTAGAGTTACTGAATCTGGTTTAGGTTTTGGAATAACTATAAGTTTTTTATTCATAAAATTTCCACCATTCCTCAAAACTTTTAAGAAATCAAATTTACTGACTCGAAATAAGTTCAACAATTAAAAGAAAAAAAACCACTATTTGCGACGTTTAGGAATAGAAACCTTTCTTCTCTCTTTCCTTTTTTGTTCTTTTTCTCTTTGTTGTTTTTTATGTTTTTCCAATCCAGCGATTTTATCTTTTTTGCTTTTCTTAGGCAATTCTTAATCACCTACTAAAATTATGGCATCACTATAGGCTTTATAAAATTTTTCTATTTTCCAAAATAATAATGAACTCTTAAACAAATTGGTGAGCTCAAAACTGGGTTTGTTATAATTTACTCCAACAATCATTACAAGTTTTTTGTATTGAATAACCAAATTTTCTAGGAGAAAAATCTTCACCGCACCTGTTACATTTAGCCATTTTTAGTTTTGGACTAAGTATCTTTAACCTTTTTTTAATTTCTAGTATCTTATCTTCGTCTTTTTCTTTTTTTAAAGCCCTTTTTAAAAGATTTTTTGCTAATTCGAGGCTTTCTTCTTTAAATTTCATTTGAAAATGGGTTTGCATTTTTATTTTCGGATTAATATTTTTTGGTAGAACGCAAACAAAGTTAATTGGATATTTCCTGGATATATCAAGATCTATTACTGCAAATCTTATTAAACTAGATTTAGAATTGTCTCTAATATAGTACCGTTCACGACCATTGTCTTTTGTAACATGAAGTTTTAAATTCATAGTTTTCCGCTCCCGAACTTTCATTTATTCGAATTATTTTTAGCAAACTGTTTCTGGTATAATTAGCTTGTATAACAATTTTGTATGATTTAGAAACATCAGCTAATTTCTTTTGCTATTTTTTTTGTGTTATAATTACTAGATAAACCAAATAAAGAATAAAATTTTATAAATTTAATAGGGGTAAAATGAATGAATTATGAAGATGTTCATAAATCTGAAGAATGTCCATTAATGATTATTCCTGTGGTTAACGGAGAAGAAGACATTCCCTTATGCAAGGGATTACCGTGGAATGATGCTCCAGATAGGTTTTGTGTTTGTGGGTGGTATGCAGGAAGTTTGGAGTTGGGCTATGAATTAGTTGATGATTTTGCACAGGATTGTACCAAACTATGTCCTAAACACTATGAGTTAGAAGAAGCCAAAAAGAGAGGTTTGATTGACTAGACAAGAAACCATTAATACATTAATTAAAAAATAATTAAGTTTTAAGAAGAATAGTTTTTGTTTATATGCTAAAAAATGAGTCATATTAAGATATTATTTGGTGAAATATCAGTTCTAAGAGTTTGTTTTTTTGAAAAAATGGGTATATTGTAGTGTTTGTTCATGGGATAATAAGTGATATTAGCTTATGATCTTTGAAGAAGGTGTAGTTGATGAAAAAAAATATGAATAATGATGAAGAAAAATTAGCTAAAGAAGACTTTAAGGCAAAAGAAGAAAACAATGATGAAGATGGCATAATTTTTGAATACGAAAGATTTCAAACTAAACTTAGAAATTATCTTGAAACATCAAAATCCTAATTAAGCAAGACTTTACTTCATTGGAGGATACAAATATGATTCCAAAATATTTCTTTCTCACAAAAGGTGTTGGCAAGCACAAAGAGAAACTTCAAAGCTTTGAGTTAGCTCTTAGAAAAGCTGGAATAGCTCATTGCAATTTAGTGAATGTTTCAAGTATTGTTCCACCCGGATGCAAATTAATTACCAGAGCTAAAGGATTAAAGATGCTTTCTCCTGGTGAAATCACCTTTGTAGTTTTAGCTAGAATTGCCTCAAATGAATCTAACAGATTGTTAGTTTCTTCTATTGGTGTTGCTATGCCTTCTAAAAAGAGTAAGTATGGGTATTTGTCTGAGCATCATTCTTTTGGTCAGACTGATGAAGTTGCCGGTGATTATTCTGAAGATTTGGCTGCTACTATGTTAGCTACAACTATGGGAATTAAGTTTAATCCTGAGACTGCTTGGGATGAGAGAAAGCAGATCTTTAAAACTAGTGGATTGATTATTAAAACTCAAAATATTACTCAATCAGCAAAAGTTGATAAGAATGGGCTTTGGACTACAACTATTGCAGCTGCTGTTTTCTTGCCTGAACAATAAGTATCAAACAAAAAAGAAAATAGAATAGCTTATAAAAATTGGATAAATTAACAAATTTTTTTAATCTAGTTTAGGCTTTTTTTTCTTTTCGCTTTTTCTTTTTTTCAGCTCGTTCTTTCTTGGTCATTTGTTTCTTCTTAGAGCTTTTTCCCATACCCAATTCAATCACCAAGTTGAATTGTTCGGAGTGGAAAATAAAATTTTGGGTTGTATCAACTCATTCGTTGTTTTCTTTGATCGTATTCAGTAAATTTAAAAACTAAAAAAGGGAAAAGGTTTGCGAGATATGTTGAAAAAGTGTCCATTCTGAACGAGGCTACCTCATCTCGACAACAATTTGCCTTCTGTGAAATTAGACCATGACTTATTAAACAGTAACAAATTATTTGAAAGAAGAATATTATTTCATATTTCTCCTATTCACTTTTTCTTGTGTGTTGTGGGTGTGTAAGGAGAGAGTAAGAGAGAGGGAGAAAAGGTAGAAGAGAATATTAGATTTGAAAGAGTTTTCATATTTTCATATTTTCTATATGCGGGTGAGTGAGTGACTGAGTGATTGACTGCACGCACGTATATGTGTATGTGTATACGGGTATGTATGCGGGAGTACGTGGGTTTGGGTTTGGGATTAAAATTTAATCCAACCAATTTCATGGCCTGTCAGTGCTTTCCAGAAGCCGTGTTTTTTTTTCTATTCCTTCTTTTCAAGGTACTTCTTTACTGTGTTAAGAGGGGTTTTTTTCTGGCCCAAATATAGATCCAGCCTGTTTTTCCTTCAATCGTCCAATCTCTAAAGTTGGTTTTTGACATTATTTCTTGGATTTCTTCAATGGTATAGCTAGCTAGCATTGAACCTGTTGGCTCGTTGATTCTTCTCAACGCGTTTAATCCCATTATTCTAAAAGCTATGTTTTGAGCGAACCAAAGTAGCCAAAAGAAGATCCTTCGCACGTCTCTTCTCAAATCAAAGATTAGCATCTGTCCGTCTGGTTTGAGAACACGATAAATCTCATCTAATGCCAAGTTGGGGTTAGCGAAGTGATGAAGAGCACCTGTGCTTATAATAAAATCTTGTGTGAGATCCTCAAAGGGCAGATGCTCTACTGAGCCTACCTTGAACTCTGCTCTTCCACTAAGTCCTATTGTGTTAAGGTTGTTTTTGGCTCTTTGAATCATCTCTTTGGAAATGTCTACCCCGATTAGCTTGATGTCTGGTAGTTCTTTGGCTATGTTTTGTAGAAGGTATCCTGGACCGCATCCTATATCAGTGATGACTTTTTTAATATTGTATTTTTTGAGTTTCTTCACAATGTTTTGTCTTATTAGTTTAAATTGTGGCAAGCGGCTTATGCGGTCATACTCTTCTACCACCCTGGGATCGCCGATTCCTTTAATACTGACTTTTCGGGGGATTTTTAATTTAATTGAGCCAACGGCAAGTATTACAAAAAGAATCCCGCAAAAAAAAGAAACGAATATTTCGAAAGAGATCATCTTTGATCCTTTTTGCTATTATCTCAGCTTCCTTTATAAAGTAACACAATCGAATAGCAACCACAAGCTAATAGCCTTAATAATACCAGCAATAAGAACCCTGGAAGTAATAACAATCAAACAGTACCCAATGTGCAAAGAACCGCTAAAGTAAGGAAAAAACGAATGAATTCCAAGGTTCATCGCTTGAAATAATTAATGATGAAGGAGAGGACTGTTATGATTAGAAGTATTGGTGAGGTTGCGAAAGTGAAATTGTCGGTTTTGTATACCCAGATGATTATCCATGGCAGTTTTTCTAGATTTGGTATATATTGTGCAATGAAGGGAAGAATTACCAAAATTATGCCCAAAACTATGAAGATAATGCCGATCACAGTAAAGGGTTGGAAATTGTTCATCGTTTTTCCCTTAGCTCTTTAGCTATTGATCCTAATGTCTTTTGCTGTAAACTTTTAATCTTAAATGAAGAATCAAATTTGTATATGAAAGCATCAACAAAACACAGTTTTTATTTCTAAAGGTGGTTTGTTGGATCCTTGGGCAAAGAATTAAAGGAGAAAAGAAGGAAAAAGAGAATAGATAATGAGGTAGGTTGATTGACAATTTATTATCTCTTGGATGCTGCTGTTTCAGAAAAGGAGCAGGGAATAAAACTGATTTTTTTCAATCCCTCCAAAAACAAATGGAAAGAAATACTGGACACTAATTATCGACCATATTTTTTCATTCGGCATCCACTACCTGATAACGATTTGAAAGTAATACAAGACCTTAAATTAAGCGTAAAAGGTTTAGAGAAAACCGATCTTTTCACTGGTCAACCTATAAAATTATCTAGAATAGAATTAAATGATTTCTCCAATCCTTTGCAAACATCAAGAAAGTTCAGCAAGTCATGGGAAAAACAGGTTCCTGTAGTTTCAAGTTACATGTATGATAACAATCTGGTTTTTGGAGCTCAATATAAAATTAAAGGCAAAGAGATAATTCCTTTTTTGGACATTTCAAAAAAAGATTTGGATGCTTTTAGAAGAGCTTTTTCAGAGATAAAAAAGGCAGATCCTGAAAAATATAAGCTTTCAAAAAGGCTGTTTATTCTTTGTTCCCAATCTGTTCCTGAAGTTAACCTTGAAAGATTTGGACTAAGAAAAAAGATTGAGCCAAGTCAACTTCACTCAATGTTCATGCTGGCAAGAATTGCAAACATACCAGTTCCCAATACTCATCATAATCGACAGGTGAGTAATTGGATAAAATCAATTCTTCACAATTACCTAAGAAAGAAAAACATTCTGATTCCCACATCAGATGAGCTAAGAAGAGGAGAGAAAACACATTCAGTCAAAGGTGCACTTACCTTAACTCCTGAACCTGGAGTTCATTTCAATACAGCGGTTGTTGATTTTGACAGTATGTATCCAAGCCTTATTGATTTGTACAATCTTTCTCATGAAACAATAGACTGTGGCGATAAGGAGTACCAAAGCAACAAGGTACCTGAACTTTCGCACTATGTTTGCACTAAACGAAGAGGAGTCTATTCAATACTAATTGGTTCTCTTAAGGATTTGAGAATTCATTGGTTTAAACCACGATCCAAAAATAAAGCACTATCAGTACAAGATCGCAGACTTGCTGAGGCTACCTCTGAGCTTCTTAAATTGATTTTAGTTTCAAGTTACGGAGTAGTCATAAGAATTCATGGTTTATCCCGATCCTCTTTAGGTGAATCTATTACCGCTTATGGTCGTTACAGTTTGAAAACTGCATGCAAAATTGCAGAAGATAAAGGAATTCATACCATTTATGGAGATACCGACTCGCTTTTTTTGGAAGATCCAACCGAAAAAGAAATACAATGGCTAATTAAAACCGTGAAAGATAAACTAAAATTAGATATGTCGGTTGAAGAAAGATACAATCTATGCGTTCTTCCTAAAGCTGCAAAAGCCTATTTCGGAATAAGAAAAGACGGATCAGTAGACATCAAAGGATTAACTGCAATAAAATCTAATTCCCCAGATTTTATTTACAATATTTTCAAAAGCTGCATTCAGGAATTAAAGAATGTAAGAAATGAATCGGAATTTTTGAGTTCAAAAAGCAGGATAAAAACAGTTGTAAGAAAAGCTATAAACGATCTTAAACTTGGAAAAGTTCCAATAAAAGATTTAGAGTACAGTGTTGTAATTCATGAAAATCCAAATGAGAAAAGGAAAGGAAAGACTCTTCATCAGCCATATCAGTGTGCAATTCAACTTTTGAACAATGGAAAAACTGTGAAGAGAGGTGATCTAATGCATTTCATAAAAGTCAAACCATTCAACTATAACGCAAAAAGATTTACAGTTAAACCTACAGGGCTTGTGAAAAATATTCATGAAATTAATGTAGAAGATTATGTGAGGAATCTTAAAACTGCACTAAATCAAACTTTCGAACCTATGAATATCACATTTTCAAATCAAAGCACAAAAAAAAGAACTTTAATGGATTTTACTTTAAATTGAATGCATGTGTTAGCCTTTTTGTGTAGAATCACGTCTATGTATACCTAATAGTCTGTACATTAATCCAAGTTCTTTATTACATTAAAAATTTTTAAAAGTAATTTCTTTTTAGATGCCCACCAGTCCTAATCCATCTGAGGATAGATTTGAACCCTCGCCGCAGTGGAGATGTCACCCGAAACCCCCACTTTTTGCACTATATGAAACGTGATACATAAGGGACATGTTGGAATAAGCGTTTCATAATGTCCCTTAAATCAAATAGAGAATAATATCTGGAGTATCAAAAATTGGAGGGATAAATACGAAAAAAATTGTAGTCACTGCTTTACTATTCCTAGTATTTGCAAGCATAATGTGCGGGATTGTAACAGCTGAAGTTGGTCCGGGACCAGCACCCGATTCGGGTGACGGTATACCATCGGGTAATCAGTTTATTCGACCTGATAATCCTGGTGTTGGACCTGCTCCTAATTCTGGTGATGGCATTCCTGATGGAAGTGGGTTTTAAACTAAAAACTCACTTATCCTAACTTTTTTATTTCAATTAATTCATAAAAAAGTAGATTTTTTTTAAAAAAAAAGAGATTATAGTTCATGCAGGTAAAGCTATTACATTTAGCGTTCTATCAGCCATATGTGCATTATTCGCCCCCAGCATTTCACTCCACTGAATCTTCACAGTGTAAGTTCCCGCCTCAACATTTTCCAAGTAGAAATTTACAGCATACGATCCATGCTGCGATTCACCAGCTGTTGTAAATAATATTTGCGATCCGCCATTAGGATTAGCAACAGTAGAATCAACTAAAGCTCGAACAAAAAGTGAGTCACCAGCTCCATCCACCCAAGCTTCAGCATTAAACATTATTATCAAATTGCTTCTCCTTGCCAATGTTATTTCTAAGGAAGTTTCAGGTATGTCTACAAAACTCGTTGATGTTGTTGATACCAGGGTTGTGTTGTACATTGATCTGTAAGGGATTGCGTTTGGGGCTAATTTGCTGTTAGTTACAGCGTTGTCATTAATTTTGGGTGTTGTTATTGCGTTATCAGCAATTTTGTTGGTTGTGATTGCGCCGTTGGCTACTTTTACACTTACTATTGATCCATCGCTGATATCTTCTGCCATTATCGTTCCATCAACTATTTTTGCTGAAGTAACCACATTATCCGATAGTTTAACTGTGACAATTGCTCCATCTGCAACCTTATCAGCAGTTATGGAATTATTGGCAATTTTATTGCTATTGATTGCGCCATCTGCAATTTTGATGGATAAGATTGATCCATCCATTAGATCTTGTGCTGTAATTGTTCCATCAACTATTTTCGCTGAAGTGACAGATCCATCATCTAATTTAACTGCAATAATTGCCTCATCTGCAATCTTTGTAGATGTTATAGCTTCATCTTCAATGTTTGCAGCTCCAAGTGGAGGAAAAATACTTGGCGAAACGTAAACAAGGGCTATTGTTGTTGCAAGACCAAGAATCCATGTGATAAGAATTATTGGAAGGGCTTTTTTAAAATCAAAAGACATAAAGTTTTGCCTCCTAGAATTTTTTGGTTTATTTATTTTTAAGGGAATTATATCTATTTTATGAACACAAAATACAGATTCTTGCTCAGGTGATATAATCGCTATAAGAAAATGTCACAAAATACCTAATTTTTGCAGTACATGTACATTAGTGTCGACTAAAATTTTTTTAAATCTAGTATAAGTGATAATCGCTTGAATTAATTACCCTAAGGTATCTATTAACACAATTTGGACCTCTAACCAAGTGCGATATCTCTAGTGAAAGCTTGAGATAACACCCGCAAACTCTCCTTTTTTTGGGATTTAAGCTAAACCCAATTAATGGCAAAACGTGTAGAATTAGATTATATCCAATAAGAGACACTAAAGCTCATTATTCCTGGGAAAATCCAACGGAAAAATGTTTTATCTGAAATTATTAACATAGTTACAATTAATACGGTTTTAAAAGGAGGAAGACCCATGAAAGAAAAAAACTATGCGTTGTTAGGCATCATTGGTCCCTTTGTAACTTACTTTTCTATTGTGTTTTCTATTGTGTATGCCCCTTGGTTTAGTTGGCAAAGAAACGCTCTAAGTGATCTTGGACATTCAGTAAATAGTGGAGTTGCGCCAATATTTAATCTAGGCTTGTTTTTCACAGGCTTTATTATAATAATCTATACAGTAACCATCCTTAAAACACATGCAAAGTACACCAGCTTTTGTATAATCGCTTCAGCAGTTATACTTCAGCTTGTAGCCACATTCGACGAAGTCTACGGTTTTCTCCACGGTTTAGTTGCAGTATTATTCTTCCTGTCAATATGGAGTACATCGATAGTTAATGCCATTGAAAAGAAATCACTGTTAGCATTAACAGCGTTCTTAGTAGGTTTAATTTCATTCGTGCTGTTTGGAATGAATGTATATAGTGCTGGTATCGCTGTGCCAGAAATTATATCGTTTGGAGCGGTGGCCACCGTAATTCAGTTCTCAGCTACCAAAATATATCTTACGAAACATTGATTTCCTTATTGCATCAGCCCTCGCCATAGTCTATGAGGGTGCTAGCATTTGGAGTCTAAGACAAATAGATTCTATACTGCAAAACCGCCTAATAGAATATGGGCTACCCCCAAGCTTTGACTGGGGCAGCTCCTATAATCCAACAAGCACCTCAGCCCTATCGCTAATGAACTAAGAACATAACCCTTTCTTCCTTCCATATCTACATTTCATTTTTACAGGGGCCCACAGGTTTAAATTACAAGAAAAGGACAAATTGAAAACAAACAGCTACAATACTAAATTATTAGAATCATTTTTTGTTAAAAAAATTAAATTTCCTCTAAAGGCCCATAGTCCTCCTCATCAAACACCAAAATTAATTGCCATTTTCTACTCACGATTTCCGCTAAAACATCTTCAGAATCATCAATACCACCTTTAGCATATTTTTTCCTATTGATTGATACACTCCAGCCGTCCATACCCGTATAAAACACACGCAAGGAATAGACTTGTGGAACATTTTTAGGTCCTATTGAAAATTTGATCACAACTTTTCTTTTTTGTCTTTTTATTGTAAAGTTCATAGCCTCTGCAATAATGTCTGATGTGTTTTTCAAATCTGAAATTAAAACCTGTTTTTCATCAGTTGATATTTTAGCTTTTTTCCACCAGCGAATTTTGCAGTCTTCAATAGAAAAATTGTTCGTAAAATATCACCAATTGACTATTGGATTGGTATAAATAAAAAGGATACCCACAAAAGCATCCCTCATTTGCTTAACATCGATTTTATTTTCAAGCTACTCTAATACTTTGCCCTCAGCTCTTAGTACTTTTTTAATTTTGTTCACTTCAGCTCTAAGAGAGCTAACCTCTCGAATAACATCCTGCAAAGTTGTAGGCGCAATTCCACTTGGTAACGGTGATAAGTCAGAGGGCTTTTTCTTTTTGCCAGCCAGATCTTCAGGCTTGTAAACTTCCCAAAAAATCCACCTCATTATAACAATATAAATTAAAACCTAAAAAAGGATAATTCTTCTCCTAGAATAGTGTTTCATTATGGAAAACAAGACAAAGAAATAAAAAACTTTCTGGCTCATCGAAAGTAATCAAAAACATTACTGGACGAATACAAACTTAATAAGTATTGATATAATTTTTACCTAAGCTAAATGAGTTTTCCTAGGCTAAGTGCAGCGAACATGCGTACCTTCACACTCTTGTCATCAAGCAACATGATTATCTTTGATAATGCGGTCTCTTTGACAAGTTCTGGGTGATCTACTGCAACTTCTTCGAGAGCCCAAGTTGCATGTCTTCGAACGGTCTCATTTTTATCCTCTAACAGCTTCGCTACCTGAGGTACCCATTCTTTGACAAGGCTTGGGTTTCTTAAGGCAATGTTCTTGATGGCTAGCAACGCTTGATCCCGTACCTTTGAGTCTTCGTCTCCGAGAAATCCGGCAATTTCAGGGATGACTCCCTCATCAACAGTAGGATCATAGTATTTAGCGATCATGTTAAAGACGGTTGCAGCGGCATGTCGAGCGCCTATGTTTTCTTCTGCGATTACGTCTGACACCATCTCCACGACATCCTGCAGAATATCTGGAGATACAAGGGAGATCAGTTTTAAACCGATCGCTACAGTCCCCCGTACGGTTGCGTCTTTATGCTCCAGCATCTTTGATAGATCTGGTACAACCGCCTTCACAAGTTTAGGAGAGATCTGGGCTACATATCTCAAACCAATAATGCCAAGGACGCGTACTGCTGGATGGGGATCATTTACGAATTTCAGCAACTCAGGAGTCACCTTCTCTGCCAAAACGCGAGATTGAGAACCTATCCTCCCTAAACCTAACCCTAATAGCATGCCGATCGCCACGTCATCTTCTGAAAGCTTCGCTATCTTCGGCAAGGCGTTCATCACAAGTTCGGGATGTGCAAGTCCAACCCCCCAGACCATGAGGGAAACACAGGTACGAGCAACCTCCTTCTTCTTTTCCATCAGATCTTCCACCAGAGGCCAAACAAGTTGCTTCCCAAGATCAGGAGAGCTCATTGATATATTCGTCAACGCTCCCGCAGCCAAAACACTTATTTGCAGACTGTCTGTCTTCCTCACGATATTGAGCAAATGAGGCATGGAATCTCTAAGTAGCACGGGAGACTTCCAACTGATACGTTCTAATGCGATAAGAGCTGCTCTGATTGCATGCTTCTTTCCTTCCAATGCCTGAGTCATCGTTGGCATCATGTCTTCAATGAGTTGAGGAGCTTGGATTCCTATTTCGCGTACGGCAAGCGCGTATGCAACATCTCCTTCCTTAGCCAGAGGCGTGATCTCGGGCAAGAGATCTTTTATGAGTTCTGGAAAGTGAGCTGCCACGCGTCCTAGGAGTGATGCAGCGTACCTCTGCATTCGATAATCTCGATGTTTCAACAACTCCATCATCTTTCTAACGAGTTCCTCTCGAAGTTCAGGGTAGCTCGATATTAGGCCTGAGATGGCGAAAGCCGCTGATGAGCAAACATGTATATCTCTGTCCTGTAAAAGTGATGGAAATATTTGGGGGGATCTTGAGCCTACATCGGTCAGGGAGGAGATAGCTGATAACCGTTTGTTTACGTCCTTCTCCTTCAAGAGCTTGCGGAACTCGTCTGCTTTCTCCTCTTCCGGTAGTTTCTTTCTCCAGAACATTATACCTCTATCTCTTTCTATCCGGGTTATACAGATAAGTTTTTCACAACTAGCTAAACGTAGCTTTGCCAATGTTTATTTTCAAAGCATAAAACAAAGGTTATCTGCGGAATTGCCACCATTTCTTTTCAACAGTCTTAATATACCGCTTGAAGGCCTCTATGTTAAAAGGCAACTTGTTTGAGAATTGCCACCAAAATGACAGCCAGCACACCTATAATGATGATCCTGACCCCGTAGAGGAACTGTGTCCTCTTTCCTTTCCTCAATCCAGCAAATAGCAAAACAGAACCCAAAACGCAAAGAAAGGCAGGCAAACCAAAAGCCACTGCCTCGTCATAAATAGACCCACCAGCAGATATGACGCCGAGTACTACAATAGCCAGTATGTCGAGGATTGGGAACTTCCGAAAAGCCAATTTCTTGGACCCTTCCCAAGACATTTTTTGTCTCACACTCTCTTTTATATTTCGTTGACCTTATCTTTAAATTTATTTACGCACGATTAGAAATAAATTGAATTTTTTTTAGAAGCTGTGGTTTGTTCTTTTTTGTTGTGTTGGTTGTGGTAACATTTCTGTTTTTTGTTAGATCTTTAATTAATAGCAAAGTTATTTCAATAGTAAAGAGAAGGTCTTGGTTTTTTTATATGCAAAAAAAATCAAATTTTTTTAACGAAATTCATTTAACTTGGAGCTGTTTTTTTAGATTTAGATAGTGATAGTTTTGTCTAGGGTTGCTGTTGTTAAGGGAAGCAGGGGTCATGAGCCTGTTTTTAGAGCTCTTGATCTAATTGATTTTAAGGAGGCACTTGCGGATTTTGAAAGAGTGCTAATCAAAGTCAACTTCATAACAACTAAAACCTGGGACACAGGTGCGACTACAGATCCAATTGTTGTCGAGGCAATAATCTTGAAATTGAAGGATCTTCCTGTGGAGATACAGGTAGTTGAATCAGACGCAACGATAACGCGTGCAAATAAAGCTTTCAAGGCTACAGGCATGGCAGATATGTGTGAGAGAAACGGGGTGGAGTGGATTAATCTTAGGCATTTAAAAGAGAAAGTAGCGATTCCCATAGAGGATGGTTTAGTTTTAAAGAAGATCACTGTTCCTCGTTTGGTTAAGGAATCTGCTGTAATTAGTGCTGCTAAACTAAAAACTCATAACGCAACCAAGGTCACGTTGGGGATGAAGAACATGTTTGGTCTTCTTCCTGATAGATTTAAGTTTAAATATCATCTCAAGGGAATCAGCAAAGTAATCGTGGATATCAGCACTGTATTAAGACCAGCAATAACTGTGATAGATGGTTTTGTAGCCATGGAAGGTAAAGGTCCGACAAGAGGTAACTCTGTTCAGATGGACACAATTATTGCAGGATTAGATCCTGTTGCTACAGACTCAACGGCGTGTAGAGTCATGGGCTTTGATCCTCATAACATCAGTCATATTAGACGAGCCTATGAAAAAAAGTTAGGTGAGATAGACCTAATTGAGGTCATGGGAGACGGGATTGAAGCTGTGAAGAGGTCGTTTAAGAAACCAAAAAATTAACTTTAGATATAGGCTGCCGGAGATTGGATATAAAATCTATAAAAGAGATCTCAAGATCAAATGACATACCAAAAATAAGAGCTATCTTTTGAATAAGAATTATTGACATATTATAGAATAAAAGATAGATTTTGTTAACGAATCTCTTAATAGGAATTTGGTTTTAGGGGAATATATATTCCCTTTTTAGGGGGGTGGTGTGGGTTTGTGTATTTGTGTTTAACAAGTTCTCAGAAAGGTTTATTTTATCGGATGATACATGATTTTGTTAAGTGTTAAAAGCGTTATTTAGGCTCTAAAAGCCTTTATAGGATTACAATAGGCTTAAAAGAGGAAAATATGTTGAAACAAGGGTTAATTGAAAAGGAAGAGTGTGCAGCAGCCGTTTTAGCGGTTGGCAGTAAGACGCGTCCTACAAGAGTAAAAATTTTAGCTAGAAGAAGAGAGATGATCAACTATGACAGGTTAGGCATCAAGGCTAAAGATTGGATTTCTCAGGTGGCTCGCAAGTATGGGGCTTCAGAGGAGGCGGTGAAGAGAGATTGGAGCAATCGTAAAGAATGGATGGAAACCTACCTGAACGCGAAAGACACCCAGTCTCTTGTCTCTGGTTTGATGTTAGAATATGATATTGCTTATGAGGAAGCTTGTCGTCTTTGTGAGCAGGAAAAAAATCCTAAATTAAAAATGCAGTTTATTTATCTTAAGTTGAAAATTATCGAAAAGAAAACCGATATATTAAAACAGATAGGAGGATTTAAACTGCTCAACCGCGAGTTTAGAATTGAAGCTCTAAAGCATGCTAGAAAACTAGAAGAGGAGTGGTTTCCTTGGATGAAGGGTAACATAGAAGCAGCTAATAAAAATTTGAAAGATTTTAAAAAGAAAGCAGATCTAATAGCAATTGATATACTGAAATGGGAGGGGTTGTTTCTCGAAATCCTCGCCTATAGGAACACTTAAGCTTGCTTGAAGAGAAAAAGCAATTTGTCTTGTTGCATTTTGGCGTTTCTAATTATAGGCAATAAACAATTTTTTCCCTTACGCTTTTGATAGGTTGATTAGAAAATGTTTTTAATTATTTATGGCTGTGTAATCGTTTGTAACATTAATTGTTGTTGAGGTATGCTTGTGGATTTTAAGGATTTGCTAAGGGATCGGATTGTTCAGGTTCTATTTTTTGTGATTTTTTTGTATGGTTTGTTGTTTTTTTTTGTTGCTAGCGATCGTTAGTTTTATATATTAGACTAACGAACGTTAGTTATAAAGTGAAAATAAATGAGCACCACCAAACAAAAAATCTTCAACACAGCAGTCGATTTGTTCTCCAGAAAGGGGTTTAGCGGCGTTTCTGTCCGCGAAATCACAAGAAACGTAGGCATAAAAGAGAGCTCCCTCTACAACCACTACAAAAACAAAGACGATATCCTAACCAAGATCTTTGACTACTTCCAAACACAAATGCAAAAAGCCACACCCACAAAGCAGTACTTACAAGAAAAAATCAAAACCATCCCCCCAGAGCAGTTTTGGGAAACTGGATTGGTTAACTTTCAAAAAGCAACCCAAACACCCCAGATACAAAAGATATCAAAGATTGTTTTATTAGAAATGTTTCAAAACCAAAGAGCACGAGACATCGCTCTTGAGGAGTTTTTCACTAGACAGCAAAAGCTTGCTGTTATGATCTTTGAGATAATGCAAGAAAGCAATCTGATAGGAAAAGATAATGATCCAAAGGTTTTGGCTTTAGAGTATACTTATGGCATGTTGGGATTGCAGTTTGAGTACAATATTCTTAGCAATTGGAATCTTCCTACCAAAACGATTCAAGAAAAGATGCTCTCTCATATCAAATTCATCTCAGAAATTGCAAAAAACTCTATAGGAGGTGAAAATTAATGAACAATCAAAGCTTTGTTAAGCGCCACTCAGTTGCTGTCTTTTTTGTGTTGGCCTTTGCGATTTCTTGGATTAGCACCTTTGCAATAGCAGGACCAAAGTTTCTTGCAGGTGAGGCCTTTGAGTTAAGCGACATTGGGCTGATGGCTGTGGGCATGTTAAATGGGCCTTTCTTTGCTGGCTTAATAATGAGTTATCTTGTTGATGGAAAAGCCGGATTAAAAGACTTGTTTAGCAGAATGAAGAAAATCAAGGTTGCATGGCGCTGGTATCTTCCGCTTTTGATCTTCCCTGCTCTTTTGCTTTTGGTTTCTGTGTTTTTGGGTGTTTTTGTTTCCCCTGAGTTGGCACCAGTATTTGGTTTTTTTGGGGTGGTGGGTGGACCCATGGCTGGATTGCTCGAAGAGACCGGGTGGATGGGATTTGTTTATCCTAAAATGAAAGCCAAAAGAAGTGCCCTAACAGTAGCCCTATACTTTGGGTTTATTCATATAGTGTGGCATGTTTTAGCTGACTTTCTAGCAAACAATGCGGCTTTTGGAGGGTATTGGCTGCCTTACTTTATTGGTTTTGGCTTGCATATTATTCCGCTAAGAGTGTTGATTGTGTGGGTATATGAAAACACACAAAGCCTTCCATTAGCTATGTTGATGCATGCTAGCTCAACAGGCTTTTATGGAATACTGATCTCAACAACAATGGCGCCTGTGAATTGGGTGATCTTCTATAATATATATGGAGTTGCTTTATGCTTAGTAGCAGCAGTTGTAGCGATAAAATACAGTAAAACCCTTAAAGTTAAATCCACTTAGTTCGCAACAAAAAAGTTCAGGTCGCTTATTTAGCACCCATTTTTTCTTCTTTATTGAGCATTGCTTTCTTTGCGTTTGAGTGGTACGATAGTGGTACGGTAATAAGAACCCTACAAATAATAAAAATCGAGATAGAACAAGAAGTAAAAAATGAAAACCTAAACGATTTCATTAATGCCACCATTATTTGTTACAGTTTGTTATCTATGAAATCATCAATGGCGTTCTATTGTGCTAAATTAGTACTTAAAGTTAACATTTTCTCCATGGTTCTCAGCCTGAGACAGGAGATTTCTTAATACACGTGCACGCGCTTGGTGAATGTGTTTTCAAATAGAATTTTCAGGGGCTGTGCAAGTAAGGCAACTCTAATAAATATAGAGCTATTGTTACAATTTGGTGATGCTTTTGGAGAAAAAGTACTCCGTGATAGCTGATCTTAGCATAATCCCTATTGGTCATGGAGAAACGAGTGTAGGCTGCTATGTTGCAGAGGCTATAAATGCCGTCAAGAAGGTGAAGGGCTTAAACTATGAAGTGACACCTATGGGAACTGTTCTGGAAGCGAGTAACCTGGAAACCGTGTTTGAAGCAGTTAAAGCCGCTCACGAAGCCATAATTGCCAAAGGGATTTTGAGAGTTTGGTCCACCCTCAGAATCGACGACAGAAGGGACAAACCGCGCACTATGAAGGACAAAGTCAAGGCCATCAAAAAGTACATGAATAACACGTAAACTCTAGCGCCCACTGCACTTGACCTTACTTGACGTCTTTGCGACGAGAGCCTGCAATAGCGAACATTAATGTTTCCTGAGAGAAGATTAAAGGTTAATCCCTAAAAAGGAGGATTTTGCAGAAGATACCACCATCGTTAAAAGTTCTGATTGGGAAAGGCTTTTAATTATTTATCGTTTGTAGTCCTGTAATAGTTCAATACTATGTTTGTTGTTGAGGTGTGCGGGTGGATTTTAAGAGGCTTTTAGTGGATCGGGTGGTTCAGGTTTTGTTGTTCATAATCATTTTGGATGCTATTGTTTTTGTTTTGTTGTGGCGCTTAGATCTTTTTGTGAATGGGGACCTATACGATTTTGGTTTAGTGTTTAGTTTTGATTGGGCATCGGATTACTGGTATTATACTGGTTTGCTTTGGGGCTTTCTCTTTGGCAGCACAGCGCTCTCTGCTCTCTCGATTATTCCTCATTATCAGTACAGTCAAAAGCCCAGCAGGACATCAAAGATCCTGGGTTTTATGCTCCCAGCCCTCTCCATAGCCTACCTGGCCACAAGCATCTATAGTCTAAGACAAATAGACACCCTACTGCAAAACCGCCTAATAGAATATGGACTCCCCACCAACTTCAACTGGGGCAGCTCCTACAATCCAACCAGCGCATCCGCCCTAGCCCTTATGGTAGTTGCGCTAATAGCTCTGATAATCCCGGCAATAAGAACCCTTGAGATAATAAAAATCGAAATAATAAGAGAAGATTGAGCTAAAAAACCAAAAAACCGCCGCGATAGCCCTAATAATACCAGCAATAAAAACCTTAGAAATAATAAAAATCCAAATAATTACAAAACTTGAACAAATAGTTGCTATTATTCTCCACAAAAATCGAAGGTTTTTCTTGGTTTCAATTTACTCCTGCGTTCACCCATACGGAAAAACTTGGGAATCAGATTCTTGATTACTTTCGCGAAAAATCCAATTCGACCTTTACCCAAATGATGAATTAGCAAACCTGGAGAAGCATAAAAACTTCTATAGGCTTTCACAAAGAGATGATTAAGCTCTTCTACTGAATAATATTTTGGATTAATTACTGGTTTGACACCCGTATAGAGAGACCAATCTTTTGTCAGCAGAAGTTCCTTTTTCACACTGAATTCAAATAATTCAGTTCCTGGATATGGTGTTGCAATGGAAAACTCCGCGAAATCAATCCCTATTTTCTTTGAAAAATGGATAGTCTGCAAAAGTTCGCTTCGCGTCTCTTCTGGATAACCTAAAATAAACGAGCCTAAAGTTTCCATTCCAGTTTCTTTAGTTACTTTCACCGCTCTCGCCATCTGGATTGGTGTCTCCCCTTTCTTCATCAACTTCAATATTCTCGGGCTACCTGACTCTATGCCGTACAATACTATGTGACAACCAGCTTTCTTCATTCTAATGAGTAAATCCCTTGTCACTAAATTTGCCCTTGATGAGCATACCCAAGAGATGTCCAATTTCCGTCTAATGATTTCTTCACATATCTCCTCTACTCTCGACCGATAAAGGGTGAAAGTGTCGTCACTAAATTCAATTGATTTAACTTTGTATTTATTAACGACTTGCTCGATTTCATCGACGACGTTTTTTGCGGTTCTAGCGCGATAGCTTTTTCCGTAAAAATAGGAAGATGAGCAAAAGCTACAGCGAAATGGACATCCTCGACTGGAAACAATGTTTATTGAAGGATAATTTCGACCAAGAACTGTATAATGGTTCATTGGTAACAAATGTCTTGCTGGGAATGGAAGGTTATCTAGATCTTTTATCAGAGGTCTTGGTTCTGTTCTATAAAAGTGACCACTTTTTCGATATATTATTCCTTTCACATCATCCAAATTTTGCTCTTTTTCCACTTTTTGGATTAATTCAGTTAGAGTTTCTTCGCCTTCTCCTAAACAAACCACATCAAGTTCAGGACAGTTTTCAAGTGTTTCCATCGGACAGAATGTTGCGTGAGGTCCACCTAGAATTGTTGTGGAATTCGGACTTACACTCTTAGCAACCTTCACTGATGCCATGGCTTCATATATCATAGGGGTTATCGAAGTGACGCAAACAACATCTGGGCTTTCTTTTTCCAATTTTTTTCTCATTTCAATAAAGTTGAGTTCTAAAGCATTTGCATCAATTATCTTAGGCTGGTAACCTTCTGCTTCCAAAGCAGCAGCCAAATACGCTAAACCCATAGGTGGAGTTTTAATTCCTAAAACTTGAGTAGCCTCCGCACTCAACATAGGTGGATTAATAAGAACAACTTTTATTGTTGAGCAACTCCTTCCAAAATTACATCAGAATCTGTAACCTCTTCCGTCTCAATGTGTTCTTTCAACTCCTTTTCCAAAAACAGCAATCCATACCTAATACCAATGTAGATTAAGCAATCCGTCATCCTAAGTTCTTTTAGTGTTAGGGCTAATCTTCTACCAAGATGCCGTTGAAGAACATTTTTAACGAAAAACTCTAAAAGCATTTTGAATTCCCCAATACCTATAGTAACCCCAGAAAGGTAATCTCTTCATTTTTTTACTTAAGAGAAACATCCTTCATAAACCGAGTTTTTTGCAAAGCTCTCTCTTTCTGTTTCTAACAGTCACTTCGCTTACTCCTGCTACTTTCGCTATTTTTTCTTGAGTCACGTTCTCACCTTTTAGCTGACAAGCAATATAGAGCACCGCAGCAGCCATTCCAACAGGATCTTTACCCGTGGTTATCCGCTTTCGTTTAGCCTTAGCTAATATCCTTATGGCAGCACCCTGAACCTTTCCTGAAATATTAGCTTTTTCAGCTAGCCTTGAAATGTAATTCAAAGGATCATGTGAAGGCATTTTAATTTTAAGCGTATTTATAATCAAACGATAATCCCTTGAGACTTCTATCCTGTTTAGACCACTGTATCGTGCTATGTCTGAGAGAGTCTTAGAAGTCTTAGTGAACCTACAGGCAACGTACATAGCTGCAGCTGCGATTGTTTTGATGCATCGACCTCGTATCAGGTCTTTATTAAGAGCTTTTCTGTATATAACAGCGGCTAATTCTTGAACTGGAAAAGAAATGTGTAGTTTTTCGGAAAGGATTCGTAGTTCATTCATAGCTAACTTTAGGTTTTGCTCATGTGAATCATGTGTTATTGATCTATTATGTGTTCTTCTAAGATAATATGCTCGACGTTTTGCTTTAGATGAAAGAGGCTTCCCTAATCCATCCATATAGCCTGTTATGGTCGTGTGTAGGCCTTTGTCAAAACGAGAGTATCTGATTGGAATTCCAGTTCTGGTTTGAGTTTTATACTGTTCTAGTGTGACTGCCTTCCATTCAGGGGTTTGGTTTAGCATATCATCTGTTGTAACCAAGCCGCATTGGCTGCATACGATCTCGCCACTGTTTTTGTCTGTGATAAGGTTCGCACTCTTGCAGTGAGCGCATCCTTTGTTTTGCTCTTGGAGCATTTCTTGCATTTATTATCCGCTTTAGTTTTCATCTACATCAATCCCCTAATGGCTTCTTTGTTCTGATATTTTATTGCAAGTGTTGCTTACAGAAGTTGGTTGCTTTAAGATTCTTGATTTTTGCTTATTCCAGAATAGAGGTAAATTACCTGTAGATAATATATATATTACCATTAACCCTAAAAAACATTAGGGCTAACAATGCCACGCAATCACGGATCAATCGGAGAAACAAAATTCAAGATACTAGCAATAATATACATCAACACTATCAACGGAAACAACTCTTACGGTTACAGCATCTGGACCATTCTTAAAACAAGATTTCATTGCTACCTTGATGACGATAATTTACGCAATGTTTACCGTCATCTAAAAGATTTGCGTGGAGCAGGATTAATCGAGAAAACAATAAAACAGAGTAGCAATCATGCTCCAAGACGTCAACTTTATTCATTAACAAATAATGAAAAACAACTAAAACATAGGTTCAATAAATATCTACAAATCCTAGAAATGGCGTATTAGACTCTTCTTAAAAAAAGCTTCCGGCTTCTAATAAACATAATAACTAAGTCCAATGCTACACTCCACATAACACAAACAAAACTTTCACTTGATTTGATTTCCACACTTCTTCTACCTGAAATTTAGCAAAAGACTTTTCAACAGTATTAAGCCGACCGGAACTCGTTAACCGTATACATCTTCGACACTTGGATATTCCTTGATTGAAATTCATGTATCACACTTTGCCTTTTATTGCTCTAAATTTAGTACTACTAGTCCTAGTCTATTTATCTGCACAATTAATTCCAAGCGGACACTCCAAGCTTCTGTGTTTCTTGCAGTACTCAAGGTTTAATCGCACAAGCTGAGATTCGTACCGTTCAACGTCTTCTATGTCTAGACCTATTTTTTGTGCGGTAACGATGGTCATGGACGAAGGGTGCGGTTTTGCTTTTTCCCAGATTCCCCTAAGTTCTCTCAGGAATATGTTCACACCCACGGGGCCAACGCCTTTAAACTCCATAAGGCGGTTTTCCAGGTCGCTTGGGCTACTGGATTCTGTGTGAAGCCTTTCGAGGCTGCCGTGCGCTTAGACGCTACAAGCAACTGCTACGTCGTTCCTGAGTACCCAGCCGCGGCCCACTATGAAGTGCTCTTAGCGCTCATTGAGGCGGCCGAGCAATTGGGCATTCGTAATTATCATGTGGGCGTGACAGCGACCACGGCTGATTTCTACGCTGGGCAAAATCACCCCATGAGGAGAGGGGTTTCCTATGGGGAGAATATAGTTCCTGCTCTTCAGAAAGCAGGAGTCTTGAATGTAGAGATGGAAACTGCCACGCTCTTTGCGTTGGCAAGCATTTTTGGGTTGAGGGCGGGCGCGGTGCTTGCGGTTTATAACAGTCATGTTACAGGCGAGTTCAAGCCGCATGCTGGAGAAGAGAACGCAATCAGAATTGCCAATGAGGCTGCGAGAATACTGAGCAAATGGGACGCTACCAAAAGGAAAACCGGGAAACCCCACTTTTTCCCTTCTATGCTTAATAACGCGCGCTAATTAAAAGATATTATGCACACACACTGGACGCACATGCGTGGTAACTTCATTAGTTTCAATTCAATAGGACATCAATAGGGTTTCTTGGGGAACGCATGTCATCGAAAGTTTTTTTAACAAAGTCGCTTTCTGTTCCTGCAAGGTGTTTGGCAAGAAATGTTTCCGAATCTTCTATCCATGGAGAACCTTCTGCTTGCGGGAACAGCTTTGTTAATTGTTGTCATAATTCTTGTCGTTGACCGGTTGATTCGGAGAGCAATATCAAGATACGCAAAGAGATTAAAACTAGATCCTCATGTTGCTAATATCCTCAACTTAATCTCTAGAATCATCGTCTTTTCTGTTGGTGTGATCGTTATCCTAAGCCTATTTGGTGTGGGTACTGATTGGTTTATCGGAATCTCCGCTTTAACTGGAGCAGCGATTGGTTTTGCTTCCACTCAGACCGTAGGTAATTTTTTAGCTGGACTTTATCTCATGATATCAAGACCCTTCATGGTGAAAGATTATGTGAAAATCGGGGATATTGAGGGAGAGGTTCGGGAGATAACCATCAACTACACGAAAATCTATGCTCCAACCTACAATATCACGGAGATCCCAAACCGGAAAGTTTTGGACAGCATCATCCTCAACTATTCAGGAAGAAAAGACGTAATCGACTACTCCTTTCCGATGGGCTTCCCCCATCTAGATAACATAACCAACCAAGAATTAATGGATGAATGCATCAAACCTACTATTGAAAGATTCTACGAGACATACAAAGACAAATTAATAAAAAAGCCGGAGCTGAGCTTATCCAAGATGGATAGGCTTGGAAGAGAGTTTATGATTAGAATGTTCTTTCCAGAAGGAAGGATAAACGACTTCTACGACATTCAACCTGAACTCATGCAAAAGATAGTCAACTGCTGGGACGCTTTTAAAGCAAAAAGAGCTTAATGAAATGCACACAAAGCGCTCGCAAAACTTTTACAAAAGATTTACCTGTTCTTTTTTATCAATCCTATGCAGGTGTATAGCTACTCTAGAAGCATATACCACTGCTGTTAAAGCTGAGTGAAATAGAATTACAATTAATGAGTAAAGTGGCGTTCCCAAGATAACTCCTATCAGAATATAAACGTTGTATATGTTTCTTCTACCAGCAATCCTCCTGAAAGCACGTTCAAACCGCCCGTACACGTCTAGACTAATGCCCGTTGTTCTGCTGAATTGATCGTAGCAAAACCGATAGAATGCGATAAATGTGATGGAAGAGGCAACAAGTAAGAGTGGCAACGAACCTTTGCTTTGGCTTAAAAACATGGCAATAGCTATTAACCATGAAAATTCAAATAACAGATCAAACAAATGTTCCATACGCCCAAGTTTTGTTGAGTGTCCTCGTATTCTAGCTAATTTGCCATCCAACCCGTCTATAAGCCCCACCACAAAAGTTAAGACTGATCCTATAAACAAGTGACCAAAAAGGAATAAAGCCGTTACGAGATAGGCTAACACATTTACTAAGATAGTAATCTGGTTGGGTGTTACCCTAGAATCCGATAGGCGATGGATAATTGCGTTTTCTATCGGTCTATTAAAGTAATGGGCTACAAAGTCGGATGCGCCTCGCTTCTTTTGTGAGTATTTAGCCAGAACTCTTTTTGCACGTTCAATGTCTTTTTTGTTGTCTACATCTACCCAATAGTGTCCACTTACATCGAGCACTTGTGCATCTCCGTTTTGGGCAGCGATTCGAATGCAGTCAGCAAGTTCTGATTTCCCTTGGTTCACAGCCATTTCTGCATATGAGAATATTTTTGGCGAACAGAAAAAAAATCCAGTTTCCACGCAGTTTGAAGGATTTATGTCCTTGCCAATATCAAGGATCATTCCCTCATGCTCTAGCACTTTTGTGTCATCGAAGGCGTACCCAATCGTGTCAATAGCCAAAACAACAGAACTATTATGATCGACATTGATGAAGCTTGTCACGATTTGGCTGTCAAAAATGTGATCACCCATACAAAGAATGAAATCCTCTTTGAAAGTCCCTTTAGCAGCCAGAAATGAGTGTAGGTTTCCTTTTTCCCAGTTTTGGGCCATTACGTAACTGACATCGAGTCCCAAGTAATTCTTGCCAATCTCTTGGCGTATATCATCTCCTTCATATCCGATAACTATATGAACGCTTTCTATTCCAGCTTCTTTAAGACCTTGAAGGATTCTCCCTAGTAGGGGTACACCTGCAATATAATGAATTAATTTTTGCTTTGCGCATTCGCTCAGCCGGCTTCCTTTTCCAGCTGCCAAAACAAGGGCTTGCTTAACTTCGCTCACGTTATCCATGACGCTTGGGAACTCATTAATCAGGTTTTTTCCTGTTTCCATAGAGAGTTCCTTACATTAATAGTAGGTATTGGAGCGATTTAAGAATTAATTTAAAATTTTTCTGTGTACTTTTTTCCTATAGTAAACAAAACTTATAGAAGCTAGTACGGTCCACCAGTCTTAAATTAATGTTGATCTCTGATAAAATATTATGCCGACCAACTATGGGAATAGCGGGCACGCGAATGGCAACCGCCGCGATAGCCCTAATAATACCAGCAATAAGAACCCTACAAATAATAAAAATCGAGATATAAAAAAGATCAGATTTTTGATAGAAATTAGGTTGCAGATGTTTAAGTCGTTTTTGGGAGATTTGCTTTTTTCTGTATGTAAAATAATTCTATAAGATAATTCCTTTGGGTTTTATAAGTAAAAATTTTCAGAATTACTTGAAGATTTAATAACTTATTTTAAAAAATCAGGGAGAATTGAATGTGAATTTAGGATTTAGCCGATTACGAAAAGGTATCAAGGGCATTTCGCCAATTCTTGCTGTATTAATGATGATCATAGTTGCTGTAGCAGCCGGCCTAGTAACCTACGCCTGGGTAATGGGCTATTTAGGCTTCACCACAACCAAAGCCGGACACGCCCTCCAAATCCAAAGCATAGCCAACGATGGAACAGATCTTGTCGTTTACGCCCAAAACGTAGGCGAAGGCACAATAGAACTAGACCCCACCGGTGCCTCAATAGCATACGTAAACGGCGCCCTCAAACCCTGCAGCCTAGACCCAGTAGATGGACTAATCCCACAAGGAACAACCGCCACCCTAGTGGTAGCTGGCTCAGCGGGAGGTTTAGGAGAGCTTGTGGAAGTTAGAGTTGTGACAATGGATGGCACCTTCACAGAAATCAGTGGATATCCCGGTGAGGCAGCAGGTGGTGTAACTCCAATAGTTTTTCTTGATGATAACTTTGATCGAGCAGATAGTTCTACAGTGGGTATGGGTTGGGTTGAAATTGACTTTGATGCTAGTGCAGATGCTCAAATACTAGATAATAGTTTGCATTTTGAAACCTTAGATGATAATCACCAACCATTAGTTTACCATTCGTTCTCTGCGGTTGCAGCGGGGAAAATTAATTGGACTTTTGATCTTGACTTTGAGAGAACAGGCAGCGAAGGGACCTATGAGATATTTATGTTGCTTGGTGAGGACTTAACAAGTGCTCCGCCAGGTGAAACTCAAGATGTTGCAGTTAACATCAAATGGGGTGGACCTAACAACGGATTTGGGGGTCACGAAACATTGGGTTACTATGATGGATCCACAACTGGAGTTGTAAGCGTTAGTGAACAAGCAACCATAGAGGTCATTGCGGATCTGGATGCGAAAACTTTTGATTTAACAGTCACAGGAGGGGGACCAGGTGCAAGCGTAACAGACATACCCTTTGTTAACGATGTAAACATCAACACAATTATGATTTACTTAAACCAAGTAAATGAAAATAATTTTGATCCTCTGAAAATTGATAATGTATCTATTGTGGAAGTTCTCCCATAACAATTCAAGTATTAGCTTTTAGCTTTTCTGTCAGCTTAGATCATATTTTTGTCTGTTAATGAGATGAGATAAACTTTAGGATTTGTGGGATTTATTTGGATAACTAATCGAGTGAAAAAAATCCAAAAATAACCAAGCTAATAGCTCTAATAATACCAGCAATAAAAACCCTAAAAAAAATAAAAATCGAGACAATACAAGAAGATTAGAAAATTATTTTGGCAATTAGAAACTACACTTAATCCTTTTCTTCACGGATTTTCTAAGGTTTCATAGTTTGACGAGCCGACAATTGTAACATTCCAATTATTGCTTTTAATCTTTAGATATTCTTCATTAATTTTCCAGGTTTTGGGTGCTATCTCTTTAGCTTCTATTGATCCAAACAAGCTTTCAAGAGCGCTAATAAACTGGTCTGCGTCTGTTGTGGTATCCCATGCGGTTTTCCATTCAAAAAAATATTCATTGTGTTTTTTGTAATAGTCAAAGTTATCTCCGCCCCATCCTTGTGCTGCAATTCTCGCATCATCAACAGGCATGTGTCGTGCAAGAAACAATACAATGAAGAGTTCACCAAATCTATCGCTCCTCTCAAGGTCCCAATCTTCAAGCATTTCTTCTTCAAAATCCAGGTACTCCTCTTTCATAGTATATTTTTCATGATGCATGATTTGTTCCATGGTCTTGGGAACATCAATAAAGGCGTCATTAACCCGAATCCAACCCCCTTCCCTATAGAGCATTTCAACAAATTCAATGCCAAAGATGCCGGGGGCAACCCACTTTAACCAGAAAAACTCGTCAACACTTATTGTTTGATTGCCCACAGGAAAGAAATCTTTGTCCACCCTTTTATTTAGCACAAGTTCAAGATATTGAGTTTTTGTCACCTCAGCTTCGCCTTCAACTAATGCCCCTCGAGCTAAGGTAGCGTCCAACTTGAATGGTTGCTCTATCTTAAAATTGATGCTTTGAAGTAAATGTGCCACTTCATGAGCAATGGCTTCTTTTGCGCTCACTTCATTGTAGGGATCAAAATAATCGCTTACAAAATACAAAGTATCTCCCCAAAGTGCAGCCAGAATAGAGCCGGCTTCCTGTTCTTTCTGGGCTAAGAGATCAAAGTCTTGGGGAACAATAAATAAGTGTTTGTAAATTTCCTCTTCGATCTTGAGTTGGTTAATTTCTCCTTGGTTTGTTTTTCTTCCCCAATTTTCTTTAGTCCATTCCACATTGACAATTTGAATCTTTATTTCATTGGGTCCATTTAATTCTCGGATGTTCACTAGATCGTCTGCGACTTCATAAACCAGTTTTTCTGTTTGAACATAATAGGTTTCTCTGGGTGATATGACGTTGGAAAGGGGCGTTTCGATAGGCCATCGAGTATAGCTCACAAGCAGAAATGCCGTAAGGATTAATATGACTACTATAGCCGCGTTTCTTACTTTGGATTGCATTGGTATTTTTTTCCTTTTTTCCTAATACTAAACCATATCTATCGTTAATAATAAGAACAGGCGAGATATTAAAAAACCAAATAGAAACAGAATTTTTCGATAAAAATCGAAATAGAAACAGAAGAATAAAAAAGGGAAGAATGAGCGGGAGATGTTGTTGGCTTGACTAGATTTATTGATCTAAATTTCTTTTTAAATAGGTTATTTTCAGGATATATATCCAAAAGAATAATATTATTTGAATAATTTGCAGATTTGATAGGAGAAAGAAAAGAGAGATATCTGGTACTTCAATAAGATCATCATAGATAATGAATAGTGTGAATTTATTTAAGGAAAAGGATGTCTGATTTTAGATTGCTAAACTCGTTAAGTGGAGAGCGAAGAATTGGTATGAGAGCTACCTCTTTTCTAGCTTGGATTTTGCTAATATTTTTGCTTTTGGTATTGCTCTTTGAAGCTCAGGTAGTTGATGTTTATGCTAAAAAAGATAAAACCCCACCAACAGGTTCTATAGTAATTAACAATGGTGAGGAGTCTACAGGTTCAATCTCTGTGTCTTTGAGCCTTACTGCTTATGATCCAGAATCTGGCGTAAATGAGGTTAGATTTAGCAATAATGGTGGTTGGGACAAGCCTTGGGAGAAATTTTCCTCAACCAAATCCTGGACGCTGCTGCCTGGAAATGGAGTGAAAACTGTATATTACCAAATTAAAAACAACGACAATTTGGTTTCTGTCACTTATACAGATACTATTATTTTAATTACTCAGCCAACACCCACACCAACACCAACTCACACACCAACTCCAACCCCCAATCCAACACCCACACCAACACCAGAGCCAACTCCTACACCAACTTTAGCTCCTTCTCCCCCAGCTTCTCCCACACCTACTCCAAAACAAACAGCTCAACCATCAATATCCCCAACGCCCCCTAACCAAGACAAAGATCCAACCCCAGTTCCTTCCCCATCTCTAACGCCAAACCCTTCGCCCACAAGCACCCCTTTATTTGGAAATGAAGAATTATCCTTAGAATTTGAGCAAAGAAAAACCGTATATTATGGGATTGCAGCTATTGCATTAATCATCGGAGTAATCTTATGTTTTTATACCATCCTTTCAAAATAACACACAAAAGACCAATTTGATTAAATATTTAGTATACTAAAACCCGCATTTCATTTCTTGAACTTTAAACCGTTTTTAAGAATAGAGAAAAAATGGTTATATTGCTGCAATTTTTATTTTCATTTATCCAAGAATTCTCCCAACCCCTAAGCTGGGGGTGTTATATTATTTTGAGTTTGAATGTTTCTTTGTGGGAGATTTTCTGCAGCCAGTTCCATCTACCAAATTCGTTTACACATTCTAAGGAATGATGGATTTTGCAATGACAAGTAGATTTCTTTGGTTTTGATATTCTTTGGTATTATTAGATTTCGAATAATGTTTTTCTAGTAGCAATACAGTGTTAGTGAGAAAGGATGACTAAGAATGAACAGAATGTGGATTGCCTTAGGTGTTTCGTTATTGTTTGCAGTTGTAGGTTTTCTTATTTTATATGATCAGTATTTGATTAATGAGATTTGGTTTCAAGTAGAAGATCTTCATCATGAGAGTTTCGCGTTGTCATCGTTTACATTGGTAATCGGAGTCTTAATAGGAACTTTTACTCAAAAGAAATAAAGATAGATGTAAGGAACCGGAATCCTAAAAATAATAAAAATCGAAATAATACAAGAAGAGGATTAAAATTTAATCTTCTTCAGGTCCTCATTATCTCCGTGTTTCTCATTTTCTCTATGATATAAGTAATTCTATCTGTTTAGTTAATCGATCTCCGAAGTTTAAAATACTCTTAGAATTTTGGAGCTTAAATAATTATTCTTACAATATAAAAGATATAATAATAACTATTACTCTTTTTGGAGAAAGATAAGATATGGTTACTAGAAGTCAACGTCGGCTGCGTAGAACAATTAAGATATTGGAAAATAGTGTAGAGTTAAGCGCAAAAGAAACAGATGCAAAAATCTTGGAAAAAAGTTATAAAAATAAGATAAGAAAAGATTATGGAATAGAAGATTATCCAGTTCAGAGTCTAACGGATTTTTCAGATCTCAAAAAAACTAAAAAACGCAAACAACAAAGATAATAGCCCTAATAATACCAGCAATAAGAACACTAAAAATAATAAAAATCGAAATAGAACAAGAAGAAGCAGAATAGTGAGAATCTAGTTTTTATTCAAAATAGCATGTGATCTAAAAAAAGGGGATGTTATTTTGCGTAAGCCTCGACAAGATCTCTAGCTGTGATAATCCCTATGATTTGTTCTCTTTTGACTATTGGTAATCTTCTGATATGCTTGATGGTCATTGTGATGGCGGCTTTATGAATACTTATTCCGCTGGATTGGGTTATGAGTGGTGAAGAAGCTTTTTTGCCTACTTGGGTTGTTAGTGGTTTGTCTTTTGAAAGGATGGTGGTGAGTAGGTCTCGTTCTGTAAAAATTCCTATGGGTTTTCCTTTCTTGGTTATTATGACGCTGCCTATTCGCTTTTTGCCCATAATTTTAGCTACCGTGTTTATGGATGTTTTTTCGTCCGTGGTTATGACTTTTTTGGTCATGAAATCGTCCACTTTTGCCTCTGTTTCATGAATTTCTGGTAGGCTTCTAATGAGATCTGAGGCTGTTACTATGCCTACTAGCTTTCCGGCATCAAAAACAGCGAGTCTGCCTTTCTGGTTGATCATGGTTTTTGCAGCCTCTTTTATTTTAGTGGTTAAGCCAATTGAAACTAAAGGATAAGACATCACCTTTTCGATTTTTTCTGTTTTTAGGTTTTTTTCTAATGCCAAAACTTTTGTGAGTAAGTCTCTCTCAGTTACTATGCCTACAGGGGTGTCATATTTTGTTACAATTAAGCTTCCAATGTGTTTTTCACCCATTATTTTGGCGGCTTCATACATTGAAGCTTCAGGGTTTATTGTAAAAACGGTTCTTGTCATAATTTCATTTGCTTGTTTGTAGCGCGAAAGATTGTGTTTGTACTGTTTGTACGCGCTATCCATGACGCTTGGGAACTCTTTATCCAGGTTTTTTCCTGTTTTCACAGAGGGTTCCTCCTAGTAATAGTAAGCAGTAGGGTGATTTAAGAATTAATTTAAAATTTTTATGCGTGCTTTTTTCTTGTAAATACACCTTTTAGAAGTTGGAACTGTCCACCCGTCTTAAATTATGGTTGATCTCCGATAAAATGATGCCGACCAACTATTGGATTTGCGGGTGAGCGAATGGCAACCGCCGCGATAGCCCTAATAATACCAGCAATAAGAACCCTAAAAATAATAAAAAACGAGAAAGAACAAGAAGATCAGAAATAAAGTATCTTATAATATTGTAGTATATTATAATAATGTTTTTTTTCTTGATTGGGTATTACATAATATTTAATAGTTTTTAGATGAATCGGTTTATGGGAGGTATGAATTTTTGAGCTTGGTTACATGGATTGTTGGCGGAGTGATAGGATTAGGTGTTGTGATTGGTGTTGTGTTATTTTTTTACTATTATAATCGAATAAGAATTTTGTTCAATCGTATTGAGGAGGCTTGGGCTCAGATTGATGTTCAATTAAAAAAGCGTTATGATCTAGTTCCAAATCTAGTTGAGACTGTGAAAGGTTATGCTAAGCATGAGAAAGAGATTTTTGAAAAGGTTTCTGAAGATAGGAAAGGGATGATTAGTGGTAGTAGAGAGGAGCGGGTGAAATCTTCGAATCAATTAACAAGTACTTTAAAAACTTTATTTGCTGTGGCTGAGAATTATCCTATTCTTAAGGCTAGTGACAACTTTAAATTGCTCCAAGAGCAGCTGGAAGGTGTTGAGAATAAAATTGCTTATGCCCGACAGTATTATAATAGTTCAGTTTTAGGGTACAACAATCTTATCACAACAATTCCTGGTCGTTGGTTTGCTGGTGGCAGAAGTAAACATGCTTTCTTGGCAGTTCCTGAGGAAGAACGAAGTGTTGTTAAAGTGAAGTTCTGATGGGTATTACCAGTTTTGCTGATGAAATAGCGAAGAATAAACGATCTTCTCTTTTTTTGGCTATAGTTGTTTCGTTGATACTATTTTTTTTGGTTTACTTTATAATATTTTTTTTATTACCTGAGCTTGTTCTTGTGGCTTTGCCTATTTCGGTTATTTTGATTGTGGTTTACACTTATAGTTCTTATAGGTTTGGGGATAGGGTGGTTCTTTCAGCTACTAATGCTAAGCTTGCTCAAGGTAGAGAATACCAGTATTTGCGGGATGTTGTTGAGGGTTTGAGTATTGCTTCAGGGATTCCGGCTCCTAAAATTTATGTGGTGGAAAGTGAGGATTTGAATGCTTTTGCGACTGGGCGAAATCCACAAAATGCTAGTATTGCAGTTACTTCAGGGCTTGTTCGTTCTTTGAATAGGCAAGAGCTTGAAGGTGTAATCGCTCATGAGATCTCTCATGTAAAAAACCGAGATATACTATTTATGACTCTTGTTGCGGTTTTGGTTGGTCTTGCTGCGATTGTGAGTCATTTGATTTTGCGGTCAATGTGGTTTGGGGGTCGAAGAGATAGTCGAGATAGAGGAGGGATTATGTGGCTTTTGATTATTGTAGGGATCATTTTAGCTATTTTTGCTCCGATTGTTGTTCGTTTGGTGCAGTTTGCTATTTCTCGTAAGCGCGAGTACTTAGCTGATGCTTCTGGGGTGGGTGTAACTCGATACCCTGAAGGACTTGCATCTGCTCTCGAAAAAATAGGTAGTGTAAATCGGGGAAAAATGAAGGTAAGTGAAGCTTTGAGTCATCTATTTTTTGTGGATCCTAAAAAAAGTTCATTGGACAGTCTTTTTGCGACTCATCCCCCAATAGGAGAAAGAATAAAACGACTAAGAGCAATGTGATTTTTCGGTTGGCTTTAAAACTACGCAAATTAGGTAATTCCATCTTTTGAATAAGAATTATTGATATCTTTTAGAATAAAAATCAAGATAATAAAAGAAGATTGAGCTAAAAAGCCAAAAAACCCCCCGCGATAGCCCTAATAATACCATCAATAAGAACTCTTGAAATAATAAAAATCGAGATAGTTAATGAGGATTAAATAAAAATCTAGGTTGGAATCAGCTATACACTGTGATCCTTAGTGGTGTCGTCTATTTTTTGTTTTTGTGACTTAGCATTTTTGAAGAAAGAGTTTTGTTACTTTTTGGTTATTTCTAATTCTAATTGTTCTCCTTTCGAATCATAGATTGCAACGTTGTTTTTGCAAAGGAAAGGAAAACCAACAATCATCATTATTCTCCCAAAAAAATGATTAAAATCGACATTTGAAAGAGACAAGTTCCCAGAAGGATGAGAATGCACAGTTCCCATAATTGAAAAATCCGTGGGTAACATGTATAGTGGAGCGTTTGCGAATCTGCTGCCATGAACTGCTAAAGGAGGAATAACAAGCTCAGTTATCTGCAGCAGGTTTGCGTTTTTTTTTCCCCTAAGAAACAAAATGTTTTCTCTTGGGTAGAGTTGTTTTGCTCCCTCAAAGATTGTATCTAATAACTCTTGGTTCATGGATACGTTTAGCTTGTTTCTCATAAGAGTTGAATGAACATAGGATTTAATTATCTTTGTTGATTTCTTGTTTTTACTTTTGGTTACCCGAGCTACCTATTAAATTTCTATATGAGCTATTAATAGCGAAACTTTTTTTCAAAGATTAACTATTTGTTGGATTAGTCTTTTATAGGCTCTAAGTTAGAAGAAGAATTGGTTGTTAATGCCAAGTCATCAGGTTCACAGGTTTATGGATCGGATTTTTTTGATTAAAATTAAATCTCAAAACTAAAGAATTGTATATCAGGTAGTTTTGGATCAATTCCTACTCAATGAGATGAGATTAAATGGAAGTGTTTGAGGCAATCCAAAAGAGACATTCAGTTAGATCATATTTGTCCGATGAAGTTCCTAGTGAAAAATTGGAAAAAATCTTGGAAGCTGCACGTTTGGCACCTTCTGCTGGAAATATACAACCATGGCATTTCATAGTTGTCACCGATCCACAGAAAAGAAAGAAGCTGTCAAAAGGAAGATATGCCAAGTTCTTAGTAGAATCACCTGTTGTATTGGTGGGCTGTGGAGACAAAAAAACGTCACCCAACTGGCACGCGGTTGATACGACTATTGCTATGCAAAACATGGTTTTGACCGCTACCAGCGAAGGCTTGGGTACATGTTGGATTGGAAGCTTTAATGAGAATCAAGTTAAAAAACTTCTAATCATCCCAGAAAGATTCCAAGTAATAGCCCTTTTGGCATTAGGTTATCGGCGCAAAACAATGGAGCTGTCAAGCAAGGTTCTGCATTTCT